>NZ_JBFBLA010000018.1:0-110733 GCF_040702485.1 Arthrobacter sp. NPDC080031
AAAGCGGCCCCCGACGATGTCTCCCGCACCGATGGTCCCCGGCCCAGCGGGCCGGGGACCATCCCCACACCCCAGGGCCCCGGCAACAGGGACCGAAAGGAACAACAGCAGGAAAAGCGGGACCATGAAAGAGCACAGCCCGGACCCCTACAAGGTGCTCCACCTGGATCCGGCGGCCACGGCGCGTGAAGTCAGCCGCGTCTACCGGGCGCTTGTTCGCGCCCATCATCCCGATACCCGCGCCCCCGGAGCCGTGGCCGCAGACCCGGACTCCGGCGCACAAGAACTGCGCGACCAGGAACTGCGCGACATCATGGACGCCTACGCGATCCTCCGCGACCCGGTCAAACGGGCCGCGTACGACCGGCAGCGGGCGGGATCCCCACGGCCCGAAACCGTTCCATCCCCGCGAAACCCACAAGGACCTTCCGTCCGCTCATCGCAAGGACCCTCCGGCGCTGCCCTCATCATCGGCCCTGTGCGGTGGGAAAACACCGGGAGACCGGCCCCGAGGCGGCAGGTCGCCGGGGAGCCGGTCACGGGCGCACGGGATCTGTTCCATCAATTGCGGGACCGCCGAGCAGCAGGGGCCGGAGAACCCGCACCGGGCAGGTACCGGATCCCCTGGTGGATGCCGTGGTGGATCCTTCATTGAATCAACGCCGACACCGGCGCTGCCATCGCCGCGGTCCGGATATGGGCAGGAGATCCCCGGCACCCTTCCTTCGGCGCCGGACAAGGGGATCCGGGATAGGGCCTTGACGACCGTTCCCTGCCGGCATGACGGAGTTACTTTTCCAGGAGACCTGGACGTGCCGCTCTAGATGGAGGAGGTCTGCTGCTCCGCCTCTGATTTCTTCGGGTCAGGACGGCTGGTCAGCATCCGCCAGGCCAGGACGGCTGCCGCTGCGGCCGCTGCGGCAGCCAGAGCGGAAGCAAGAAACGTCTTTCCTGAAGGTCGGCCTGCTGGATGGAGTTTCCTTTCCGCACGCAGTACGGCCCGCGAGGCAGCCTTTCGTGCCCGGTTGGCGACCTTCCTGTTTCCTGTCAGCGTGAGAACCACACCGTGAACCACGTCGGGGACGTGGGCCTCGTCGAGCCTGGACACCGCCCACCGGATGGCCGCTTCGGCCTGGGGCGAGGACTTGACGGACGCGTTCTTGATCCATTTTTCGGCACGGTCCCGGGCAGCAGATGCGGCTTCGTTCGCAGCGCGGGAAGCCTTGGTCTTTCCAATCATTGCTCACTCCTCAGCGGTGGTGGCTGGCTGTCCCGTGACAGCCTACGCCCGCACCCCGTGGCGGAGAAACCCATACCCCGCCGCCGCACCCGGACGGCCCAGGCCCCACGGCTCCCCCGGGTCTACGCTCTCAGCTTTCCGCCTGGGCCCTAGCGCCGTCGGTATACCCGGGAGCCAGCGGATTCCCGCTTGGATGTTAGTGGACCAGTCCGGCGACAAGATTTATGGTGGTGGCCAGGACGATGGCTCCCAGCACGTACGAGAGCAGCGCCTGGCGGAGGGCTGTGTACCTGATGGCGTCGGAAGTCAGGTCGGTGTCCGAGACCTGGAACGTCATGCCGATCGTGAAGGAGAGGTACGCAAAATCCGCGTACTTCGGCTGCTTCTTTTCGTTGAAGTCCACCCCGGCATTTTCGCGGTAGTAGATGGTGGCGTACCGGAGGGTAAACAGGGTATGAACCAGAAGCCAGGAAAGCGTAATGCTGCCCAGCGCCAGGGCTATGATGGCCGCCTTCAGGCCGCCCTGGGCGGACCCGGCCTCGAGCAGGATAAGACCGATACCCCCGAAGCTGGCCAAGGTCGCTGCCAGCACGAGGACGTCCGAAGCGATCCGGCCCGGGTCCTCCCGGATGGCATGCGCTGCCGTGTCCGTGGCATCAAGGCGGCTGATCACCGACCATGCCCAGATCAGATAGGTCACGCACGCTGCCGCCCATCCAACAACCGGAGCATACGCCCAGGAGCCCAGACTGCCGACGAGCAGCGCTACGGCCATCCCTATGATGGCCATGGCCGCGACGCGCACGCCGGAGCGGTGGACGGTGGCACTGAAAGTTGGCAAGCTCATCACCCGATCATTGCATCCCACGGCAGGGGCCGCTATGCCCGCGGCTTGAGCTGTCGTCGTTCAGTGCGCTGGCCGCGATCTCCCGGAAGGTGTCCCAAAGCGTGTGGTTTCCATGTGGTGAGTCTCAGATCAGACAAGCAAAAAGCCCTCCCACCCTGCGTTTCCGCAGGTCAAAGGGCCTTCACTGTGGCGCTAAAACTGTGGAGCTAAGGAGATTCGAACTCCTGAACTCTTCTCAGAGGACGGCGTATTTCATTGGTTGCCAAGGGCTTGCGGCGCCCTGATGATCCGCGGAATCTAGGCGTTTTTGGCCCCAGGGGAGACCCTTGACATGTCACCGTTTTTCCATCATTTCCGTGGGGTAAACGTGTGGCGCGATCTCTTGACTGCAACAAGTCAGATGAAACGGACAACGGGCTTTGATACCTCTTGTCGCGCCGGTGATGCACGCCCCACTGTTCCGCTCGTCCTAGGTCAGGGGGCACCTAATTCGGCGGCTGGCCGCCCCGACGAGATGCTGGACCGGCAGGGTGCCGTCACCGGGAGACAGCCGGCCGGGGTTCTGTGACGGGCACGTCGATATCATGGCCCTGTGAGCGGAGATACACCACATGGCTGGCTGTTTCCGATACCGCCAGGCGCAGCGAGAAGGCCTGCAGGGAATCCCAGCCACGGGACCAGGTCAGGTGCCGGGCAATGTCCCAGACCGTTTCGGGCCGGTGCCGATCCAGCACCCGCAGGACCTCCGCGGAGCGTTCGCGATTGTGTTCGACCAACTGTGCCACCCGCCGCTGCATGCCGCTGAAGCGGTACTCGTGCGCAGGGCAGACCTCCATCGCGTCCTCGAACGCGATCAGGTCCAGGGACTCGTAGTAGTCCGCCAACGGGTTTGCCGGTCCAGGCAGCTCCAGGGCTATGTGCGGGGAGATCCGCGGCAGGACATGGTCCCCGCTGAAGATCAGGCCGTGCGGCTCATCGACCAGGCAGATGTGCCCCGGTGAATGCCCGGGAGTGGTGACCACCCGGAGGTCGAGGCCTTCGGCGGGCACTAGGCTGCCGTCTATCAGCCGCAGGTCCGGATCCGCGAGGTTCCGCAGATGGGTGAGTTCGAGGCGGTTCACGGCCACCTCAGCCAGCCTGTCCGCCGGCACGCCCCACAACGTCAGCTCCTCGCTGTGGGTACGCAGGACAAGATCCAAGTCCTCGGAGGCGGAGAGCCGGCGCACTTCCCGGTCACCCAAGGCCACCCACGCCCGCGATGCGATCCGCAGGCGGGCAGCCATTCCCAGATGGTCCGAGTGGAAATGGGTGACCACAATACCCGTGAGGTCCGTGAGCCCAAGGCCCGCCTGCCGCAGACCGGCGGTCAGATGGTCCAGACCCGCATCACTGTCCCAGCCCGGATCTATTAGGACCGCGTCACCGGCCCCCAGTAGCAGGTAGCTCAGGGTGTAGCGCATGGGGTTTCCGGGGAACGGGACGGGGATGGACCACACGTCCTGGCCGAGCCGTTCCACGGGCGGCAGCACCTTGTTCTGCCACGCTTCTTTCTGGGCGTGGCCGGTGAGGGTAATCGGCGGCAGGATCATTAGTTCCTCTCAAAACAGCAAACATGTGGACCGACCTCAGCCGGATCCCGGATGCGGCCCATTCATTCTGGCATAGTGCGCGTAGGCTCAGACGGCCTGGTTGGGCGCAACCTAGGGTCGGTGCGCTCATCAGGGCCGGCGTCCGGCGGGATCCTACGTGTGTCCGTCGGTTGCTGCTTGCGTTCTGCGTAGGGATGGATGATGGACTCGAAAAGGTTGGGCTGCCTCTGCCACCGCCTCGGAAACAGTGGCATTAGCCGAGGCTCGAGCGTGGATAGAGGCGAGTCCAAACCTCATACCCGGAAGCGGTATCAATGAATTCCCGCTGAAATACCCCCTCGGGAGCCAGCCATAAGCCGGATGCGTCGGGCATGGCGGCATCAACCCAGCCCTTGCGATACACCTCGCCCTCGAGCCAGACCTCGATGGTCTCGCCAACGAGCGACTGCCATTGGTCCGTTCGGTGCAGGCTGTCACGACTAACGCTTTGGGACTCCATAACTCACCGTCTTCCTCTTCTGATTGTCGGTACTTCGCAGGTAGTTCACTTCGCTCCACCCGGGAGCCGCCGAGTCGGCGACATGCTAGAAGGAGTGCTCCGGGCCGGGGAAGTGGCCCGAGCGCACGTCCTCGCCGTAGGCTTTCGCGGCGTCGCCCAGGGTGGTCCGCAGATCTGCGTACTGCTTGACGAACTTCGCCATCTTCCCGCCGCGCAATCCTGCCATGTCCTGCCACACCAGCACCTGGCCGGTGGTGGCGTTGCCGGCCCCGATGCCGATCGTGGGGACCTCGACGGCGGCGTCCACGGCAGCCGCTGTCGGAGCCGGAACCATTTCCATCAGCACGCAGAACGCGCCGGCGTCGGCCAGCGCGACGGCGTTGTCGATCAGCCGCCGGGCATCGTCACCGCGGCCCTGGACCCGGTACCCGCCGAGGGCGTGCTCGCTTTGCGGGGCGAAGCCGATGTGCGCCATCACCGGGATGCCGGCCTGGACCATGGCCCGGACGGTCTCGGCGTAGAACTTGCCGCCCTCGATCTTGACCGCGTGGGCGAGCCCCTCCTTGAGGAACCGCACGCCGGTGGCCACCGCCTGCTGGGCGGACACCTCGTAGCTGCCGAACGGCAGGTCGGCCACCACGAGGGCCCGCCGGGCGGAACGGGCGACTCCCCGGCACAGCGGGATCAGCTCATCCACCGTGACGGGCAGGCTGGTTTCGTTGCCGAAGACGTTGTTGGAGGCGGAATCTCCCACCAGCAGCACCTCCATGCCGGCCTGGTCGAAGATCTCCGCGGTGTACTGGTCGTACGCCGTCAGCATCGCGAACCGCTCACCGTTGAGTTTCGCCTGGCGCAGATGGTGCGTCCGGATCCTATTCACCGGTTTCCTGACTGTTTCCGGCTCCGGAAGGCCCGCTCCGGAGGGCCAGGTTCCTCCGGGGGCCGGAACTTCTGCGGGCGTGCCCGGGCCAGGGCTGTTGCTGTTGCTGTTGCTGTTGCTCATGATCAGTTCGCCGGGGAGTTGCGCAGCGCGAAGGGCGGCCGCCGCAGCCCGGGGGCGATGCCTTCGGCGGGGTCGTTGCCGAGCCGGATGATCCGGTTGTGCCGGTCCACGTGGACCACCTTGGGGTCGAAGGTCCTGGCCTCTTCGGTGGTCATCTGGGCATATGTGATGAGGATGACGGTGTCATTCTCCTGGATAAGGTGTGCGGCGGCGCCGTTGATGCCGATGACGCCGGAGCCGCGTTTACCGGCAATGGTGTAGGTCTCTAGCCGTGCCCCGTTAGTGACGTCCACGATCGCAACGAGTTCGCCGGGCAGGATGTCGGCCGCGTCCAGCAGGTCCAGATCCACGGTGACGGATCCGACGTAGTGCAGGTCGGCGTGCGTAAC
This sequence comes from Arthrobacter sp. NPDC080031, assembly GCF_040702485.1. Classification (NCBI taxonomy): domain Bacteria; kingdom Bacillati; phylum Actinomycetota; class Actinomycetes; order Micrococcales; family Micrococcaceae; genus Arthrobacter; species Arthrobacter sp. NPDC080031. The sequence continues at coordinate 5,568 of NZ_JBFBLA010000018.1, forward strand.
GGTGGCCCGGTGGATTTTGGACTTGAACATGTTGCGAAACATAAGCTGCCCGGCCATTACATCCCCCGGGAAGGTTCGGAGATGCTGGCCGCGGAGTTTGTGGAAGAGGGCCAGCGGAACGCGATCACGTCATGGGTCCAGATCGCATGGAAGAAGCGGCCAGTAACGGTATCTGTTGCCCCAATGCCATCGGCCATGGTCAATATGCCGCGTCCGGCGCACTCCGACACCACGTCTTCTCTCTGCCCGTGGTACTGGGCCCGGCGGTGGCGGATGACGTCCTCCGTGTCGTCGCTGCGCCCGGGTGCGTTGGCGCGGCCGAGAAGGCGTGCGACGAGTTCTTCACGGTCTGCCGTCAGTACTAGCGCCCGGTCCAGCCACTGCTCCTTGGCGGCAAGGATCTGATCCAGGTACGCGATATGCGCCGTCGTGTGGGGATGTCCGTCCAGCAGGAAGCCATTTTCGGCGTCGTTCTCACCGAGGCGATCCCCGACCATGTCGTTGGAGACACCGTCCGGAACGAAATCGCCGGCATCGATGTACTTGCCGGCTTCCAGGCCAAGCGATGTCCCGCCCTTGACGTTGGCGCGGAAGTTGTCGCCAGTGGAGATGGCGACGACGCCGAGTCGGTGGGAAATCCGCTCGGCCTGCGTTCCTTTGCCCGAGCCAGGTGGCCCAACAATCAACATTCTCATTCAGGTCCCTCTGCTGTGCTTGTTTCGTACCATTCGATCCGAGTGAAAATATAGAGATCCACGTGGTCTGCCTTGTCTAGGTGGCATTGGTAATCGTCGAAGGCGCGAATTTTGGGCCGACTTACCGCCTCGTAGCGGTTCCCCCAGCAACTCGGCGCTTTGCCTGCTTCAGTCCGTTTGTTGAAAGGCGGCTTCTGCTCAGATCCGCGCCGGGCCGCCGCCGTTCCAGCGGAAGTCCGGCTCACGTTTTGCGAGAAACGCGCCGATGCCTTCTTCGGGTTCCCCGCTGGCGGCCATCTGGTCCTGCCAATAACCGCTGATCACCGGGACGGCCGGATCATTCACGGCGATTGCGTCGATGATCTGCTTCATGGCCTGAGTTGAGAGCTGCGAGCGGGTGGCGAGCCGGTCGGCGAAGTCCTGGATTTCGTCCCAGAACTTGTCCTCAGGGACCACCTTGGCGAGCAGGCCGAGCCCGTGCGCTTCGGCGGCGGTGATGAAGTCGCCGGTGAGCAGCAGGTACTTTGCGGTGGCGGGTCCGGCGAGGCGGACCAGGCGTTCGATGCCGGAGAGCGGGTAGACGATGCCGACCTTGGCGGGGGTGATGCCGAAGGTTGCGGTCTCGGCTGCGATGCGGATGTCGCACGCGCCGGCGATCTGCCAGGCGCCGCCGATGCAGTACCCGTCGATCGCAGCGATGGTGGGTTTGGGGAAGGTGGCCAGCGCGTTCTCCCCCGCGGTGACGTGGCCGCCGTCGTGGGCGCCGCTGTCCGGGTCGTGCAGGATGGCCAACAGGTCGGAAATGTCGGCGCCGGCAGAGAAGTTCCCGCCGGCGCCGCGGACCACGACGACCTTGACGGAGGGGTCCGTGGCGAGCCGGTCCAGCAGGGGCGCGAATTGCTGCCACATGTCCTGGTTGAGCGCGTTGCGGCGGCGGGGGTTGTCGATCACGATGGTCGCGACGGCGCCGGATTGTTCGGCGCGCAATGACCCTGTCATAGTTTCCTGCGCTGCCCCGGTCATGCCCGGACCCTGTCCGGGGCGGGCGTTTCTCGCACGATGCCGGAGGCGATCAGCTTCTCGATCTGTCCGGGGGTCAGGGCAAGGTCCTCCAGGACCTTGCGGGTGTCCTCGCCCAGGGCAGGAGGCGCTTTGCGGACCGGCGTGGGCTCGCCGTTGACGGACAGCGGGCCGCGCAGCAGCGGCAGTTCGGAGCCGTCGTAGCGGTTCACGGTGCGGACCATGTCCACGGCGGTGACCTGCGGGTCGGCGAAGACCTCGGCGTAGTTGTAGATCGGTCCACAGGGGATCTTCACGGCGCGGAAGGCCTCCAGCCATTCCAGGCCCGGGCGATCGTGGAGGAGTTCCTCCAGTCGCCGGGCCAGAGCCTTGCGGTTGGTCGAACGGTCCCGTCCGGTCGCATAGTCGGGGTCTTTGGCCAGGGCCGGATCCCCCACGAGGGCGCAGAGCTGGAGCCATTGCTTGTCGTTGCCGACGGAGATGATCACCGGGATGTCCTCGGTCTTGAAGACCCCGTAGGGGGCGAGTACCGGGTGGTCGTTGCCCTGGGGCACCGGGACTTCGCCGTTGCTGAGGTAGCGCTGGCCCTGGAATGCGGACAGGGCCAGCGCTGATTCCAGGAGCGAGGTGGAGATGTCCAACCCCGCGCCGGTGCGGGCACGGCCAGCGAGGGCGGCGGCGATGCCGTAGGCGGCGAAGATCCCGGTGCACATGTCCACGATCGGCACGCCGAACCGGTACATATGGTCCGCATCCTGGCCGGTCACGGACATGAGGCCGGACATGCCCTGGGCGACCTGGTCCAGTCCCGCCGTACGGGCCAGCGGTCCGGTGGTTCCGAACCCTGTGACCGAGGTGATGATGAGTCCGGGGTTGGAAGCGCGCAGCTCTTCGGGGTCCAGCCCCATAGTCGCCAGGACCCCGGGCCGGAAGTTCTCGATCAGCACGTCCGCTTGGAGCGCCAGTTTCCGCAGTAGGTCCTTTCCATCGGGCGTGTAAAAGTCGACGGCGACGGAGGACTTGCCGCGATTGACCGAATCGAAGTAGAGACTGTGCTCGTTCTCGAACGGAGGCCAGGACCGGGACGAGTCGCCGCCCTTGATGGACTCGACCTTGATCACGGTGGCTCCCATGTCCGCCAGCAGCGCCGTGGCGTACGGACCCGCGAGGGCGCGGCTGAGGTCCAGCACGGCGATTCCGGCCAGCGGGCCCGGCGCCGAGGTCGTCGTAGTGGTTTCCATGGTCACGCCCTCAGCTTGACGTTGATCTGCTTTGTCTGGGTGAACCCAGCTAGCATGCCCTCAAGGGAGACCTCGCGGCCGATGCCAGACTGCTTGTAGCCGCCGTAGGACTGGCCTACCAGCTGGCCGCCGCCCTGGTTGACCTGCACCCAGCCGGACTCGACCCGGTGCGCGGTGTTCAGCGCATTGTCCAGGTTATGGCTCCACACGTAGGCCGCCAGACCGTAGTGCGAGTCGTTCGCCATGGCCACCACCTCATCGATGTCCTTCCAGCGGATGGCTGCCAGGACCGGGCCGAAGATCTCCTCCTGCGCCAGGCGGAAGTCGTTGCGGACCCCGCCGAAGACGGTCGGCAGGTGGTAGTAGCCCTCCGTCAGCGGCCCCTCGGACGGTGCCGACCCGCCCAGGGCAACGGTCAGGTCCTTGTTCGACCTGCCCTCTTCGAGGTACCCGGAAATCTGGCGGTGTTGGCTGGCGTTGATGATGGCGCCCATATCGGTCGCCTCATCGAGCGGGTCGCCTACCTTCAGCGCGCCGAGCCTGGCCACGAGCCGGTCGAGCACTTCGTCGTAGATGTCTTCGTGCAGGAACAAGCGCGATCCCGCGGTGCAGCTCTGGCCCTGCCGGGTGAACCTGGAGGCGGCCAGCAGCCCGTCGATCAGCTCGTCATCGACGGCGTCGGGGAACACGATGGAAGGGTTCTTGCCGCCGAGTTCCAGGGATACATGGGCAAGCCGTTCGCTGGCCTGGCGGGCGACGCCGCGTCCGACCTCGGTCGAACCGGTGAAGGAGACCTTGTCCACGCCCGGATGTGTGGACAGCGCCTGGCCGATCACCCTGCCGCGGCCGGTCAGCGCGTTCACGACCCCGGCCGGCAGATGACGGTTGCAGATTTCGGCCAGCAGCAGGATCGTCAGGGGCGCGTCGTCGGCGGCCTTTAGGATGACGGAGTTGCCGGCGGCAAGCGCGGCCGGGATCTTGAACCCGGCGATCATCAGCGGGGAGTTCCAAGGCAGGATGCAGGCGACGACGCCGAGCGGTTCCAGCCGCGTATACTGCAGCTGGTTGTCCCCGGCCGGCAGCGTGGAACCCTTCACCTCGCCGGCGACGCCGGCGAAGTAGCGGAAGAGCGCTACCAGCGTGGCTACCTCGGGGCGGGCTTGGGTGCGCAGGGCGTTGCCGGTGTCCAGCGCGGTGAGCCGGGCGAAGTCCTCCGCCCGCACCTCGATGTCGTCGGCGATTTTCGCCAGCGCCCGGGCACGTTCGGTGAAGTGCACCGAACGCCATCCTCCGAACGCGCGCCGTGCGGCGGCGACGGCGAGTTCGACGTCGCCGACTCCGGCGGAGGGCACCCGGGCGATCACCTGCTCGCGGACGGCGGGGTTCTTCACCTCGCGCCACTCACGCGTCGTGCTTTCGGTCCGTTCGCCGCCGATCCACATCAGTTGTTCGAATCCGTCCAGGATGGAGCCGGTGCGGGGGTCAACACTTACTTCGGTCATGGTTCCTCGTCTGCAAGATGGTGGGCGGACCCGCCGGGTGGGGTGCCGGGGTCAGCGGTGGGTGAATTCCGGGGTGCGCTTGTCGATGAAGGCGGCCATGCCTTCCTTCTGGTCATCGGTGGCCCAGCAGGAGTGGTTCAGGCGGCGTTCGAAATGCACGCCCTCGGCCAGTGACATCTCGTAGGCGGCGTTGACTGCTTCCTTGGCCAGCAGGGCGATCGGTTTGGACATGCCCGCGATTGTCGCGGCCGTGGTCAGCGCATCGTCCATCAGCCCGGCGACCGAGACGACCCGGGCGACCAGGCCGGCGCGTTCGGCTTCCTCCGCGCCCATGGTCCGGCCCGTAAGGACCATTTCCATGGCCTTGGACTTTCCGATCGCGCGGGTCAGCCGCTGCGAGCCGCCCATGCCCGGGATCACGCCGAGCCTGATCTCGGGCTGTCCGAACTTGGCGTTGTCCGCGGCGATGATGAAGTCGCAGATCATGGCCAGCTCGCAGCCTCCGCCGAGGGCATGGCCGGCGACGGCGGCGATCAGCGGGGTGCGGACTCTGGCCAGCTCGTCCCAGCCGGCGAACCAGTCAGCGGTGTACATGTCCATGTAGCGGCGCGGTGCCATTTCCTTGATGTCCGCTCCTGCGGCGAAGGCCCGGTCCGAACCCGTGATGATGATGGCCCCGATCTCCGGGTCTGCATCGAAGCCGCGGGCGGCGGCCAGCACCTCGTTACACAAGTGGACGTTAAGGGCGTTCAGCGCCTCGGGCCGATTGAGCGTGATGATGCCGACGCGACCGTCCTGCTTGACCAGGATGGTCTGGAAGTCGCTCATGGCAGTGCCTCCGCGCCCGAGGTGGCACGGATCTCGTTTATGATGCCGGAGAAGTCCCGGCCCGCCCCCTCGCCCTCGGCGAAGTCACGGTAGATCTCCTCGGCCAGGGAACCGAGCCGCGCCTTCACGCCGGTTGCTTCGAAGGCCTGGACGGCAAGGCCGAGGTCCTTGGCCATCAGCGCTCCGGCGAAGCCAGGCTGGTAGTCGCGGTTCGCGGGGCTGTCCGGAACGGGACCGGGGACAGGGCAGTTGGTGGTCAGGGCCCAGCACTGGCCGGAGGCGGCCGAGGCGACGTCGAACAGTGCCTGGTTGGACAGGCCCAGCTTTTCGCCCAGGACAAAGGCCTCCGACACGGCAATCATGGAAATGCCCAAAATCATGTTGTTGCAGAGTTTCGCGGCCTGCCCTGCGCCGGGTCCGCCGCAGTGCACGATCCGGCCGCCCATGGCGGCCAGGATCGGCTCGGCCTCCCCGAAGTCGTCGGCGCTGCCTCCCACCATGAAGGTCAGCGTGCCGTTCGCAGCCCCGGTCACACCGCCGGAGACGGGGGCGTCCAGGCTGCGGTGCCCGTACGCGGTGGCCAGATCGTGGGCTATCCGCGCGTCCTTTACCGCGATAGTGGAGCAATCCAGGAAGATGCTTCCTGGACGGGCGGCATCCAACAACCCATCCCTGCCCTGGTAGGCATCCAGCACGTGGCGCCCCGCCGGGAGCATACTGATGACGACGTCGGCGCCGGCCGCGGCCGCGGCGGCGGACCCGGCGACCTCGATGCCCTGCGCGCGGGCCGTCTCCAGCGCCTCCGGGGCGAGGTCGAAGCCGGACACGCGGTGGCCGGCCTTGACCAGGTTCGCGGCCATCGGGCCGCCCATGTGGCCCAGGCCGATGAAAGCTATGTTCTTACCCATCAAAACTCCTTCTCGTCGCACAGTTGGGGTGCGCAATGGTGCCGTGCAGTTGAGGCTCGTGTGGTGTTGGTGTTCAGGCGGTCGTGCCGGAAACCGCGGTGGCCAGGCGCAGTTCGCGCCGCCCCAGACCAGTAAAATAGGCGGCCACGTCGGCGGCCGAGACCGCCTCCAGGGTGGCTGGGGACCACTGTGGTCGCCGGTCCTTGCCGATCACCTGTGCCCTGATTCCCTCGGGGAGGTCGTTTCCGGCGAGGCAGCGCAGCAGACCCGAAATTCCTGCTCTAGGGTTTCCGCCAGGCTGCCCGAGGTCCGGGCGCGGCGCAATGATTCCAGGGTCAGCTTCAGCGCCGTCGGTGACTTCGCCAGCATGGACTCCGCGGCGGCCGCAGCGGCGGGAACCGGCGTGGCGCGCAGCGCGGCGAGGATCTCCTCGACCGTGTCGAAGGCATAGCACCCGTCGATCCAGGCCCGGTCCGTGGCCAGGGCGGCCGGCGGGAAGTAGTCCCGGCCGAAAGACCTGACGCCCTCCGCGGCGTTCTCGCGAGCCAAGGCCTCGATCAGCCCGGGAAGGGCGCTGCTGTCCACGAAATAATCGGCAAGGCCGAGTGCGATCGCGTCGGACCCGGCGAGGCTTGCGGCGGTGAGCGCCACGTGGGTGCCGAGTTCGCCGGGGGCCCGTGAGAGCAGGTGGGTGACGCCCACATCGGGGACGAAGCCGATGCCGGTTTCGGGCATGCCTACCTTCGTGCGCTCCGTCACCACACGCAGCGAGCCGTGGGCCGAGACCCCGACGCCGCCGCCGAGCACCAGGCCGTCCATGATGGCGACGTAGGGTTTCGGGTAGTCCGCGATCCGGGCATTGAGCCGGTACTCGTCGGCCCAGAAGCGTTCGGTTCCGGTCCCGTGGTTCACCGCGTCCCGGTGGATTGCCACGATGTCACCTCCCGCGCACAGCCCCCGCTCCCCCGCGCCGGACAGCAGGACGGTGGCGACACCGTCGTCGTGCTCCCAGTCCTCCAGGGCCGCGGCGATCCGGGTGACCATGGCGTGGGTCAAGGCGTTGATGGCCTCGGGCCGGTTTAGGATGATGTGTCCGAGGTGGCCGTCCCGGCGCAGCAGGACGTCGTCGTTTTCCATGCCTAGGCCCCCGCCACGATGCGGCCGACGATCAGGCGCATGATCTCGTTGCTGCCTTCGAGGATCTGGTGGACCCGCAGGTCACGGGCGATCTTCTCCAGTCCGTACTCGGACAGGTAGCCGTAGCCCCCGTGTAGCTGGATCGCACTGTTGGCGACGTTGAACCCGGCATCCGTGGCGACCCGCTTAGCCATGGCGCAGAGCTTCACGACGTCGGGCGCCCCGCGGTCCAGCGCATCGGCTGCCCGCCAGAGCAGCGTCCGGGCGGTCACGAGCTCCGTTTCCATGTCGGCGAGCTGGAACAGCAGGGATTGCTGGTTGATCAGCGGGCCCCCGAAAGCCTGGCGTTCCTTGAGGTAGGCCACGGATTTGTCAAGCGCGATCTGGCCGCCGCCCAGGGAGCAGGCCCCCATGTTGATCCGGCCCCCGTTGAGACCCTTCATCGCGATCCCGAAACCGCTGCCTTCCTCGCCGAGGCGGTTGGCCACCGGCACCCTGACGTTCTCGAAGACCACCTGGCGGGTCGGCTGGGCGTTCCACCCCATCTTCTTCTCGTTCGCACCGAAGGACAGGCCCGGCGCGTCCGCGGGGACCACGATTGCCGTGATCCCGCGGCTTCCGGTGTCAGCTGTACGGGCCATCACGACGTAGAAGCTGGAGGACCCTGCACCGGAGATGAACTGCTTGACCCCGTTCAGCACGTAGTCCCCGCCGTCCCGCACCGCCCTGGTACTGAGCGCCGCAGCGTCGGAGCCGGCTCCCGGCTCCGTAAGGCAGTAGCTGCCCAGTGCCTCCATCGAGGCCAGCTGCGGTACCCACTGTGCGCGCTGCTCATCGTTTCCGAAGGAGTCGATCATCCACACCACCATGTTGTGGATGGAGATGTAGGCGGCGATCGTCGGATCCGCCTTGGCCAGTTCCTCGAAAACCAGCACCGCATCGCTGCGCGTGAGCCCGGAGCCGCCGAACTGCTCCTTGACGTAGATGCCGCCCATGCCCAGCGCGCCGGCCTCGGCCAGCACGTCCACCGGGAAGTGCTTGGTCTCGTCCCACTTCGCGGCGTTGGGAGCAAGGGCCTCGTTGGCGAAGTCCCGCACCATCTCAACCAACGCCTGCTGGTCGTCGTTGAGTTCAAACATAGTTGGTCCTTTCCTCCCTAGCGGGAGACCTTGCCCATCAGCGATGCGATGGGCCGCAGGAAGAGCGGGCGTGCCAGGAACCAGGCGGCGATGATCACGGCGAGCGAGCCCGCGAAGATCCAGAAGCCGACCCAGCTGGCGTCGTCGGTCGAGGCGTACATGTGGTTCAGGTTCCGTTGCGCCCCGGTGAGCAGCACCAGGGCGACGTGGGTGATGATGAAAAGGACAACGTAGATCATCACCGGCACGTGGATCGCGCGGGCGGCCTCGACGGGGTAGATCCGGTTCAGCTTCTGGGCATTCTGCGGCCACGCCCCGGACATCCGCAGCCCGGTGATCATGGCCAGCGGTGCGGCGATGAACACCGTGGCGAAATAGGCCAGTACCTGCAGGCTGTTGTAGTTCACCCAGCCGTTCTCCGTGGGCCAGTCAAAGGACGCATACTGCAGCGCGGTGGACAGTGCGTTGGGCACCACGTCCCAGCCGGTGGGCACGATCCGCATCCACTGCCCGGTGGTGAACAGCAGCACGATGAACACGAGGCCGTTGATCACCCACAGCGCGTCCAAGCACTGGTGCAGCCACAGGTCCAGGCTGATCTTCTTCGGCGGGTTCTTCGTCCGGACCAGGCCCTTGTTGTTGCGGGTCCAGTACGCCTTTGGCCGCGCCGTGGTGCGTACCTGCCAGCCGGTGCGGATGATCAGCACCATGAAGAAGGCGTTCAGGAAGTGCTGCCAGCCGAGCCAGGACGGGAGGCCCGTCGGGGCGGTTTCTGGCAGCTCGGTGTGGCCCGGATACTGCAGCAGGAAAGATTCCGCAGCCGGCAGGGTCCGCAGCCACTTGGCCAGTAGGAACACCACCAGTAGGAGCACGATCACGGCCGCCACCGCGGCCGCGGTCTTCGCCCAGGGCGGGGCGGGCTTGCGCTTGGTCTTGGTCTTCGGCGTGGACGCCGCCTGCTTCGTTGGGGTCGCCATAACTCCGCGCTCCTTTCCCGTGGTCCCGGACTAGTTTGCCGCCGTCAGCTGGCGGCCCTTGATGGCCTCGATCAGCTGGGGAACGACGGTGAAAACGTCGCCGACGATTCCGAAGTCGGCGACCTCGAAGATCGGAGAGTCCTCGTCCTTGTTGATGGCCACAATGGTCTTGGACGTCTGCATGCCGGCGCGGTGCTGGATGGCTCCGGAAATGCCCAGGGCGACGTAGAGCTGCGGGGAAACCGCCACGCCGGTCTGGCCGACCTGGTGGGACTGCGGGACGTACCCGGCGTCGACGGCGGCACGGGAGGCGCCCACTGCGGCCCCCAATGCGTCCGCCAACTGCTCCACGAGCACAAAGTTGTCCTTCGAGCCGAGCCCGCGCCCGCCGGAGACGACCTTCGCCGCGCCGCGCAGGGCGGGCCGGCCGGTGTCGGCCCCGGCCTCGTGGGCCTGCTCGATCGTGGCACCCGGGAAGCCGGGGGCGGCCAGCGTGGCGACGATGAGCTCGGCACCGGCGGCCGCGGCCCGTTCCTCGATGGAACCGGGTCGGATGGTGAGGATCGCCAGGCCGTCCTGCACCCAGGATTCGGTGGTGTAGTCGCCGCCGAAGACCGAGTGGACAGCGATGATCCGCCCGTTCTCGGTCCGGACGCCGACCGCGTCGGCGGCGACGGCCCCGCCAGTGCGCACGGCCAGTCGGCCGGCGACCTCGCGGGACTCCGTGGAGTTGGAGATCAGCACGGCGGCCGGCGCGTAGGCGCTGACCGCCGCAGCGAGTGCCTCGAGCTGGGGCTGGGCCAGGATGCGGCCCACACCGTCGCCCTCGGCGGCGTAGACGTGGGCCGCACCGAGCCGGCCCAGCTCTGCGGCGACCGCGGCCCCGGTCCCGGGTGCGGCGGCCAGGACGGCGACGGGGGTTCCCAGTTGGGCGGCCGCTCCGAGCAGGCCGGGTGCGGAGGCCTTGATGCCGCCGGTGGACGTGGTTTCGATGAGTACAAGGATGTTTGCCATGTCGGTTTCTCCGTTGGAAGATCAGGCGGGTCAGATGAGGCGGTTCGAGGCGAGGAAACCGGCCAGTTCCGTGGCGGCGGTCCCGTCGTCGACGATCTTGGTGCCGGCGGCGCGCGCCGGGCGCCTGGTGACGGATCCCACTACCGATGTCGCGGCCGCCGCGCCCAGGCCGAGCGAGGCCCGGTCGATGGTTTCCACGGGCTTGCGCTTGGCCATCATGATGCCCTTGAAGTTCGGGAAGCGGGCCTCTGCGGAGCGTTCGGTGAGGGACACGACGGCCGGCAGCGGGGCGCGTACCGAAAGTGAGCCGCCGTCGATCGAGCAGGTGCCGGACACGGAATCTGCCGCCAGCTCGACGGTGTCCAGCGAGGGCAGCAGGGGTAGGCCCAGGATCTCGGCCACCATTGCCGGAACAACTCCTCCGCGCCCGTCCGTTGACTCGTTGCCGGCCAGGACAAGGTCGAAGCCCCCCCGCTGGATTGCGGCCGCGAGCATCCGCGCCGTCTGCATCATGTCCGAGGCGGCCAAAGCGTCGTCGACGATGTGGATGGCCGAATCGGCGCCCATCGAGAGCAGCTTGCGCAGCGTCTTGACCGCCGAGTCCGGACCCATCGTCAGCACCACGACCTCCGTGCCCTTCTGTCCGTCCTTGTAGCGCAGCGCGGACTCCAGCGCACGCTCATTGATCTCATCGGGGACGATGTCGCTCGCACCGCGGTCGAGCAGCCCGCTGGAAAGGTCGAGCTTGCGGTCCTCGTAGGTATCCGGGACCTGCTTGACGAGTACGACGATCTTCATGGTCTTTCCTCCTATGGGGCTGATTTTTTGTCTTGGCTCTACCATAACAAAGGTCAGACCAAAAGTCTCGTGCGTTCGCCAATAAGTTCCAGGCGGTTTGCCAGCAGCAGGTTCCAGGCGGTCGGTGAACCATTGAGCTGCTCGTCAAGCTTGACCCGCTTGTAGAACAGGTGAAGGTGGTGTTCCCAGGTGTAGCCGATGGCCCCGTGCATGGTCAGGGCGCTGTCGGCCGACTTCACAGCCTCCTTGGTGACCTGCGCCTTGGCGGCGGCGGCATGCAATGCCGACTCGGGCTGACCGGACTCCACGGAAGCTGCGGCGAAGTAGACCACCGAGCGGGCCGCCTCCACAGCCACCATGATGGTGGCGGCCGCATGCTTAACGGCCTGGAAGGATCCGATCGCCACACCGAACTGCTTGCGCTGCTTGCTGTACTCCACGGCCAGCTCAAGCATCCGCCCGGAGGCGCCCAAGGCATCCGCCGCCGTAAGCACTGCCGCGCGCTGCGCCAGGGCCTCGAGCCCGGCCGCAGCCTCCACCGCCAGCGGCTCGGATGCCGCCCCGTCCAGCACCACGTCCGCGACGGACCGGGAACGGTCCAGGAGCCGGCGGGATGACACGGCGACGCCCGCAGAGCCGGCGTCCACCAGCCGCAGGCTCGGCGCCCCGAGCTCCTGAACCACCACCACGAAGTGCGCGGCCGTGTCGCCGGCCAGCACGCGCGGGACGGTCCCGGTGATCCGGCCGGCGGGATCCATCGCCAATGGTGGGGTGGACCCGGGGATGGCCTCGGACGGCACCAGAAGCGCGAGGGTCGCACCGGCCAGGGCCGCCTCGACCAGATCCGCACGCCCCGCCAGCAGCGGTGTGGCCAGGACCGTGGACATCCAGGCCGCGGAGGGCGCCGCGGCACGGGCCAGTTCCTCAGCAGTCTGGGCAAGCTCGACGAGCCCGCCGCCCTGGCCGCCCAGTTCCTCCGCTAATCCGACCCCGGCCCAGTCCCGGGCGAACTGTGCCTCGAAGTCAGCGGAGTCGCCGACCGCCTGCCAGGCGCGCACCGTTTCAACGGGCGCAGCGTCCTCCAGCCAGTCACGCAGCGCCTCGGTGTAAGCGAGCTGCTCCTCTGAGAATTTCCATTCCACGGTGTGTCCTTTGTTCGTAGCTGTGGTGTTCCGGTGGGCTCAGCCGATGGGCTGGCGCAGCCCCTTCACGACGTCGCGGATCTCAGAGACCGCTTCCGGGTTCTCCGCACCGGACAGATCCCCCGGATCGGCTTCCAGCACGGCAGCACGGACAGCGCGCCGCAGGACCTTGGCGGACCGGGTCTTGGGCAGTTGCTCGACGCGCACCACCTGGGAGGGGGCAAACGGCTTGCCGACTTCGTCGGCCACTGCCTGCCGCAACCGGGCCGCGACGGTACTGTCATCGTCGGTTACGCCGGGCCGGCGCACCCAGAAGGCCCACAGGGCCTCCCCCTTCTTGGTATCCGGGATTCCCACGACGGCGGACTCGGCCACCGCGTCGTCGGCGGCCAACACGGATTCGATCTCAGCCGGGGCGACGCGCTTGCCAGCCACGTTCATAACGTCGTCGGAGCGGCCGAGGATGAACCAGCCGCCGTGCCCGTCGGCCAGCGCGTAGTCTCCGTGCCGCCACAGCCCCGGGAAGGTTGACCAGTAGGCCTCCAGGTACCGCTCGTTGTCCTGCCAGACGCCGCGCGTCATCGCGGGCCACGGCTGGCGGCAGATCAGTTCCCCGACGGAGCCGCGCAGCGGTTGTGCACCGTCGTCCACGACGTCGACGTCCATGCCCAGGGCCGCGCCTCCGAGTGAGCAGCTGGCAATGTCCTCGACGGGATAGGGACTCAGGAAAGAGCCGCCCACCTCGGTTCCGCCGGAGAAGTTGATCACCGGGACCCGGCCGCCGAACACGTCCCGCGCCAGCCATTCGTAGGACTCGGGGTCCCAGGGCTCACCGGTGGAGCCGAGTGTGCGCACGGAGGACAGGTCCGCGGCCGGCAGCTCGTGGCCGGAGGCGCGCAGCGTGCGGATCAGCGTCGGGGAGACACCGAGCAGGGAGATTCCATGGCGCTCGACCAGGTCCCAGAGCCGGTTGGTGTCGGGCATGTCGGGGGAACCCTCAAAGAGCATCAGCGTGCCGCCGCAGGCGTGGGTGCCCAGGATCGAGAGCGGGCCCATGATCCAGCCCATGTCAGTGATCCAGCAGAACGTCCGCCCCGGGGTGATGTCGAAGCCGTAGGCGACCTCGCTGGCCACCTTGGCGACGAAACCGGCGTGGGTGTGCACGGCGCCCTTGGGTTTGCCCGTGGTGCCTGAGGTGTAGGCCAGAAGCAGCACGTCATTGGCGGCGGTCGGTTCGATCACCGGATCGGGGTCCCCGGACAGCAGCTCGTCCCAGGAAACGAGTCGTCCATCGGGGAAACCGGCGTCGGAGAGGGTGCCGAGGTTGTTGACGACGGCGACGAATTCGACGCTCGGCGTCTGGGCGAGGGCTTCCTCCAGCTGCGGCAGCATGGCCGACACCTTGCCCCGGCGCAGGGTACCGTCCGCTGTAATTACCGCCTTGGCGGAGGCGTCCCGCAGCCGGGAGGCGATGGCCGTGGAGGCGAACCCGGAAAACAACGGAACCACCATGGCCCCGATGCTGGCTATCGCATAGGTGGCGATCACGGCCTCCGGCGTCATGGGCAGGAAGACCGCCACCGCGTCGCCCTTGCCGATGCCGCGTGCGCGCAGGCCGGCCCGGGCCCGGGCCACCAGCCCGTCCAGTTCGGCATAGGTCAACCGGCGGACGTCACCGGCCTCGTCCTCGTGCACGACGGCCACGGCATCGGGAGTCTCCACGGCCCAGCGGCCAAGGCAGACGTCGGCGACGTTGAGCCGGCCCCCCGGGAACCATTCCGGGAAGGCCGGCCCGCGGGACAAGTCCACCGGCCGGTCGTAGGGCTCGGAGAATCGGATGCCGAGGTCCTTGACGACCTCGTGCCAGAACGCTCCGATGTCCTCGACGGAGCGGGCCCGTAACTCGTCGGCGGAACCGACTCCGAGGGTGCGCATCAGGCGTGCGACGTTTGAGTTCTCAAGGTAGTCCTGCGAGGGGTGCCAGACGTAGGCCATTTTCAGCTCCTGGGCATGCCGAGGATGCGCTCGGCGACGATGTTGCGTTGGATGTAAGTCGAACCGCCGGCAATTGCGGTGCCGCGCGCCTGGTTGGCCAGACGGAGCCAGCGCCGCGGGCGGGGGTCGTCGTCGTCCAACTCGAACTGGTCTGCCAGCGGCTCCATGGAGAGCCGGAAGTCCGCGAGATCCTCGACGAGTGGGCAGAAGTACAGCTTGCCGATGGAGGTGACCGGCCCGGGCGGGGCGTCGCCCGTGGCGTCGGAGATGACACGCTGGCTGATCGCGCGGTGGACCAAAACGCGTCCCCAGAGATCGGCGACCCGCTCGCGCACGTGCAGGTCCGCGCCCAGCGGCGTGCCGTCCGCGGCGCTCATGGTGCGGATGTCCGCCATGATGTCCTCGATGGCCTTGGTGGTGTTCACTCGTCCCGTGGCAATGGCCACACGCTCGAATCCGAGGGTCCCCATGGCGACCTTCCAGCCGCCGTCGACCTCTCCTACCACCGCATCGTCCGGGAGGAAGACATCGTCGAGGAAAACTTCGTTGAATTCGACCTCTCCGAGCATGTGCGCCAGGGGCCGGATGGTTACACCCTCGGCGTTCATGGGAAGCAGGAAGTAGGTGATGCCCTTGTGCCGGTCCCCTCCCCCGGTGCGGGCCAGCAGAATGGCATGGGCGGCGATCTGGGCACGGCTGGTCCAGATCTTCTGCCCCTGGATGCGCCAGCCCCCATCAACCTTGGTAGCCTTGGTGCGCAGCGAGGCAAGGTCGGAACCGGAATCGGGTTCGGAGAAGAGCTGGCACCAGATGTCCTCGCCGGTGAGGATGGGCCGCAGGTAGCGCTCCTTTTGGGTGGCGGAGCCGAAGTGTGCGACGGTGGGGCCGGCGAAATCCTCCCCGATGGTGTTGAGCCGCTCCGGGGCGCCGGCCCGGTCGCACTCCTCACTGAAGACGTTACGCAGCCGTTCGTCCGCGCCCTGGCCGCCGTACTCCTTCTTCCAGGTCAGGCCCGCATACCCTCCCTCGTACAGCATGCGCTGCCATAGGCGCCAGAACGGCGCCTTTTCCTCCAGATCGGCCGGCTCGGGCCAGGGCAGCTTCGGAAGCTGCACTGCGAGCCAGGAGCGAAGCTCGTTGCGGAACCTTGTTTCGGACGGTGTTTCTTCGAAATCCATCGCGGACCCTCCGTTCTCGTTTTTGTGAACTATACTATAGGTCAGACCAAATAAGGAGGATAGATATGGGATCGACCCTAGGGATGCTCGTTGACCGGGTTTCGTTCGACGTCGAGCGGGGCAAGATCGCCGAATTCGCGCGCGCGACCTTTGCTCGCGACCCCGCCCACACCGACCGGGACGCCGCAGCACTGCGGGGATTCGAGGACGTCCTGGCCACCGGGACGCACGTGGTGGTGGCCGGCCACCAGCGCGACCAGCAGGCCGTGGTCCGATCCCTGGGGTTGGACCTGCCACGCGTCGTGGTGGGGTCCACGCGGTGGGAGTACGAACGCCCCCTGGTGGCCGGAGACCGGCTCACCGCGGTGCGCAGCGTCGTCGCGGACGAGACCAAGGAGGGCAAGCGCGGCGGCAGGCTGCGCATCGTGACCCTGGAAACGGACTATCTGGATCGGGATGGGCGATGCGTGCTCCGCCAGCGTGAGGTGCTCATCGAAAGGGGTGCGGCATGAGCCTTCCCGCCGACAGCCCGCCCGCCGGCGCCGTTCCCGGCCACGCCGTTCCCAGCCATATGGTTCCCGCCCAGCGACCGGAACCACGCACAGTCGGACCGCTGACCCAGACCGATATCGTCCGCTTTGCGGGCGCCGGCGGGGATTTCAACCCCCTGCACCATGACCCGGAATTCGCCGCCGCCGCTGGCTTCGGGCGCCCCATTGCGATGGGGCAACTGAGCGCCGGTCTGCTCTCGGGCTGGCTCACCGACTGGTGCGGCGTCGAGAACCTGCGCGTCCTTGAGGTGCGCTTCGCGTCGCCGGTCGCCGTTGGCGACAGCATCACCCTCTCCTGCGAGACCCTGACGGTATCCGAGGGGCCCACGGGCCGGGACGTCATTGAGCTGGAGCTGGTTGCGCGCAGCGGTGCTACCACTGTCGTCACGGCTCGTGCCACGGTGTGGGCGCCCGCCGCCACCCATGCCATGCCGGTCGCGGCACGTGCAGACCGCAGCGGAGCCACCATTCCCGAAAGGGACCCTCGTGACAAGCCTGCCGACATTTGACCAGGTGGCCGCCTTGCCCATTCTGGCCAAGGGATCCGTCACCCCCGATTTCATCGACGCCAACGGCCACATGAACATCCGCCACTACCTTGAGATCGGCGCAGACTGTTCCCAGGTGCTGTGCGACGATTCCGGCGCCCCGCAGGGGTACATCGTCGAACGCAAGTTGGGCGTCTTTACCGCGGAGCACCACCTGCGCTACCTCGGAGAAATGCGCGTGGGCGATGAGTACACGGCCCATGCACGGGTGATCGACCGCAGCGACAAGGCGGTGCAGATGCTCGCCTTCCTGCTCGACCGGGAGCGCAACCGTCTGTCCAACACTTTCGAGACGCTGTTGATCCACATGGATATGGAGACGCGCCGTCCCACCGGCTTCCCTGCCGACGTGGCCGGGAACCTCGACCGGATGATTGGGCACGACGCCAACACCGGCTGGGACGCGCCATTGTGCGGCGTGATGGGCGTCAGGAGGTAGCCAAATGCGTGGGGGCAACTCCCGGGCGGCCCCCACGCCGGCGATGCCGGTCTTCGTCAACGTGCGGCCAGGTACTCGGCGACGAGCGCGGCGGCGATGTCCTTCCGGGGTTTGTGGTCCCCATGCGGGTCGGAGAAGTCGATCGTGCCCGACGCCTGCAGCCCCTGCTCGCCGAAGCCGACGTCGGCATCGGCGCGCACGGCCAGCTCCCGGCCAACACTCGGGCGACGGGCGTTCTCCCTCCGGCCTTCCGGCGGTCAGGCCTCGCGGCCGCCCGAGCGCAGGCCGACCATTGGTCGCGGGGATATCGCCACCGGGACGGGTCTGCGGCTTGAACTACTGCCCAGCTGGCCGTCACAGTCTGCGCAGCGAGGGACTGCAACTGCCAAACCGGCGGCGGCCTGTGCGGCGGCCGCCACGTCGGCCGCAGCAGCGGAAACGTTGCCGAGGTGTTCCTCGCGAGCGATGAGGGCGGCGCCGTAGGCACCCGCAATCTGCGGTTCGTCGAGCATTTCGATTGGCAGGCGCAGTGCTTCTGACAGGTAGTGGACCAGCGCGGGGTTTTTGGCGACGCCACCAGTCATTACGACAGGGGATCCCCTCCCCACTTGGGCAACGAGGCCGAGCGTCCGGGAGGCCACGGCCTTGTGAACGGATGCAGCAATATTGGCCTTCGAGGCGCCCTGCGCCAGAAGGGAGATAACTTCGGTTTCGGCGAATGTGGCGCACATGCTGCTCACCTCCAGACTATCGTCCCCGCTCATCGCGAGGCTACCGACCTGGTCGATCGGCACCTCCAGCGCTCGACACAATACGTCGAAAAACCGTCCGGTGCCGCTCGCGCAACGGTCGTTCATCGCGAACCGATCGACGAGACCGTCCTGGTCTACTGCGATGGCCTTGCTGTCCTGGCCGCCGATGTCAATCACGAGTCGAACGCCCGGAGACATTTTCGCGGCGCCGCGCGCATGGCACGTGATCTCCGTGAAGGTCTTGTCCGCAGGCACGAGTTTGCGGCCGTAGCCGGTGCTGATGGTGCGCAAGATGTCCGGCTGGCTGATGCCCGCAGCTGCAAGCGCAGCTTCCATGGCGACACTGACGGCCTGTGTGCTCACGGCACCCATTTGGACGATTTTCGATCCGACCAGCTCGCCGTGGCTGTCGACGACGGCGACCTTCGCGGTCGTGGAGCCCAGGTCGACTCCCATGACGTACCAGTTCATCCTCGTTGCTCCTTCCGAACTCAGACTCAGGTGTGCCCAGGCTGGGGGCATCGACTACACCAGTGCGCGAGCGCGCTGCTGGTCGATGGTCTCGAGCATGGCGACGAGTCCGCTCTCAAGCGACTCGTCCTTATAGAAGGCAGCGTCGGCGACATCCCCCTCAAAGAAGAATGACTTGATTCCACGGTCGCGTTCCGCCGTCTTCGCCAGGATGTGTTGCGGATTCGTCATGGCCCGGCATGTGCGGGTGGAGTGGAACGCAATACCATCGATCCCGAACTCGTCGCATCGCTTGATCAACAGCTCCTCCATGATCTTCAGGCCGTGGTTGATCGGGCAAATCAGGTAGTGCTGAGCCATCCCGAGCAGCGGGCGGTCGAGATCGATCAGCTGCGGCTCCTGCCAGAACGAGTCGTGGGTGTATCGACCCGCGACGACGGCGACATCGTACTCGGCAAACTTTCGAGTCAGCCAGCCGAGCTTGTTCCAGTTCATGATGCCGTCGAAATAGACGCGATACTTTTCGTTGGCGACAGCCGAGATGCGGTTGTCCAGGCGGTACTGGATCTCGTTCTTCACTCCCTGAAAGTAGTCGACGAGCGCCTGGTTGGCCGGCATGAAGTTGATCGGGGCGATGCTCGCCACCCAGTCCCAGTACGTCGCCGGAGTGGGGGCTGCCGCGCACAAAGCCATCGCCTCCAGTCGCAGCTCGGACGCGCGCTTGATGTAGTACATGTTCTCCGACAAGGCGTCCCAGTTGAACGGTTTCTTCGTCTGGTACTCGATGAACTCGATGAGCTTCTTCAGCTGTTCCTCGACATAGAGCGGTGTCTTCTCCCACTCTGAGCCGCGCAGGTAGCCGGCATCCTTCTTGTTGCCCCAGATCATCGGCAGGGAGACGTTGAAGATCGGGAACTCTTTGCCAAAGACCCGGTATGTCATGGCGTCCCACTGCTGGCCGGTCGAGCAGCCGGCGTAGGCGTTGACGAAGAAGTCCGGGGACGGGAGCTTGGCAGCGAGTTCCTCCTGGTCGACCATTCCGACGATGCCGTTCTGCTTTTCGGTGATGCCCTTCTGGGTCATGACAGCGCAGCCGAGGTGCGTACGGGCGTATGAGCAGAGCTCGCCGATGTAGCCGTACTCCGCACCGGCCGCCTGCGCCGGGACTTCCAGATGCATGGCGGCGAGGCGGGCGGAGAAGGCTTCGCCGTGGCACCATTCGAGGCCGGCGGCCTGGAAGATCGGGTTGAGTGCCGTGCCGTTGTACCAGACGACCTTTTTGCCGCGTTCCTTCGCGGTGAAGATGTTCTCCCAATATTCGGCGACCATCTTGCCACCGGTCTTGGTCGAGGAAAGGCGGTTCGACTTGTCGACCAGATCGAGGGTGCGGTCACGGGTGGACAGCAGTTCCAGCGACTCGCGATTCGGGGTATCCAATGACATGTCCGTTGTCCATTTCTAAGCTAAAGTCGGCACTTTGGTCTTGTTGCGGCGAATGCGTTCGACGAAGGTCTCCACGCGCGTGCGGGTGGACTCCTCGGCGAGTCCCTCGTGCTCGGTTTCAATGAGGAGCACCGGAATATCGTGGCCGTCGAGCGACTTCTTGAGCTCGGGGTAGTACAGCATCAACGGCTCGCAGAACTTGGCCATGAGCGTGATGACGCCATCCGATGCACTGTCCTTCAGGCTCTCGATGAGGTAAGTGTCCCAGTCGACATTGCGCTGAACGCGGGTGCCGCACGGGGCTGAGATATTGCGATCGAGGTACCAGAGTGCGAGCGCGTCGAAGGGGTCGACATCCTCGGGAACGTCCGTGGAGACGTAACGCCAGCCGTGGTAGAGGTCGTCGTTTACTACCAGCGCGCCGCACTCCTCGATGACATCGAGCAACTCCGGGCGCGGCGGGGCGCAGAAGTGGCCGGAGAGGTGGACGCGCACGAGCGCGTCGGGCGCGTACTCCTCGGGCACGAGGGCGCCGAGGATGCTCCGCAACAGCGCCGAGTGCTCCTCGATGTCCATGACCATGCTCGATTTCACGAGTGTCTGCATCTGGGATGCCGTAATGCGAACCCGCCCTGACCTGCGCAGCTCATAGAACTCACGGAGCAGCCTGCGGTTCTCATTGAAGAGCCGGATACTCACGGCAAGCGCCTCCGGCGTCACCGTCGTGCCGACGATCTCCTCGACCTCGACGCGCAGCGAGCCAATCTTGTCGATGACCTGGCCCTGGCTCCAAGGGTCGTCCATCGAGCTGATGAATTGGGCGAAGTGCGTCGGGATCTGCGGCTTCGCCCAGCGGATCACGTCGACCGCTCCGAGCAGTTGCACGCAATGATCGGCGAGCACGAAGGCGTCGAAGACGTCCAGTTCCCCGGTCGCGGCCTGGTCGGCGAGGCTGCGGGTGTAGCCGCAGTAGAACTCGGGCAGCAGGCTTCGCCCTTCGGTGATCGCGGTGCGGCTTTCCTGGATGACAACAGGCAGGGCGCCGGTGGCGTGAGTGAGTTCCGATGGGAAGTTCATCGGAAACGACCCGATAACGGACCGACCCGTGCGTGCCTTCCACGACTGCGCGTAGGTGACTGGATCGGCCGCGGCCGCAGCAAGGGCGTCATAAGATACCGAATCGAGATTTTGCATGCCCTCAAGCTACTCGATGTTTCTCATCTTTGGCAATAATGTTCCGCGAAGTGTCGATAATTGCTTACGGTGCTGTCAAACTGGACAAAAGGGCCATCCCCGGCCGCCAACAAGGAGGCGCAATGTCGTTCCGTCGAGCAGGTAAACCCGATTGGATGGAAGAACTATGACGGCCATGTTGGCCGATCTGGTGCGCACGCCGGACTGGTTCAACCAGGCGCTGGCCGTCGAGGCCAGAGCGGCATCGACGGTGGTCGATGGCGCGAAAATCGCCTACCGCACGTGGGGAGAAGGCACACGCTCAGTGATCCTGATTCACGGCGGGGCCGCCCACTCTCGATGGTGGGACCACATCGCGCCGCTGCTCGGCGAAGGCCGCGAGGTCATTGCGTTGGATCTCTCCGGCCACGGCGAGAGCGACTTCCGCGAGTCATACAGCGTGGACCGCTGGGCCGCTGAAGTGCTCGCGGTAGCGGGTCTTGCCTCATCGGCGGCACCCATCCTGATCGGGCACAGCCTGGGTGGTGTGGTGGGACTTCGGGCAGCCATGGCATCCGGCGCCAAGCTCGGCGGGATCATCATTGTGGACTCGCCCCTTGTCCACTTCACGCCGGAAGAGGACGCGGCGGCGGACCGTCTTGCTTTCGGTCCGCCGCGCCTGTATCCAACCCGCGAATCCGTTGTTTCCCGGTTTCGTCCGATTCCAGACCAACTCACGCTCGACTATGTCGCCACCCATGTTGCGAACACCTCGGTTCGCGAGGTGCCCGGCGGGTGGTCGTGGAAATTCGACTTAAAGATCTTCGACCGCGCCCCCCAGTTGCCGGAGCTAATCCCACTGGCGTGCCAGTCGGCGTTCTTCCGGGGTGAAAATGGGCTGGTCGGGACTGACATGGCCGACGAAATCTTCCGCCGGCTCGGCAGCGCCACGCCCATGATTGAGGTGCCCGCTGCCGGCCACCACCCCATGCTCGATCAGCCGCTCGCGCTCGTGGCCGGCCTCCGCACCCTCCTTGCCGCTTGGGAACACCAGCCTACCGCGTGAGGTCAGCGCCTCGGGTATGGAATGAACTGGCGCCCAAAGAGCTCCCGGGCGATAATGATCTTCTGGATTTGCGCCGTGCCATCAGCAATTTCGACGGCGAGCACGTCCCGGAGCCGCTGCTCGAACGGGAACTCACTCGAATAACCAAAATTTCCGTGCAACAGGAGGCACTCGCGGATGGCCTGGCCGGCGTGAAGCGGGCCGTACCACTTCGTCATCGCCGCGAGAGCGGTGTGCGGCCGCTCGACCGTTCGGTGCCAGAGCGCCGAGTAGCAGAGCAGCCGTGCCGCCTCGAGATGAGTCGCATGCTCGGCCAGCGGGAACGACACACCCTCATTTGCGGCGAGGGGCGAACCAAACGCCGTTCGGCTTGACACGTACTCCACGGTCTCGTCGATTGATGCCTGAGCGGTGGCGATTCCGGTAAGTGCGAGCAGCGGCCGGGTGAAGTCGAACCCGCCGAGTAGCTGTCGGAAGGCAGCGCCCTCATCGCCCAGGAGAGCATCGGCCGGGATCTCGACATTGTCCAGATGCAGCACCCCGCGGCCGAGGGGCAGCCAGCCGGTGTCGGCGATCGCCGATTTTTCGATGCCAGCGGCATCCAGCGGGACCAGGAATGCAGAAGCACCGACCGGCTCTCCGTCCCGGACCGTTTTCGCGACGATGATGATTGCCTCGGCGTTTGCCAGCATCGTCACAGAGGTCTTCTCACCGGAGATCACGTATCCGCCGGGAGTCGCGGTCGCGGTGGTTCGGATGTCTCCGACATCCGAACCGACCTCCGGCTCCGTGAGGCCCAAGGCGACGTAGGTTTCACCTTCGACCATTCTTTTCAGGTACGTCTCCCTGATGCGCAGGCTGCCGTGTCGCGAGATAAGGGCGCTCATGAGCATTACGGGGATGGCCGCGTTGGCGAGATTGAAGTCGGCGTACGCGAGCTCTTCGACAACCAGCCCTACGGCGACGTAGTCCTCCCTCTCGAGAGGGTTGTGGTCACTCCCCGCGAGCAGTCCGAAGATTCCCAGTACGGCGATTTCGCGGTGGAGTGGCCACGGGAACGTTTCCGACTTCGCCCGTGCGAGGTAACCGGCACTGAGCCGGGTGCGTGCGTAGGCGCGCACCGCATCGCGGATTGCCAGCTGGTCATCGGTAAGGCCGAATTCCATTGAGTCTCCTTTGTTTAACGGGGCGCCTGTTTAAGAGGGCGTCAGTTGCGGCGATTTCGCACTCCGCCGACGACCAGTTATTGGTCTGATCATTGTAAGGTTAATACCATGAATGAGACGCATGAAGAAGTTATCCGCCAGCGAGAGGCGGTCGCAAATCTCGGATCCGCGCTGCGCGAAGTGATTGTTGCCCAGGCCGCCAACGAGGTGTCGCCGGAGAATCTGGCAGAGGCTGCGCGTCTTGCCCGTAGGATCACGTCACTGGTTTCCGGCAACGCGCGGGGACTTTCCCAGGTCGCGTCGGTCGACTCGCTGCCGGACGCCATCCGCTATTTCAGCCCGGTGACAGGCCTTGGCAACCCAATGTCACCGCCTCTCGTCTTTGCATACGAAGGCGAGTCGGTCGTCGTTCGCACCACCCTCGACCGCCGGTTCGAGGGACCCCCAGGGTTCGTGCACGGCGGCGTCACCAGCCTCTTGCTCGACGAGGTGCTCGGTCAGGCCGGCACCCAGGCGGGCCGCTGGGGCATGACGGCGTTCCTCAACGTCACTTACCGCCATGCCCTGCCGCTCGACACCGAGCTCGAACTCACGTCACACATCGACTGGACGGAGGGCCGCAAGACGCACGTCCGGGGCGCGATCGCGCTCGCATCAGATCCGTCCGTCCCGCACGTCGAGGCAGAGGCGCTCTTTATCGAGCCGCGCCAGGAGAAGCAGGAGCGGTACTTCGGGGATCTTAGAGACCTCGGCGGCGTCCCGCAGTCGGGCCGGCACGGCGGAACTTCACCACTGCGCGTCTAATCTTCCGGCGTACACGGCGTCGGGATATGCATTCAGCACGGACTGCTTCATCGGCACGGGCGCCCGGGGTGCTTGAGGCAATGCGACCGCTTATGCGACACTAAAACGTACCGAGTCAACTAATGTGTCGACTATTGAGTACGATCCCCTCCACGGAAAAGAGATCCCCATGCCCACCACCGCGCCGCTCGTTCGCAGCTACGAAGAATCCGCCGTCCTGATTGCCGGCGGAACGTCGGGTATCGGGCTGGCCTCAGCCATACAGTTCCTGGGCGCGGGAGTTCGGCGCATTGGGCTCATGGCCCGCGACGAGGCCCGAGGGCAGGCTGCCAAGTCACTGCTGCTGGGTCTGCAGCCCGATGCCCAGGTGGAGTTTCTTGCCGCCGACGCTGACGATTTCCACCAGGTCGCCGAAACCGTCGAAGTTATGCACTCGCGCCTCGGCGGGATCGATGTCGCGGTCAGTTCGGTCGCGGCCTCGTACCGCCCCGAGTTGCTTCACAACACCCCGATCGAGGATCTGTCGTCGATCCTGACCCGCCAGGCGCTGCCCCCGATGTATCTCACCCGGTCAGTTTTGCCGTTTATGCGGGTGCAAGGTGGGGGCAGCATCATCAATGTTGCCTCGGACGCGGCGAAGGTCGCCACACCGGGCGAGTCCGTCCTCGGAGCAGGCATGGCGGCCATCGTCATGTTCTCTCGAACGGCGGCGATCGAGGGCAAACGCAATGGCATCAGGGTAAACGCCGTGACACCTTCGCTGGTCGCGGGAACGATTACCGCGGAGCGGGTGCTGTCGGATGGGTTCAGCAAGAAACTCTTTGAAAATGCCGCGAAGCAGGCCCACCTGGGTGTCGCAGAGCCGGAGGACCTGGCCGCGCTCATCGTTTTTCTTGGCGGCCCAGGCGCGTCACGGCTGACCGGACAGGCGATCAGCGTAAACGGCGGGATCTCGGCCGCCTGACTGACGTGGTCGCTCTCACCGTGGATCACGGCAGGAAGTAGACCGCCGCTGCCATAAGACGGAAACCGGATGGAGCAAGAATCATTCAATTCTCTCGCTCGTAAATGGTTGAACTATTGAACGATTGGTCCTAATGTGATGAATGGGTCCACTTTGTTGCCCTGCCTGTAGTACTTACTCGACCTGCGAAGAAGGAGCGTCGATGAACACCTCCGTTGCACCACTTGTGATGTCCTACTGGCCCAAGGAGTCAAGCTCAGGAGTGCGGGACATTACACTCCCCGATCTGCTCAGGGGCGCGGCTGAGGCGGCGCCGGAGCGCCTTGCCCTCGTTGACGGCGTCGCCGATCCAGCCCTGCGGCGGCACTGGACTTACCGCGAGTTTCTCGCCGAGACTGAGGCTGCTGCCCGCGGGCTGCTCGCCCGCTTTGAGCCCGGCGACCGCATAGCCATCTGGGCGCCGAACAGCGCCGAGTGGGTCATCCTTCAGCAGGCCGTAGCAATGGCCGGCATGATCGTCGTCGCGATCAATCCCGCCTATCGGGCCAAGGAACTTGGGTACGTCCTCAGCCAGTCCGGCGCCGTGGGCCTGTTCCTTGTCGAGTCATACCGCGGAGCGGACATGCGGGAGATTGTCGCATCCGTAGGCTCCGAAACTCCCGCACTGCGTGACCTGATCTCCTTCGACGAATGGGCGGCCTTTCTCGCCTCCGGGGATCCTGAGCGCTCGTTCCCCGAAGTTGCGCCTACTGACCCGGTTCAAATCCAGTACACGTCGGGAACCACAGGCTTCCCGAAGGGTGCACTCCTGCACCACAAGGGCATAGTGAACGAGGCGGCGTTCGTCGGCGAGCGCGCGGGCATGAGTGACGGCGACGTGTGCATTAACGCAATGCCGATGTACCACATCGGCGGCGGCGCGGTCACCGAGCTCTCCACGATCTCCTGGCACGGCACGTACGTGGTGATGCCAAACTTCGATCCGGGCCTGACACTGGAGCTGTTCGAGACCTATCGCGGCACGCACGCGCTGATGGTTCCGACGATGCTCATCGCTGTGCTCGATCATCCCGACTTCGCGGCGCGCGACAAGTCATCCATCAAGACCATGATGTCTGGCGCGGCCGCAGTGGCCGAACAGCTTGTACATCGGGTAACCAGCCATTTCGGTTGTCAGGTCAGCATCCTGTTCGGGCAGACCGAGATGCATGGCGTCATCAGCCAGACCCGAGTGACTGACAGTGCCGTCGACCAGGCCGCAACAGTGGGACAGCCGCTTCCGGAACTCGACGTGAAAATCGTGCATCCGGATACCGGGGAAATCGTTGCTACCGGTGAGCAGGGCGAGATCTGCTGCAGGGGTTACCAAAACATGTTGGCCTACTACGAGATGCCGGAGGAGACTGCCAACACGATCGACGCGGACGGCTGGCTGCACATGGGGGATATCGGCACAATGGATGAACGCGGTTTTATCCGTGTTACGGGCCGCGTCAAGGACATGATCATTCGAGGTGGCATCAACGTTTATCCACGAGAGATCGAGGACCTTCTGTTCGACCACCCCGCGATCGCCGAAGCCGTGGTCCTCGGCATCCCGGATGAAAAGTGGGGTGAGCAAGTCGGCGCCATCGTCCGCCTTCGCGAGGGTGTCACACCGCCCGACCCGAAGCAATTGCGCGCCTGGTGCCGCGAGCGGATCTCCGCACACAAGGCCCCCACGCATTGGTTCTTCACCAACGCTTTCCCGCTGACGCCGTCGGGCAAGATCCAGAAATTCGTGCTGCGGGATCAGATCGACGCGGGCGAGCTGGCTGCCGTCCCCTCGATGGAAGCAGCCTCGCCGATCTAGGCGTGACAGGCTTCAGCTGGATGCGGCGTTAATCTCCGACCAGCGTGCGTGGACTTGGGGCGCCCATGACCGCCGGAGATCCTGCAGGTGCGACGTGACTCGTCGCCCGATCCAATCCGGAAGGAGCGCCTCGGGCAGTTGCGGGTCAGCGAACGGCAACCGCTGCAGTTCTGACAGGACGCGGATGTGCGTAAACAGGGTATCGTCCCCCGGCGCCGGCGTCGGATTCCTGAATTGCGCTCCGACCTCCCTGTACCGCTCAGCGAGTGCCTCAAGATCCCAGCCGCGCCGAATGATCATCTCTTCCGAAAGGCCGATCGAATCGGTCCTTCCGAGAAATGAGATCGTTGAGTCGGTGAGCCCAAGGTCGTCGATCAAGGCATTCACCTGTTCACGCCGCTCACTGTGCGGGGTCAACCATAAACCGGCTGTCGGATTGCCGAATCCCGCCCATTCGAGACCGCTGTATAGCCGCTTGCGGCTGGCCCGGAGGGACAGCGGCACCGTCACCAGGAGAATCAGCCAGTTGCGGTCCCATTCGAGAAACGGATCACTGAGCGCCTCCACCCGGCGTGAACCCGTTTCGAACACCTGGGCCAGTTGGGCCGACACCGACCATGCCACCTCGCGCCCAAATTTGACTGGTTCGATCCAGCCGGAATCCGCACCCCGCACAATAGCCTGGCGGGCCGTGCGCTCCTCGATTCCGAGCCCATTCATCACGTAGAGGAGGGACGACGTCCAGGCCCGCTGCTTCGTTGGCGAGACCAGCTCGCCGAGGATGGTGAGCAGCACCGACCTCGCACTGCCCGGGGTGAGGTCGGCGTGACCCCCCTTGCGGTCTCGTTCTCCAGGATTTCCAGTCGAGACCGGCTGGGGTTGGGTCACCATGATTCCCATCCTATAGGGAGTTTCGGGGCCCTCAGATTGCCAGACACCCCACGCCGGCCCTCACTCGGGCGCACCGGGCATGGGGCGGGCGGCGAATCCCGGATGCAGTTCGCCATCCGCTGCACCCGTGATCGGACCCCGCTTCATTTAATATCGGACCTTTATAGCGGTCTGACCAATTGTGTGTAACACTCATAGGTGAAGTGAGGCGTCCGCCACCTCCCCAGGTGGTCGGCCCACCTCCCTCAGCTCACGATCGGATCAACCCAGAGAGCGAACATGTCAACGATGACATTGACCGAATCTTATTGGCCAGAAGACACGTCCGTGCCCATGCTGGCGTCCACCACCGGCGGGCTGCTCCGCAGCATTGCCGCAGAGGTGCCGGATCGCGTGGCCCTCATCGAGGGCACCGCCGACCCGGCCGCCCGCAGATCGTGGACCTACGCCGAACTCCTCGCTGAGGCAGAACACATGGCCCGCGCCATGCTGCAGCATTTCTCGCCCGGTGACAGAATCGCCATCTGGGCCCCGAACGGGGCCGAGTGGGTGATCCTCCAGCAAGCAGCCGGGCTCGCCGGGCTCGTACTCGTCACGGTCAACCCTGCCTACCGCAAATATGAACTGGAGTACGTGCTGCGGCAGTCGGAAACTGCAGGCATCTTCCATGCCCGCGAATACCGCGGTCACGACTTGGCCGCCGCCGTCGCAGCCGTCCGGGATGACCTGCCGGAGTTGAGGCTGGCGGTGTGCATCGATGACTTGGATACGTTCACTGCGACGGTCGACAAGGCCGCTCCGCTACCGGACGTCCAGCTCTACGATCCCTCCCAAATCCAGTACACCTCCGGCACTACCGGCAAGCCTAAGGGCGCCGTGCTACATCACCTCGGAGTGGTCAACGCCTCCCGCTTTGTCACCGGGGGTGCAGGCGTCGAGGACGGGGCTGTCTGGGTCTCGGCCATGCCGATGTTCCACATCGGAGGGTCCCTGACGGAGATCGGAACCTTCGCCCACCGCGGGACGTACATTGTGGTGCCGGCCTTCGACCCTGGGCTCATGCTGGAGCTCTTCGAAACCTACCGCGCCACTACCAGCCTCCTGGTTCCCACGATGCTCCATGCCATGCTCGAGCACCCGGACAGCCACACGCGCGATGTCTCGGCGCTGACCACGGTGATGTCGGGGGCTTCGTTTGTCCCCGCACGGCTCGTCGAGCAGACCAAGGAACGCTTCGGCTGCAGGTTCAGCATCGTGTTCGGACAAACCGAACTACACGGTGTTATCTGCCAGACCAAGCTGACAGATTCTGCTGAGGACCAGTCACTGACGATCGGCAGCCCCCTGCCAAATGTCGAAGTCAAGATCATCGATCCCGCATCCGGGGACATCCTGCCCATAGGCGAAAGCGGTGAGATCTGCGCCCGGGGCTATCAGACGATGCTGCGCTATCACAACATGCCCGAACAATCGGCGGCCACGATGCAGGACGATGGGTGGCTGCACAGCGGTGACCTTGGATCGATGGACGGGCGCGGCTACCTGAAGATCACCGGCAGGATCAAAGACATGATTATCCGGGGCGGCGAGAACATCTACCCCCGCGAGATCGAGGACCTCATCCTCTCCCACCCTGCCGTCGCCGAGGTCGCCGTCGTCGGGATCCACGACGAAAAATGGGGTGAACTTGTCTGCGCCGTCATCCGCCCTGTTGATTCGAACGACCCGCCCGGCGTCGACGCCCTGCGGGAGCTGTGCCTGACGCATCTGGCCAAACACAAGGCCCCCGCCCGTTGGTACTACGTCGACGAACTGCCCGCCACACCGACGGGCAAGATACAGAAATTCAAGCTGCGCGACGGGATCGTCGCCGGTGAGCAGTCCGTACGGCAGCTCAGCGAAAAGCAGAATTCACTCCTAGCCAACACCAAGGTGGACTCATGAACGCGCCCCTGACCAACCGTTACACCCGCCTGGTCGGCATCGACCACCCGGTGGTGCAGGAGGGCCTCGGCCCCTACCGCACCCCCAAGCTGGCCGCCGCCGTTTCAAACGCCGGCGGCCTGGGCACGGTCAGCATGCCCGGCATGCCCGTCGACATCCAGGAGGGTGCCCGGACCTTCCGTGCGCACATCGAGGAAGCCTCGGCACTGACCGACAGGGTCTTTGCCGTGAACATTCCAGTGGGCGTGGACTCCCACGGAAAGGTCCTGGAATTCACCGACGTCTACATCCGCACTGTCCTTGAGATGCGCGAAAAGGATCCGGCCCTGGCGCGGAAGCTTCGGGTCATGACGACTTCCGCAGGCTTCCCTGGCGACTACATCGGGGCGATCAAGGACGCCGGCATGATCCACCAGCACAAGGTTGGTTCCACCCGCCAGGCGGTGAAATCGGAAGAAGCCGGCGTGGACGTCATCATCGCCGCGGGATTCGAGATGGGCGGGCACGCGCCCGCCGCGGGCGTGCACACCTACGTGCTCGTGCCCACAATCGTCGAGGCAGTCTCCGTCCCCGTTTTGCTGACAGGCGGCGCCCGCAACGGCCGCAGTCTGGCGTCAGCGCTGGCCATGGGAGCGGAAGGCGTGGCGATGGGCACCCGGTTCATTCTGACCCACGAGAACTCGGACTGGCACCCTTCCTATATCCAGGCACTCCTGGATGCCAAGGAGGGTGACGATGTGGCCTTTGACGGCGTTTACGGCCCCTGTCGTGGGCTGCGAAACACCGCCTCCCTGGAGCTGCTAAAGGCCCAGAATGCGCCCGACGCCGATCCCGTGGCCCTGACCCGGCACAAGATCGAGTCGATGCAGCGCGCTCAGACTACCGGTGACACTGAGAACAGCCTCGTGTTGACGGGCCAGATCGCCGGGGCGATCAACGATCTGGTCAGCGTCGCCGAGTTCGTGCCGCGCATCGCGGAGGAAGCCGCAGATATCCTGCAGAGCCTGGCTGCCTCGATCCGCGTGCCGGCGCCGGCATAGAACCGGCCACGCCAGCTGCGAAGGACGTCGCGCCCCACGAGGGCGGGACGTCCTTCGCTTTGCGAAAGCAAACTGTTCCCGGCACGTCCGTGGACGCAGGAGGGGGGTCAGCGAGCCGCCAAATACTCGACGACGATCTCGTCGGCGATGTCCTGGAGCGGGGCGATGCGGTCGACACTTCCCACGCCCTGCCCGGCGGCGAAGATGTTTTTCCAAGGCTTATGCTCTCCGTGCGGATCCGAGAAGTCGATCTTGCCCGACGCCTGCAGCGCCGCGTCGCCGAAGCCGACGTCGGCCAGCGATTCATCGAGCCAGCTGCACATCACGCCCGTGACGGCCTTGGTCGCAGTGACGTCGTCGACCCCGGCCCGGACCAGCATCTGCCGGTATTTGTCGTTGGCGAGGGACTCCTCGGCGCCGATGAACCTCGTTCCCATATAGGCCAGGTCCGCTCCCAGAGCCTCGACGGCACGGACGCCCCGCCCGGTGGAAACGGCCCCGCCAACAACAAGCGTCCCGTCGAAAAACGACCGGACCTCATCGACAAACGCGAACGGCGACAACCGCCCGGTGTGGCCACCGGCCCCATGGCACACGAGGACCAGGCCGTCGGCACCGGCGTCGGCCGCTTTCCGCGCATGCTCCACCGACATCACGTCAGCGTAGACGGCGCCCCCGTAGCCGTGGACCGCGTCGAGCACCCGGCGGGGGGACCCCAGCGCCGTGATCACCACGTCCGGGCGGTACTCCGTCATCAGCCCCAGTTCGGCCTCGAACCGGTCATAGGTAGGGTGCACAATCTGGCTGACGGCCCACTGGGGCCGCGGCAGGCCCGAGAGGCCCTCCCGGATCCGGTCGAGCCACTGCACCAAGTCAGCGTAGGTTCGCGCGTTCTGTGTAGGGAACGACCCGGCAAGCCCTGCCCGGCAGCTGGCCACAACCAGTTCGGGACCGGAGACCAGAAACATCGGCGCGACGATGGCCGGGGCCCGCAGCCCGCGGGGGTCGATGCCGGACGGGCCAGCGAGTGATTGCACGGCCAGGGTTTCCGCAGTCTCGGTCATGTGCCGGTCCTCTCTTCGGGGGGCGATCGAATCCAGAAGTAATCTTCGCCATAGTATTGATAACGATCGTTCACAGCCGTATGTTTGTCAATGGTAGGGCCAATTAGCCGCCAGGGCCCAGGCCGTCCAGCAGGACGGCAGAGCCGGCATAACGAGGAGAAACAATGCCTTCAATCGACAGTTTCACTGATATCACCTACACGGTCGACAACGGCCTTGCCTGGATCACCATCAACCGGCCGGAACGCTACAACTCCTTCCGCGCCCGAACCGTCGACGAGCTGATCATGGCCTTCAAGACCGCGTGGGGCTCGGACAAGGTGGGCGTGATCGCCCTGACCGGCGCCGGCGAGAAGGCCTTCTGCACCGGAGGTGACCAGAAGCAGCGCATGGAAACGGGAGACTACGGCCCTTCCGACAGCGGCCTTTTTGAGATCGATTCCCTGCACCGTGTCATCCGTGACACCCCCAAACCAGTCATCGCCGCGGTGAATGGCTTTGCGATTGGCGGCGGCCACGTACTCCACTTGCTGTGCGACCTGACGATCGCAGTGGAGAACGCCCGTTTCGGGCAGAACGGGCCGCGCGTGGGGTCCTTCGACGCCGGCTTCGGCACCGGGCTCATGGCACGCGCGATCGGCGAAAAGCGCGCCCGCGAGATTTGGTTCCTGTGCCGGCAGTACAGCGCAGAACAGGCCGTTGAGTGGGGACTGGCCAACAAGGTCGTCCCTGCCGGGCAACTCCAGCAGGAAGTCCGCGAGTGGGCCGACGAAATCCTCAAGCTGTCCCCCACCTCGTTGAAGGTCCTGAAGCAGTCGTTCAACGCCGACACCGAACACTTCGCCGGCATCGGGCAGATGGCGTACTCCAGCCTGAAGCTCTTCGGTGACACCGAGGAGGCCAATGAGGGCATCACCGCCTTCAACGAAAAGCGCGCCCCCGAATTCTCGAACTACCGGGGCAACTGAGATGGAACTTTCAGCCGAACAGCACCAGTTCGCCGAAACCATCCGCACGTTTTGCGCCCAGGAACTCGGAACTCTCGCGCAGCGGGATGCAGTCACGGCGGGCGGAACGCTTTCGAACAGTCCGCAGGTGCTGGCCAGGTTGGCTGAGCTGGGCTGGCTGGGCGTCTCCTTGCCGGAGGAATATGGCGGGGGCGGGGCGGGTTTCGTGGACGAGTGCGTCTTCCTTGAGGAGACCTCCCGGGGGCTCGCCCCGATTACCGGGTATTCAACGGGGCTCACCGCTGCACAGACATACCTCAAATGGGGATCTGAACTGCAGAAGAAAACCATCGTCTCGAACCTGGCCGCGGGTAGGCTCGAGGCCATCTCGCTGAGTGAACCAGGAGCCGGATCGGACCTCGGCGGCGTGAAGGTTAAGTCCGTTCGGGATGGCGACGAATATGTCATCAATGGCCAGAAGACCTGGTGTTCCGCCGCCCATGTCGCCGAACACCTGCTGGTCCTCACCCGGGAGGACAACTCCGGGACCAAGCACCAAGGACTCACCCTCCTGATGGTTCCCACGGAAACGCCCGGCCTGGACATCCGGGAAATCGAAACCATGGAACCCCACACCGTCAACGACGTGTTCTTCACGGACGTTCGCGTCCCCGCCTCGAACGTGGTCGGTGAGGCCAAGAATGCCTGGAAGCAGCTGATGCGCGGGCTAAGCGTGGAGCGGGTCATCATTGCGGCGATGAGCCTTGGGTCGGCCCAGCGGTCCCTGGATGACGCCATCGCCTACATCAGCGAACGTGAGCAATTTGGCCGCAAGATCAGCAGCTTCCAGGCCTTGCGCCACCGGATCGCCGACCTCGCGACGGATGTCGCCTTCGCGCGCTCCTTCGTCTATGACGTAGCCCACCGCATTGACGAGGGCCTGGAGGACTCCTTGGCCCAAGAAAGCGCGATGGCCAAGATGCGCTGCACTGAAATCGCCAAGAACACCGCCCTGGAGGCCATGCAAATGATGGGGGGCTACGGCTATGCCCGTGAGTACGGCATGGAGGCCCAGGTGCGTAAGTCCCTGGCGCCGCCCATCTATGGCGGTACCAATGAGATCCAACGGGAAATCATCGCCAAGAGCCTGCTTTAGTCCGGCCCTACTATTTTCACTGAGGAAAGAGGACCCATGTCCATCCCCGCACGTTCCCCCTTTTCATCCGACGCCCTGGCGGGTAAACGCATCCTGATCACCGGCGGTGGAACCGGGCTCGGCCGCGGAGTGGCCCGCCACCTGATAAACCATGGCGCAGAAGTCCATCTCTGGGGACGGCGCGAAGCCGTCCTGCGGGAAGCGGCCGAGGAAGCCTCGAGCGATCACCCGGGCCGCGCGCATTTCCAGACGGTGGATGTGAAGGACTACGATCAGGTCGACGCCGCCATGGACGAAATCTGGGCGCTGCATGGACCGCTCACTGGCGTCATCAACAATGCTGCGGCCAATTTCATCGCACAGACCAAGGACCTGAGCCCGCGTGGCTTTGATGCGGTGGCCAGTACCGTCATGAACGGCTCGTTCCATACGACCCACGCTGCCGGTAAGCGGTGGATCGCGGAGGGGCTGCCCGGCAGTGTGCTCTCCACGCTGACCACCTGGATCTGGACCGGCTCGGCGTACGTTGTCCTCTCTGCCATGGCCAAGGCGGCCGTCCACGCGATGACCATGTCCCTGGCCGTTGAGTGGGCCAAGTACGGCATCCGCCTCAATGCCCTCGCCCCCGGCCCGATTCCCACCGACTATGCCTGGGAAATGCTGAACCCGACGGAGAGAAGCGCCGCGGGCGCAACACAGCAGGACCAGGTGCCCGCCGGCCGGATGGGGACCATTGAGGAGCTCGCCCACTTGACCATCTTCATGATGTCCGATGCATGCGACTACCTGACCGGACAGACCATTGCGATGGACGGCGGCCAGATGCTTGCCGGGCCCGGGACCTTCGCTGGACTGAACTCTATGACGGATGCGGACTGGGCCGAAGCCCGTCTCAAGAGCAAGGCGGCCACGGCGGTCACCAAGGCACAGCGGTCGGTCTAGCCGTGTCGCGCCTACCCACTGACGAGATGACAGGGCCGGCGGCCCGGACACCGGTCCTGATTGCCCCACGAGGCCACCCGGAGGAGCTGTTCCGGCTCCAGTCCTTGCGTTTGCAGGACGAGCAGGCCATGTGCTCCATGGTGACCGGGGAGTGGCTGGCGGATGAGTGGGGCCGGCCGCTTTCCGGAGCAGTGGGTGTCCTTATGGACTGCGTGTTGGCCAACGCAGCAAGGCTGCACCGGCCGGCGGGCAAGGGGTGCGTCACCACGGAACTGGGACTGGACTTCTTCCGGCCGCTCCCCATGGACGGGTCCACGGTCTTCGCGGCGGCAACCTCGCCCCATGGCGACGGCTGGGGAGGATTCGCCGAGGGTCAGGTCCAGGACGAAACCGGCGCCACTCTGCTTCACGGGACTTCATGGCTGAAACTCGTGGATGAGGTTCCGACGTCGACTGCCCTGCCGGACGGGTTGGGGGCGGCCCGCGGGCATTCCCTCAAGGAACTTCTTGCCGGCAGGGTGTGTTCTGAGCTTGTTATTCGGGATCGGGGTCGAACACACGCTGGCTCGGGTCAGCGCCGGAGGGTCGGTTTGTAGACGTAGGAAGCGCTGCGCGTATGCGCGAACTCGAAAATTCCCACCCCGGCGATGCCATCCCAGTCAAACGATGCAAGCCGGTCCGTCAGGGCCGAATCCAGCGTCTTGGGGGTCACTGAACCGTCCAGCGGGTAGACGTCGTACTCGACATGGTCCCTGCCCAGCTGCTGTCCGTGGTGGTCGCCGTAGCCGCCGCCAGCCATGTAGCCGCCGCCCGCGGACGCATCCGCAGCAATGTCATAGGTCTGCCCGGAAGCCGTCCGGACACGCACCATTCCGCTCTTGAGGTCGAGTTGGTCGTCGAAGACCAGGTCATGGCTGACGTCGATGATGTCGTCAAGGGTGCCGTCCTCATGCATCACGGCCCCATCCAGCAGCAGTCGTCCGCCCTGCCGGTTCTCTACCAGCAGGAATCCAACCGAGCGGTCCGGGAACTGCGCCTGGTACCAGATGTGCAGCCCCTGTCCGCCCTTCATGGTCCTGACTCCGCGTGAACGGTCCCGCTGCCCGTACCACCCGGCGGCGTCCAACGTCTCACCGTCGATCGTGACGGTGCCTTCATAGCGCCCGGACTGAAAGAGGTGGTCGAAGGTCGCTGTGGCCTCACCCTCCGTCGCCACGCCCACCTCGCCCGACCACGCCGGCGTCCGCGCATGCCAGATGAGGTCGAGTTCGACGCCGGACTCGTTCGGCCCAAGTTGCACGGCCCAGGTCTTGTTCGGCTCCACCGTCTGCCAGGACATCGGTCCGGCGCTGCTGCCGTCGGTGGCGCTGAGTTCGGTGGAGAAACGCAGATTGCGCTGTTCGGTTCCGGTAACGACAACGACAAAGCCGTCCACGACGTCCTTGGGCGGGTAGATGCCCAGGCCCATCACAATCGAAGGCGCCGTCGCGTCCGCCGCGTGCGCGTTGAACATGAACCTGTCAAAGAATCGGTCCGGTACTCCGGTGACGTCCGGGGCCACCAGATGGTCGTGGAAGTCCTGCCGCATATCCGTCTCTTGCTTCACGGTGCCGTCTCCTGCCATAGGGGGATCAAATGGTTTCCGGAACGCTCAGGCCAGCGGTCCGATACGCCTCTTCGAGAAATGCGTGGACCAGCGCGGGGTCCGCGTAGTAGGGGTCGCCGATGCCTTCCAGCACCCTGCGGCGGCTGTATTCATAGAGGACGGCCAGCTTCCACAGCGCCATGGCCGTGTACCAGTCCAGCTGGGCCGGCTCCCTGCCGGTCTTCTCCGCGTAGCGGCAGGCGAGCTCGTGCCGGGTGGGGTAGCCGTCTTCGAGCATAGCAACGCCCAGGTCTTCGGTGGGGGTCCGCGGCTGTCCGGCCTCGGGAATCGAGGAGAGGAAATATCCGACGTCGAACAGCGGATCACCCAGTGTGGCCAGCTCCCAGTCCAGCACGGCCTCGATGCGGCCCGGTGCATCCGATGCCACGACGACGTTGCCGATGCGGAAGTCGTTGTGGATGAGTGAGGCGCCGGATTCGGCGGGAACATTGGCCTTCAACCAGGCCTCGATCCCCGCGAACTGCGCTGGCGGGTTCCCGTCGGCGTCGGCGATGAGCCTGCCCATCCGGCGCAGGTGGCGTTCGTTGAACCCCTCCGCACGTCCGATGTCTGCCAGCCCGACTGCCTCCACGTCGACCGAGTGCAGCACCGCAAGCGTGTCGATGAGTGATTCAGCTATTTGCCGGCGCCCCGGCGGCGTATCGAGTGGTGCCGGGGTCGAGGTGGTCACCACGTGGCCGGTCGCGAAACCCATCACGTAGAACGCGACGTCCAGGACCTCGCCCGCCTGGGCTGTGGCAAGCACCGGCGGCACCGGGACCCCGGTACCGTGCAGTGCTCCGATGATGCGCGCTTCTCGCAGCATGTCGTTTGCACCTGGCGGGATGGGAGGGGGCGGGGGCCGGCGGACCACCGCCTGCCGTTCCCCGTCGGTCACCAGATAGGTGAGGTTCGAATGCCCGTCGCCAATGCGCCTGGCCTTCACGTTGCGCCCCATGATTCCGCGCGACTCCAGAAATCGCCCCAAGGCGTCCAGCGTGTCAGGTGTCCAGTCCCAGGCCATGATCCTCCGTCACCGCCCCGTGAACACGGGTTCACGCTTTTCCTTGAAGGCCGCGAGGGCTTCGGGCATGTCTTCTGTTCGGGACATCAGCGCCTGGCCGCGGTTCTCCAGTTCCAGGGCAGCGGCGTAGGAGGTGATTTCCTGGTTGCGCTGGATGGCGCGCTTGGACATGCGCACACCGCCGGGTGAGTTCGAGGCGATCAACGTGGCCATGGCGAGGGCCTCGTCGAGGAGGCCCTCGGAGGGCACTACCCGGTTGACCAGCCCGATGGCAGCGGCTTCCTCGGCATCGACCAGGCGGCCGGTGTATCCGATCTCCGCGGCCTTCGCCGGCCCGATGATCCGGGTCAGGTTGTAGGAGGTTCCCAGCTCACCGATCGACAGGCCCACCTTGACGAACGCGGCACTGAACTTGGCGGTCGGGGCCGCGAGCCGGATGTCGGCGGCCAGCGCCAGCGCGAGGCCGCCCCCCGTGGCCGCACCATGGATTGCGGCAATCACAGGGAACGGCAGGTGCCGCAGCGCCTGGATTCCGCCGGTGGCCGTCTCCTGGAACTTCAGGAACTGACGCACACCCATGGTGGTGATGACGTCGATCTCATCCAAGTCGAAGCCGGCGCAGAACGCCCGCTCCCCCGTGGAGGTGAGAATCAGGGCCCGGGCGCCGCTGTCGCGCAGGGCCATGGCCGCCGTGTTGTATTCGGTGAACATCTTCACGGTTTGTGAATTCATCCGCTCGGGACGGTTCATCCGCAGGACGGCGATGTCCCCGGGCAATGCCTCCAGGGTCAGGGTTTCCATATCTGGAATGTCAAGGTTCATGGTGTTCCTTCAGTTCTGTGGTGTGCGGCGACGGCTCACGCGCCGGTGAAGATCGGGGAGCGCTTTTCCTTTAGAGCCGCCAGCGCCTCGGACATGTCACTGGTGCGGGACAACAGGGCCTGCCCGCGGTTCTCGAGCTCCAGGGCGGCGGCGTAGGAGGAGACTTCCATGTTCGCTTGCAGCGCGCGCTTGGAAAGCTGGACGCCGCCGGGTGAGTTCGCGACGATGGCTTCCGCGGCACGGAGCGCGTCCTCGAGCAGGTCCTCGGGTGCGCTGACACTGTTGACCAGCCTCAGGGCTGCCGCTTCCTGCGCGCCGACCATGCGGCCGGTGAAGCAGATCTCGCTCGTTGCCGCGGGGCCGATGAGCCGGGTCAGCAACCAGGAGGTGCCCAAGTCACCGGCGGAGAGCCCGATTTTCACGAAGGCTGCGTTGAACTTGGCCTGCGTTGAGGCGACCCGGAAGTCGGCGGCGAGCGAGAGGGACAGGCCGCCCCCGGCAGCGGCTCCATTGACGGCTGCGATGAGCGGAACCCGCATGGAACGCAGGGCCAGCAGGGCCCGGGCGGCGAGCTCCTGCTGGTCCAGCATGCCCAAGGCGCCCAGGCCGGGGAGGCCATCGGCGTCGGCGAGATCGAAGCCTGCGCAGAACGCCTTGCCGGCGCCGGTCAGGACCACCACCCGCAGATCATCGTCGTCATTGAGTTCCAGGGCCGCCTGCTCCAGTTCACGGAACATGGTGTTGGTCATGGCGTTGTAGCGCTCCGGCCGGTTCAGCGTCATGAGGACGATCCCGGTCCGGACCTCCTCGAGAGTGAAGGTTTCGTAGCTTGTCTCGGTGCAAATCATTGTGTCTCCTTGCCGTGCGGCGATGCCGTGGATGCTGTCGTACCCGTGCGCGTTGCTATGGTCATGTCGTATGGGTCGGTTCCCTCGCGTCCTGGCGGATAGCCCCGGCCTCGGTCCACTGGCGTACCCGCCCCTCGGGAAGGCGCCAGTCGAGCAGTGTCTCGCGGGTGTGTTCACCGGGAAGCGGCGGGGGCGCGTCC
Source organism: Arthrobacter sp. NPDC080031 (assembly GCF_040702485.1). Taxonomy (NCBI): domain Bacteria; kingdom Bacillati; phylum Actinomycetota; class Actinomycetes; order Micrococcales; family Micrococcaceae; genus Arthrobacter; species Arthrobacter sp. NPDC080031. Next base: position 44,894 of record NZ_JBFBLA010000018.1, read on the forward strand.
ACGGCAGCTGGCGTGCGGCTGAACCGTGGCGCGGGGGCCGGTTGCGTGATCCCCTCGACTTCGACGAAGGCGTCGCGGGCCACCGCATGGGGATCGACGATGGCTTCCTCGATGGTGAGCACCGGGGACAGGCAGGCGCTCTTGCCCTCGACGGCGGCCATCCAGGCGTCGCGCGTGCGTGTCCGGATCGCACCGGCGATGACGCCCTTGAGCTCCGGCCACCGTGTCTGGTCGTACTGGTCGGGCAGTGCTGCCGGGTTCAGGCTGAGCACCTCGAGCAGGTCTGTGTAGAAGTGGGGCTCCAGGCTCCCCACGGCCACCCATTTGCCGTCCAGGGTCTCGTATGCGTCGTAGAATGGCGCGCCGCTGTCGACGAGGTTGGTCCCGCGCTCCGCGTTCCAGTCCCCGGTCTGCGCGAAGCCGAAGAAGGCTGCCCCCAGGGTCGCCGCACCGTCCACCATGGCGGCGTCGATGACCTGCCCCTCGCCCGACACTCGCACTTCCCACAGGGCAGCGAGAATGCCCAGGGCAAGGATCATCCCTCCGCCCCCGAAGTCCCCCACGAGGCTCAGTGGCGGCGTAGGGGGCTGGCCGTGGCGACCGAGCAGGGACAGGACGCCGCTCTGGGCGACGTAGTTGATGTCATGGCCCACGGTCTGGGATAGCGGCCCGTCCTGGCCGAACCCCGTCATTCTTCCGTAGATCAGACGGGGATTCCGTTCCAGGCAGGCCTCGGGGCCGATTCCGAGACGTTCCATGACTCCCGGACGGAATCCCTCGATCAGCGCATCCGCGCCCGCCACCAGGCCGAGCACTACCTCACGCCCCTCCGGGTGCTGCAGGTCCACGGCAACGGATCTGCGTCCCCGGTTGAGGATCTCAAGGCGGAAATCGAGGTTCGGGCCGGGAAGCGATGCACCTTGCGCCCGGTCAATGCGGATCACGTCGGCCCCCAGATCGGCCAACAGCATGGCACAAAAGGGCCCCGGGCCCATGGACCCGATCTCCACCGGCCAGCGGGCCTGTAAACGATCGTTCCATGATGCCGTGTTGCTCCTTCGCCCGGTCCTATATCGCGTCCACGTCCAAGCCCTGAGGGGCCCGTGATTCCCGCCGCCGAAGCCTGCGGGATATCGCCTGTCTAGGCGAAAGTCGGCTTTCGCTTCTCGATGAAGGCACTCAGACCCTCGGCCGCCTCGCCATGCTGGAACAGCCCCTGTTCCTGCGCCACCTCGAAGCGTGCACCCTCGCCGAACGGCAGGTCGAACGCCGCGTTGACGGCGCGGGCGCCGGCCAGTTGCGCCGGCAGCGAGGCCCCGGCGAGTTCTGCCGCCAGGGCGAGGGCTGCGTCCAGTGCGTTGCCGTCGGTCAGGCGGTCCACCAGGCCGATGGAGCGGGCTTCTTCGGCCGGGACCTGTCGCGCAGTGAGGATGATGTCCACGGCCCGGCCCCGGCCAACCAGTCGCGGAAGCCGCTGGGTGCCCCCGGCGCCGGGGATCAATCCGATCTTGACCTCGGGCAGGCCGTACCGCGCGTTCGGTCCGGAGACGCGGAAGGTGCAGGCCATCGCCAGTTCGAGTCCACCACCGAGCGCCAGTCCGTCCACTGCGGCGATGGAGAGCCACGGTGAGCTTTCCAGCCGGTCATTGACGTGGCGCATGGCATCGCCGTAGGCGGTGAAGGAGTCGGCGTCAATGGTGGAGAGGTGCTTGATGTCTGCGCCGGCCGCGAAGAAGCCCTCCACTGCGGAGCGGATGATCATGACCTTGATGTTTCCGGCCTCTTCGGCGGCCTGGCACGCAGCCTCGAGACCATCGAGGATCACTGGCCCCAGTGCATTAGCCGGCCCCCGGTCCATAGTAACGAGCATGGTTCCCTCGTCCACCGTCTCCCAGGAGACCACTTGCACGTTCTGCTTCTGCACGGTCATGGTTTACTCGTACCTTTCCTCATTTGGTAAGACCATATACTCGAATTGTGTTGGGCGATAGTGCCCGTGGCATTCGTTACGCGCGTCGCGGGAACCGCGCAAAGTCGGGCTCCCGCTTCGCCTTGAACGCCTCGCGGCCCTCGGCGGCTTCTTCGGTGCCGTAGAATAGCAGGTTGGCGTCATGCGCCAACTGCTGGATTCCGGCGAACCCGTCTTCCGCGGCGTGGAAGCTGGCCTTCATCAAACGCAACGCGAACGGTGAGAGCTGCAGCATCTCCCGGCACCAGCGCACGGTCTCCGCCTCCAGTTCCGCCAGCGGCACCACGGTGTTCACCAGCCCCATCTGCAGCGCCTGGGACGCGTCGTACTGGCGGCAGAGGAACCAGATCTCCTTGGCCTTGCGCGCCCCGACCAGCTCGGTCAGCAGCGAAGCCCCGAACCCACCATCGAATGAACCCACGCGGGGCCCGACCTGGCCAAAGCGGGCGTTGTCCGCAGCGACTGCCAGGTCACAGACCAGCTGAAGGACGTGGCCACCGCCGATGGCCCATCCGGCCACCATGGCGACGATGGGTTTGGGCATTCTGCGCATCTGGACGTGCAGGTCGGTGACGTGGAAGCGCCCGGTGGCGCCGGCATCGGTCTTGTACCCGCTCTCTCCGCGGACGCGCTGGTCCCCGCCCGAGCAGAATGCCTCATCGCCTTCGCCGGTGAGGATGATAACCCCGACCGCTTCGTCCTCGCGGGCCTCCACCAGGGCCTCGGAGATCTCGATCAGCGTCTGCGGCCGGAAGGCATTGTGCACCTCGGGGCGGCAAATGGTGATCTTGGCGATCCCGTCGGCCGTGGTTTCGTAGCGGATGTCTTCATACTGCCCGGTGGCGTGCCACTCGGTTACTGGTGCGTCGCTCATTCTTTTCTCCAGCCCCTCCTAGGACATCGTCAGGCCGCCGCTGACGGACAGCGTCTGGCCGGTCACGAAGCCCGCGGCATCGGAAGCGAAGAAGACGACGGCCGGACCGATGTCCTCCGGCGTGCCGAGGCGCTTCATCGGTACTGCGCGGGTCATGCCGGCAATCACCTTGTCCGCGTCATCGCCCGCGCCGTCGGCGAATTTGCGCAGCGCGGGGGTGTCGGTCGGGCCGGGGCATACCACGTTCGCGGTGATTCCCTTCGTGGCGACTTCACGGGCCAGCGTCTTGGTGAAGGCGATGATGCCGCCCTTGGCACCGGAATACACGGCCTCGAGCGAGGAGCCTACCCGACCGGCATCAGAGCCGATATTGATGATGCGGCCGTGGCCACGCTCGATCATGCCCGGTACGACCGCATGGATGACCCGCAGCGCGCCCTTGAAGTTCAGGTCCAGGATTTTCTCCCAGAAGTCCTCGGTGGTCTCGACGAACGGCATGAAGTCGTCCCACCCGGCGTTGTTGACTACGACCTCGATCGGCCCCAGCTGGGCCTCGACGGAGGCGATCGCTGCCTTCACGGCAGCCGTCTTCGTCACGTCGATCTGGACCGCGATGGCCGTTCCGCCGTTGTTGCGTATTTCCTGGGCCGTCTTCTCGGCGACCTCGAGGTTCAGGTCCGCGATGGCCACTCGAAAGCCGGCCTGCCCCAGGGATGTGACGATGCCCTTGCCGATGCCCTGGGCACCGCCGGTCACCAGTGCTACTCGATTGCTCATGTTCTGACTCCTTTTCGATTCGTGTGGTGTTTCAATTCGCGACGGCCGACGCCCAGCGGACCGGACCGGCAACGATCGAATGGCTGGTCAGTTTACGCCCGAGGACCTGTTGGGCCTTGCGGGCGGCCTCGATGACCCGTTCCAGGTCCAGGCCGGTGTCGATGCCCATTTCGTGGAACATGCTGACCAGGTCCTCGGTCGAGATGTTTCCGGTGGACCCGGCGGGCACCGGGCATCCGCCCAGTTCGCCGAAGCTGGACTCGAAACTATCGCAGCCGGCCTCCAGTGCTGCGTAGGCGTTGGCCAGTCCCTGCCCGCGCGTGTTGTGGAAGTGCGCGGTGAGCTCGACGCCGGGGAGCCGTTCGGCCGCCGCCCGGAAGAACCGCGAGACGTAGGCGGGGTTTGCCATGCCCGTGGTGTCGCCGAAGCCGATCTCGGTCGCGCCGGCCTCGGCAAACTGCTCCGCGAGGTCAAGCACCCCGTCCATGGGGACCTTGCCTTCATAGGGGCACCCGAACGACGTGGCAATGACGGCGCAGAACTTCACGCCCTCTGCAACGACACGCCGGCCCATGCCCTTGACGTCTTCCATAGTTTCCTCAACCGTCCGGTTGATGTTGGCCTTGTTGTGGGATTGAGACGCGCTGACGAAGAGGGTCATGGCCTCGAACAGCCCCCGCACCTGCAGTGCGTTCTCCAGCCCCCGGCTGTTGGGGATCAGGACCATGCGCTCCACGTCGGCGGGCAGGTCAATGCCGCGCAGCACCTGCACCCCGTCCGAAAGCTGGGGAACCACATCCGGGCGGACGAAGCTGGCCACCTCGATGCGTTTGAAGCCGGCGTCGCCGAGGGCATTGATCAGCTCGATCTTGTCCCGCGTGGCGATGGTCTCCGGTTCGTTCTGGAAGCCGTCCCGGGGGCCGACCTCCCTGACCTTGACGACGCGGTGCTCCCCCGCGGTCCTGTTGTCCTGGCTCATACTGCCACCTCCTGTTGTCCGAGGGCCCTGGCGAGCCCGTCACGATGTTGTGGTGCCGCTATCCCTACCAGCCTGCGCGCGCGCTGTGCCATCGTGCAGCCGGTGAGCACCGCGGCGCCGTGCTCGGTGACGACGACATCCACATCTGCGCGCGAAGTGCTGACCAGCCCGCCGCGCAGGTTTGCCCGGATCGTCGACTCCCCACGGGCCTCGGAGCGCAGCGCGATGATCGACCGCGCCCCCGTCAGCGCGGCGGCGCCGCTGAAATCCGCCTGGCCGCCGATCGCGCCCAGGTGGACCGTGCCGGTATGTTCCGAGCCGATCTGCCCGAACAGGTCCACTTCGAGCGCGGAGTTGATGGAGACGAGTGAGCGGAGCCTGGAAAGTGTCGCCGGGTGGTGCGTGTAACTGGCCGGCCGGAACTCGATCGGCAGCGTGGCCAACTCTTCGTACAGGCGACGGGTCCCCATGGCCGCCCCGGTGACGGCCAGGCCTGCGTCGATCTCCTTGCGCGAGCCGTTGATCACGCCGCGCTCGATCAAGTCGAGGACGCCGTCGGTGATCAGGCCGCTGTGCAACCCCAGGTTCCGGTGGCCCCGGAGCGCCGTGAGGACTGCATGGGGCAGCGATCCGACACCGATCTGGATGGTGTCCCCGTCCTCGACGAACCCGGCCACGAGGGCCGCTATGGCGCAGTCGACGGCGTCGGGTTCGCGGGTGGAAACCTCTCGCAGGGGCCGGTCCACCTCCACGACGGCGGCGAAGCGTGACAACGCCAGCATGGGAGCCCCTGCCGTCACCGGCATTCGCGGGTTGACTTCGGCGATGAGGGTGCGGGTGTGCCGGACGGCGTCGGCCGCGTATTCAACCCCAATGCCCAGCGAAACCTCCCCGGCCGCGTTGGGTGCGGAGACTTGGAGCAGTCCGACGTCGTGCGGCAGCCGGCCCTCGGCGAACAGCCGCGGCAACGCGGAATAGTGGCTGGGGATCACCTCGAGCCGGCCGCTCTGGCTCAGCCGGCGCAGTTCCCCCAGGCCGCCGTAAGACTGGATGCGCAGGGACTCGGGCACGTCCGTGCCGAGCCGCGGATTCAGCGACAAACCGGAGAACGCCAGCAGCTCGCCGATCCCGCCCGCCTGGTCCAGCAACGCGTTAACCAGTGATTCAGGTTCGGCAGGGCCCTGGCCCCACCAGATCCCGTCGCCGTCGCGCAGGTGCTTCGAGAAATCGATCATGGCTAGATCCGCTGCACGAGTGTGGCCGTCCCGAGCCCGCCGCCACAACACATGGTCACGAGTCCCAGTTCCACGTCGCGGCGTTCCATCTCGGCGAGCAGGGTCCCGAAGAGCCGGGCCCCCGTGGCGCCGACGGGGTGTCCCATGGCAATGGCCCCGCCGTTGACGTTGACACGTTCCATGTCCGGCTTGAGCTCCTGTTCCCAGGCGAGCACCACCGAGCTGAACGCCTCGTTGATTTCGAACAGGTCGATATCGTTGATCGTCAGGCCGGTGCGCTCCAGAAGTTTCCTGGTTGCCGGGATCGGTCCGGTCAGCATGAGGATGGGGTCCACTCCCACCGTTGTCTGGTCCAGGACCCGGGCCCGCGGCGTGAGTCCGTACCGATCGGCCGCGGCCCGGGAAGCGAGCAGGACTCCCGCAGCACCGTCGCTGATCGGCGACGACGTGCCGGCGGTAATCCGGCCGTTCTCCGGCCGGAAGACCGTCTTCAGCCCGGCCAGGGTCTCCATGGACGTGCCCGGGCGGATGGTCTGGTCGGAGCGGCGCGTTTCGCCGTCCAGGAGGTACGGGATCATCTCGCGGTCAAACCGCCCTGCTTCCAGTGCCTCGGTTGCCAGCCGGTGGGAGCGGGTCGCGAATTCATCCATCTGCCCGCGGGTGATGCCCCACTTATCGGCGATCAGCTCCGCGCTCTCCCCCTGCGGCACGAAGTCGTAGCGCGCCCGGAGCTCCGCGGGCCACGGTTCCCCGTAGAGCTCGGAGATTTTGGCGGGGGAGTTCATCGGGACGTGGCCCATATGCTCCACGCCGCCGGCAATGGCAATGTCGTGGGTGCCGGAGGCAATGAGGGCAGCGGCCATTTCCACTGCCGTCTGCGCTGAGCCGCAGCGGCGGTCCAGGACGGTTGCCGGGACCTCCGCCGGGTAGCCGGCCTGGAGCCAGGCGTTGCGCCCGATGTTCCGGGATTGTTCGCCGAAGGGCGCGGTGCACCCGATGACCAGGTCCTCGACCGTTTCCGGTGCCACCCCGGTCCGCTCCAGCAACGCCGTGTACACGGTGCCGAGCATCTCGTTGGGATGGGTGTCGCGGTACCAGCCGCGTTCGGCATGGGACTTGCCCATTGGAGTGCGCAATGCCTCGACGATCAGGGCTTCGCGGCCGTGGGTAGTGAAGGGGCTGGACATCAGATCACCGTCCCGCCGTCAACGGGCAGGACCTGCCCGGTGATGTATGAGGCGGCATCTGAGGCGAAGAAGACAAACACGGGCGCGATCTCCTCGGCGTCGGCCCAGCGACCGAGCGCGATCCGCGCCAGCTGCTTTTCGGCCAGTTTCTCGTTGGTGCGGACCGTTTCGGTCATGCTGGTGGCCGCGAGCGGGGCCAGCGCGTTGACAGTGATCTGTTTCTTGGCTAGTTCGCGGGCGAGTGACTTCGTCAGGCCGATGACGCCTGCCTTCGCGGCGCCGTAATTGACCTGCCCGATGGTCCCGGTGAGGCCCGCGGCCGACGTCACGTTGATGATGCGACCTGTGCCGTCTTCCGGCATGTGGGGCAGGGCAGCCTGGCTGACGGTGAAGGTTCCGCCGACGTGGACGTCAAGGACAAAACGGAATTTCTCGGCGGTCATCTTCGGGAACATCGCAGGCGCTATGGCACCGGCGTTATTGACGACAATGTTGAGCACGCCTCCGTTGAGCCCGGCAGCCAGTGCTGCGGCTGCGGCTGCCTGCCCGGCGTCGCGCACGTCGAGGGCCGCGGCCTCCGCAACACCACCGTCCCCGACGATCTGGTCGGCCACTGCCTTGGCCGCGACTTCGTCGATGTCTGTGACGACGACTGCGGCTCCGGCGCGGCCAAAGGCGCGGGCCACGCTGGCCCCGATCCCGTTGCCCGCACCCGTAACGAGCGCGGACTTTCCGTTGAGGGTGAACATTAGTAGCTCCTTGGGAGGCCGAGGACGTGTGAGCCGAGGAAGTTCAGGATCATTTCCTGGCTGATGGGCGCAATCTTGGTGAGGCGGGCCTCGCGGAAGTACCGGGCCACATGGTATTCCTCGGCGTAGCCCATGCCGCCATGGGTCTGCAGCGCTCGGTCTGCGGCTTCGAAGCCTGCATCGGCGCACAGGTACTTGGCGGTGTTGGCCTCGCGGGCGCACGGCAGGCCGTTGTCGTACAGCCAGGTGGCCTTACGCAGCATCAGTTCAGCGGCGTCGAGCCGGGCCAGCGAATCGGCGAGCGGGAACTGGATGCCCTGGTTCATGCCAATGGGCCGGCCGAACACCTCGCGCTCGTTCCCGTACTGGACACCGGCGCGGAGGGCTGCGCGGCCGATGCCGAGGGCCTCGGCCGCGACCAGCATCCGCTCCGGGTTCAGCCCGTCGAGAATGTACTTGAACCCCTTGCCTTCCTCGCCGATCCGGTGTGCCGCCGGCACGCGGAGGTTGTCGATAAACAGTTCGTTGGAGGTCACCGCGTTCCGGCCCATCTTCTTGATCGGCCTGATGTCCACATGGTCGCGGTCCAGGTCCGTCAGGAAAAGGGTCAGCCCGTCGGTCTTCTTGTCGGAATCCTCGAACTTCGAGGTACGGGTCAAGAGGAGAATCTTCTCCGACTCCATGGCCTTGGAGATCCAGACCTTTCGCCCGTTGACGATGTAGTCGTCGCCGTCGCGCTTGGCGAAGGTGGTGATGCGGGTGGTGTCCAGGCCGGCGCCGGGCTCGGTCACCCCGAAGCACACGTGCAGATCGCCGCTGACGATGCGCGGCAGCGTTTCACGCTTCATTTCCTCGGAGCCGTGCACGATGACCGGGTGCATTCCGAAGATCGACAGGTGCATCGAACTTGCTGCGTTCATGCCGCCGCCGGAGGCGGCAACCTCTTCGAGCAGGAGGGAAGCCTCGGTGATGCCGAAGCCGTGGCCGCCGTATTCCTCCGGGGTCGTGATGCCCAGCCAGCCGCCTTCGGCGAAGGCCTGGTAGAACTCCGTGGGGAACTCGTGGTTGCTGTCTTTATCCATCCAGTACTGATTGTCGAACTTCGAGGCCAGCTCGGCGACGGCTTCCTTGATCGTCTGCTGGTCCTCGGTCAGTGCAAAGTCCATGTTCGGCCTCTCTGCTCGAAACGTAACCGCCTAGCTACGTCAACTTGGCCTAACCCTATCAAAGGTCAGACCGAATAGCACGAGCTCACCGCCCACGCCGCTGGCATTTCTTTCGATCGATCAGACCATTAGCGGAGGATGACCCTTCGTGGAAGAATATGAATTACTGATGACCAAGTTACTTGCCCCCACGAATCAACAGAGGACAGCAATGAGTATTACTGTAGAAGCCGCGGCACGGCCTGGCGCGAAGTCTTCGCTCTCCCGGCTGCATGTGCCCAAAGCGTCAGACGTCCTCGCTGACGACCTGCGGGAACGCATCCTGCGCGGCGATTTCCCGGAAGGCACGTCCCTGCCGGCGGAACGGGAACTCGTGGCCCAGACTTCCATGAGCCGGACCACGGTCCGAGAGGCCCTGCGCATCCTTGAGGTCCAGGGGCTCGTCAGCATCAGGACGGGCCGTTCCGGCGGCGCCTTTGTGTGCCGCCCTGGCAAGGAATCCGTGGCGAGCTCCGTAGGGCTGCTGATCCGCGGCCGCCGCGTGCGCCTGGCTGACCTGCTCGAAACCCGCGAAGCCATTGAGCCAGCCTGCGCCCGGCTGGCAGCCAAGCACCGCACCGAGACCGACCTGGAGGTGCTCGACCGGCTCAACGACGAAATCGTCGTCGACGACGGCGCCAGTCTCGCCAGCTTCCTCCAGACCAACGTGGACTGGCACGTCGCGGTCGCGATAGCCAGCCACAACGAACTGCTCTCCGGGATGATGATGGCACTCTCCCGTGCCATCTACGAGGCCACCGACAATCAGGGGTTCGTCGATGCCGCAGTGCGCGAAACGACTGCCCGCGCTCATCGCTCCGTCACCAAGGCCATCCGTGAGCACGACGGCGAGGCCGCCGTCCGGCGCATGACCCGTCACGTCCACTCCTATGCCGAAGCTGTCATCCAGGTTGAGGAACGCACCGAAATCCAACTGGCCGAACACTGATAACACAGGCAGCGACGGCCTCCGCCCCTCATTCCGGGGGCCAAGGCCGTCGCAGCATTATTCGTCGCAGCATTATTCTCAGGAGTCGGCGGGGACCGGGCTAGGACCCCGCACCGGTCATGCCAGAACCTCCTGCGCAATCTGCTCGCGCAGCACGTTCTTCTGGATCTTGCCGGTCGGAGTCGTCGGAAGCTCAGGAACGACGACCAGCCGCTCCGGCACCTTCTGGATGGCAAGCCCTTGGTCGAGCAGGTACCGGCTTATGTCCTCCAGGGTCAGTGGGGCGCAGCCGTGCTCGGGGACCAGGAAGCAGCAGGCGCGCTCCCCCATCGTCGGGTCCGGCATGGCCACAACGGCCACTCCTGCCACGGCTGGGTGCGCAATGAGGAGGTCCTCGATTTGACGGACACTGATGTTCAGGCCGCCTCGGATAACGATGTCCTTCAACCGGCCGGTCACCCGGACATAGCCGTCGGCGTCCATGCGCCCCAGGTCGCCGGAGCGGGAGAACCCGTCGTCCGTAAACACGGCACGGTCCTCCTCGGGCAGGCCGATGTACTCGAGCAGGTGCATCGAACCGTTGTAGGCAATGTCCCCCTCCTCGCCGCGGGGAAGCTCCCGGCCGTCGGCATCGATGATCCGCACTTGCTGCCCGCGCAATGCCCGGCCATCGGTCGTGACGGCACGACTCGGCGGATCGTCGATGTCACACATCGTCGTCGTGACGTTTTCCGTCCGGCCGTAGAGGCTGATGATTTTCATCGCCGGCATGGCTGTCCGCGCCTGCTCCACAAGCGAGGCGGGGATTGGCGCCCCGGCCAGGGTCCAGACACGCATGCTGCTGGCATCATGCCTGGCCGGGTCATAGACAGAGAGCACCGTCTGCAGAAAGGTGGATGCGTTCACGGTTGCCGTGCACCGAAATTTCTCAATGTGCCGCAGCCCCTCTTCGGGATCCCACCGCTCCATGATGTGTGTCCCCGCGCCGCAGATCAGCGGAAGGATGATGCCGGTGACGAGACCAGTCGTGTGGGTCACCGGGCTGGGTCCAAACTGCACGTCCTCGGCGGTGTAGCGGTAAGCCTCGCCCTGTAGGCGCGCACTGCAGGCCAAGGTGTTGAAGGTGTGCAGACAGCCCTTCGCTTTCGACGTGGTTCCTGAACTGAAGACGATGGCGAAGGCGTCATCCGGGCCACCCTCAGGACCGATTTCCCGTTCCAGTTCCCCGGGATCGGCGTCCGCGTCCACCAGCACGTCCTGGTAGGTGAGGGCGCCCTGGTGGCCGCCCCCCCACGCACGGTGATGACGGTATCCAGTGCCTCGCGCTCATGCTGGAACGCAAGGAACATGTCGACGTGGTCGAAGCCGCGTTACTCCTCCACGGTGAAAACCGCCCTGACCCCCGCAGTTTCCAGGATGTGTCCCACCTCGTGGGTGCGGTAGATGGGCTGAATGGGCACGATGATCGCGCCCAGCCTGGAGATTGCCATCGCGATTGGGGCGAACTCGGCCCAGCTGGGGATCTGGACGGCCACGGAGTCTCCTGCCCGGAGGCCCCGGCGGTGCAGGCCTGCGGCGAGACGCAACGCCTCGTGGCGCACCTGGCTGAACGTGTAGCCGGTGGCCGAGTCGGTGATGAAAACCTTGTCCCCCCGCAGCGCGGCCTGCTTCTCCAACTCACCGAACATGGTCAGGTCTGTCCACAGGCCCTCGCAGTGGAACCTGTCGACCTCCTCTTGGGTGTAGCGATCCAGAACGGTGGCAAACGCCATGACCTCTCCTTTGAGTCGGCGGACTGCGGCACGTGCTCCGCAGCTCTTAGCTAGACGTTACAATTTTTGGACTAAATAAACAATGGGTCTGACCATTTAGGCGTCATTTACCGGCCCAGACCGGTTTGCGCTTCTCGGAAAAGGCCGCCACGCCCTCTTTTATGTCCTCCGCGGCGAAGGCAAGGGCCAATTGGCTCCGCAGGTAGCGCAGTGCGTCCTCCAGGGGCATATCGCGCGTCGCATCGAGCGCGTCCTTGCCCAGGCGCATGAGCAGCGGCGAGCGCGAGGCCAGCCGGTCGGTCACCCGCTGCAGTTCCGCCTCGAAGTCTGCGGCGGGCACCACGGAGTTCACGATATCCAGGCGCTTCGCCTCCTGGGCACTGATCAGTTCGCCCATCATCATCAGTTCATTGGCCTTGGAGCGGGGCACGCTGCGGTAGATCAGCGCGGAAATCATGAAGGGGAAGACCCCCACATTGATCTCGGGGCAACCGAACCGGGCGCCGTCGGTGGCGATAATCAGATCGCAGGCGAGCGCAATTCCAAAGGCGCCGGCAAGCACGTCCCCCTCGGCGGCGCACACGATGGGCTTACCCAGCCCGCCCAGCAGGCGGTAGAGCCGGGGAAATCGGTCAAGCCCCGCGTACTTGGCCAGCAGGGGCCCGTCGTCAGCAAACGCCTTGAGGTTGCCGCCACTGGAGAACACCTTGGGGTCACCGGAACGCAGGACCACCACCCGGACTGCTTCGTCGTCCCGGGCCCGCTCCAGGGCGCCGAGCAGCTCGTCGACCAGCGCATCGCTCAGCGCGTTGCGGGTTGCGGGGTCGTCCAGCACGATGCTGGCCACCCCGCGATCATCGACGTCGTAGTTCACCTTGTCACCGGTCATTCCGATCTCCTTGTGTGTGTTGTGTGAAGTGTGGCCAGGCGCGCAGCCCTAGCGGTGCAGCAGGACAATCCGCCCGAATCCCGTTCCGGCTTCGAGACGTTCGTGCGCGGCTGCGGCGTCCCCGAGGCCGTAGCTAGCGTCGATGACCGCGGGCGCGACCCGGTGCTGCTGAATAAAGGACAGCAACCCAGACATGTCGGCCGGGCTTCCGAGGGTGGTGCCAATGAGCTCGTACTGCCCGAAGTAAAAGGGCCGGATCGGCAACTCGGCCTGCTCCGCGGCCGAGGCACCAAGGACGACGCAGCGGCCACCGGGTCTGAGGCAGCTAACGGACTCCTCCCACCGCCCCACGGAATCCAGGACGAGGTCGAACCCGCGGCCCTCCGGGGTCAGCGATCGAGCGTGCTCCACCCAGTCCGGGGCTGTGTGGTCCACACCCGCCACGGCGCCCAGGCCGCGTGAGGCGTAGATCTTCTCCGGGGAGCCGGACGTGACGACAACGCGGACACCGGCCGCGGAAGCGAGGGACACGGCCGTGGTTGCAACGCCGCCGCCGGCCCCGAGCACCAGCAGTGATTCCCCGGCCGCAAGCCGCCCGCGGCTGAAAAGACCGCGGTAGACGGTCACGCCCACGAGGGAAAAAACCGCAGCCTCGGCCAGTCCCAATCCAGCGGGCCAGGGCATCACGCATTCGGCAGGGACGGCTATGCGCTCGGCATAGGTTCCCTGGCAGTGGTCCCCCACGATCTCCCATCCCGGTTCGGGCGCGGCGTCGCGGCCGCCCCAGAACATCGTGGGCAGGATGATGACCTTTTCCCCGGTGTCGCGGCGGACACCCGCCCCCTCCGCTCCGGGAACGTGCGGCAATGGGGACTTGTAGTTGCCGCGGCGCACCAGGGTATCGTGCCAGTTCAGCCCGCTGGCGTGCAGGTCAACAGCCACCCACCCCCCAGGGACCTCAGGTTCGGGGTATTCCTCGAGACCCAGGACGTCCGGGCCGCCATACTGCCTCATCACCACTGCCTGCACGCGTGCTCCCTCGATCGATGCCATCCACTATTGGTCCTACCATTAGCAGGTTAGCCCACGAGGCGCCTCGGAGCGAGGGTGTGGCGAATATACGTGGCTCACTTGGGTAACGATCGTTATCAGCGTGCTACGCTCAGCCTCGTGGGAAGAGAACAAACCATCTTGCAGGCGGCTGCGGATGCCTTCTACGAAAAAGGGTTTCATGGCGTAAGCGTCGACGAACTGGGCCGGCGTGCCGGGCTCAGCGGCCCCGCCCTGTATCGATCCTTTTCGGGGAAGGACGAGATCCTGGCCTGCCTCCTCAATGAGGCCATGGATGAGCTGATGAGCGCGACCGTCCCGGTTCACGAGGATGCAGCGCTGGACCTTGACCGGGCCATCCGGCATCATATCGACTTCGCGCTTCGGAAGAGTTCCCTGGTTAACCTCTACCAGCGGGAAGTCCGTTCACTCGTTGACCCGTGGAAACGGCCGTTTCACCGCCGACGGCAGCTGTACTGCGAGCGTTGGGATGAGCTCTTCCTGCGCCGGTCCCCTCACCTCGACGAGGCGACCGCGGCGGTCGCCACACAAACGACCCTGGGAACCATCTTCTCCATCCCCTACTGGCCCGGCCGGCTCCAGCGCTCCGGGGATGTGACCGGACAGCTGTTGGCCCTGCTGGCCCACGGTCACGCCTCGCTGGACGCCGGGCGCGCCCCCGTTCCGCCCGCCTAGCGCCGCGGTTGCCGGCGGCGCCCCGAACCCCACTTACGAAGGAGATCCGCATGCGAGCAGTCGTCATCGAAGAACTCAACGGTCCCGGAGCAGCACGCATCAGGGACGTTCCCGAGCCGGAGGGGGCCCACCCGCGGGCGGGCGGCCGGCGCGTGCTGGTAGACGTGCACGCCGTCGGGCTCTCCTTCATCGACCCGTTACAGACCCGTGGAGCCTACCAATCCGGCGTCGCCGCTCCTTACATCGCCGGCAGCGAGTTGTCCGGCGTCGTGCTCGAAGCGCCCGGGGACGCACTGGTGCAGCCCGGTGACCGGGTGGCAGGGATCGTCTGGCAGGGTGCCATGGCGGACCGGGCCCTCGCGCTGGACGACTACCTCGTCAAACTGCCGAACCACATCAGCTTCGCCGAGGGCGCCGGAATCTACATGAACTATTCAACGGGCTGGTACGCGCTGGAAAGCGCCCGGCTCCGGGCCGGGGACACGGTCCTGGTCCAGGGTGCCGCGGGCGGCGTCGGCACCGCCATCCTGGATTTGGCTCCGGCGTTCGGCGTCAAGACGATCGCCATCGTTTCCTCCGCGGAGAAGGCAGCACTGGCGGCCGCCTGCGGGGCGGACCATGTGCTGCGCAGTGACGAGGACTGGCTCGACGGCGTCAAGGCAATCACGCAGGGACGCGGCGTGGAGGCCTTCATTGACATGGTGGGAGGCGACCGCTTCCTGGACACGGTCCGATCGCTGGCCATTGGCGGGCGAGGCATCATCGTCGGCTTTGCCGGCGGCAGCATCCCGGAGATCAAGGTCAACCGTCTGCTGCTGCGCAACCTCACGCTCACCGGCATAGCGATGGATGTGATGGAGCGGGAACATCCCGGCACGCTCCTGCGGGTGCGCCAGGGGGTCCAGGCCCTGCTGAATGCCGGAAAACTGCATCCGGCCGTCGAACAGCGATACGCCCTGGAACAGGCCTCCGAGGCCCTTGCCTCCCTGGAGAATCGGACGGCGCTGGGCAAGGTCGTCGTCGACGTCAAGCCCGCATAGCTGCCGCGGGGCGCACCGGGCAGTGAAACGCTCGGTGGTGTTGCCGAGGGTGTTGAAGGCCTCCGGCGGATTACCGGAGGCCTTCAACACAGCATCACAACGCCGAGGCACCCAACTGGGTCAGCTTGCCCGCTACGTCGGCGCGCAGCAGGTGCTTCTGAAGCTTGCCGGTCGCCGTAGTGGGCAACTGGTCCACGATTTCCAGCCGCTCGGGAAACTTCTGGACGGGCATGCCACGTGAACGCAGGAACGTTGTCAGTTCATCCAGGAGGGGCGGCTCGCCCGGTTGAGCTGGAACGATATAGGCGCATGCCTTCTCCCCGAGCCGGTCGTCCGGCATCGCCACGACTGCCACCCCGTCCACGGCGGGGTGCTCAAGCAATTGGTCCTCGATTTCGCGGGCACTGATGTTCATGCCCCCACGGATAATGATGTCCTTGACCCGGCCGGTCACACGCACGTAGCCAGCCTCGTCCATACGGCCCAGGTCGCCGGACAGCGAGAACCCTTCGGGAGTGAACAGCGCCTCCGTTTCGGCTTCGTTGGCCCAGTAGCCGAGCATGTGGCTTGGACCACGGTATGCGATGTCGCCTTCCTCCCCCCGGGGAACCTCCTGGCCTAGCGCATCGACGATCTTGACTTCCGAGAGTCCGGTGGCGCGGCCATCGGAGTGGACGGCCCGCTCGGGACCGTCTTCCAGGGTGCACAGGGTTGTCGCCAGGTTTTCCGAGCGCCCGTAGAGGCTCAGCGTCCTGCACCCGGGCAGCACCTCGCCGGCCCTGCGGACAATGGAGCCGGGGATCGGGGCCCCGGCGCAGACCCACAGGCGCAGGGAGCCCGCATCGTCCTTCGCGGGGTCGAAGGCGCCCATGAGCATCTGCAGGAACGGCGTGGCTGTTACTGCCGCCGTGATCTTGTGCTGCTGGATCCTGCGCACCGCATCCTGCGGGTCCCAGACCTCCATGAAGTGGGATGAGGCGCCTGTCAACACAGGGATCAAGACACTGGTCACCAGACCCGTGCTGTGAGTGATCGGCGAGGGGCCGAACTGGACGTCGTCCTCGGTGTACCCCAAATCACGGACCATCTTCACCGCACTGGAACGCACGGTATTCAGGGTGTGGTAGCAGCCTTTGGGCCGCGAGGTCGTGCCCGAGGTGTAGACGATCTCGAACGGATCGTCCGGTGAGCTGTCGGGCCCGGCCTCGGCTTCAAGCTCCGCAATACCGCCCTCGGCCAAGATTTCGCCGAACGGTGTCGCGGCCTTACGGTCCAGGGACTCGTCGGGGCGCACCGCAATGATGTGGCGCAGGGACGGGGTCCTGTCACGTAGCGACTGGAACATGTCCACATAGCCGAACCCACGGAATTCATGGGCCGTGATCGCCAGGACAGCTCCGGAGTTCTCCAAAACGTAACCCACGTCCCCTGCCCGGTATATCGGCATGACGGGCACCACGACGGCACCGATGCGCGAAGTCGCCGCCGCAATCACCGGGAACTCGGTCCAGTTCGGCAACTGGGCCACCACGCGGTCACCCTTGCCGACGCCGAGGCGCTTCAGCCCGACGGCAAGGCGCAGGGTCTTCTCTCGGAACTCCGAATAGGTCAGCGACGTGGTGCTGTCAAACACATAGGTCTTCCCGGGGCGCACGCGTGCCTGCTCAGTCAGTTGCTCGTAAAAGCTTTCGCGCATCCATTCGCCGTCCGCGTAGTACTGCTCCACTTGTTGCGGCGAGAAACGATCATGGACCGTCAGCGTCGTTGCGGACATGCTAGCTCCCTTATGGTCTGATAATTAAATGATAGTGCCACAACCCTATGCCCTCCCGCACTGTCTGGCATATAGTTTTCAGTAGTCGATTTTTGGTCTAACAGTTTGCTAATAAGACCGCTATGCTAGTCACGGAGGCCTATATCGAACTCGGAGAGGGGACACGGATGAGCCGCTCCGAGCCGAGGCCCCGGGCCCCGTGGACTCCTGCCCTCCTGATTTCATTGGCAGCGGTCCTGTTGCTCACCCTCAGCCTGCGCACGGCCATGGCGTCGGTGTCGCCGATCGCCGACTTCATAGACCGGGACATCGGCTTGGAAGGCGCACGCCTGGGGTTGCTGGGCATGGCACCAGCCGTGGCCTTCGCGGCCGCAGGACTGTTCAGCGCGGCCTTCTCCCGGCGGGTCGGCCTGGAAACGGCCCTCCTGCTCTCCGCCGTGATGATGTCTGCGGCCCATCTCATGCGTGCCCTCGCCCCGGATTTCGGTGGCTTTTTGACCGCGACCCTTGTCATCTTGTTGGCTGCAGGTATTGGCGGAATTCTGCTCCCGCCCTACATCAAAATGCTGTTTGGCCAGCGCGCTGCCGCCGTTGCCTCGGCCTACGTCTGCGTGATCTCCCTGGGCACCGCGCTCCCGCCGATCGTCGCGGTGCCGGTCGCCGAGGCTGCGGGATGGCGCGCCAGCCTCAACGTATGGACGCTGATCGCGGCCTGCGCCGCCCTCCCTTGGGCCGTGGCCTGGTTCATCTCCCGCCGCCGGACAGCAACCACCGTGGGCGGGGCGCCACCGGCGCAGCGGCGTGCTCGATGCTCCGTCCGCCGTGCCGGCCCCGGACTGCGCCGCAACGGGCCTGTCGGACACCCCGTCGTCGGCCACACACAGCTACGACCCGAACCTCGACAAGATAGGCAAACTATGAGCAATCACAGCCAGGAAAAAATCGTACTGCTGGAGGGTGCCCGCACCCCGATCGGCAGCTTCGGCGGGGTCTTCAAGGATGTCCCGGGCTACGCGCTGGGCGCAATTGCCAGCCGTGGCGCGCTAGCCAACGCCGGCGTTGCGGCCTCGGAGATCGACGAGGTAGTCATGGGCTGCATCGGGCAGGTCGGTGCGGACGCCTACAACGCGCGCCGCGTTGCCGTCGCCGCCGGACTGCCCCACCATGTCCCCGCTTATACGGTCAACCGGCTGTGCGGCAGCGGCCTGCAGGCCATCTGGTCCGCGGCCATGCAGATGCGCTGGGGAGGAGTCGATTTTGCCCTGGCAGGTGGTAACGAATCCATGACCCGTATGCCCTTCTACGACTTCGGTGCACGCAGCGGGTACAAGCTCGGGGACCGGGCCCTGATCGACGGGACCGTCGCCATCCTCACCGACCCGTTCCACGGCATCCAAATGGGCGTCACCGCGGAAAAGGTCGCCACGAAGTACGGGGTCTCACGCAGCGAGCAGGACGAATTTGCCCTGGAGTCCCAACGCCGGGCGGCCAGCGCAGCGGCCCTGGCCGCCTTTGCCGAGGAGATCGTGCCGGTCGAGGTCGGCGGGCGCAAGCCCTTCACGGTCGACACCGACGAGCACCCCAAGCCCGCCACCACTCTGGAGGCCCTGGGCCGGCTCCGTCCGGCTTTTGCAGAGGGCGGTTCGGTGACCGCCGGCAATTCCTCGGGAATCAACGACGGTGGCGCCGCGGTGGTGCTCGCCCGCGAATCCGTGGCAGCGGAGCGCGGCCTTACCGGTTTGGTCACACTCGAGGCCGTGGCGACAGCTGCCATGGAACCCGAGCTCATGGGCTACGCCCCGGTGCTGGCCCTGCAGAAGCTGTTCGCGCAGACCGGCACGGGCCCGGCGGACATCGACGTGATCGAACTCAACGAGGCCTTTGCCTCCCAGGCGGTCGCCGTCATCCGCGATGCGAAGCTCGACCCCCGCAAGACCAACCCCTACGGTGGAGCGATCGCCCTGGGCCATCCCGTGGGCGCCACCGGCGCGATCCTGTCCCTGCGTGTGGCCAAGGACCTGGTCCGGCGGGACCTGGAATTGGGCATCGTCACCATGTGCATCGGTGGAGGCCAGGCCCTCGCCGCCCTCTTCCGTCGCCATGCATAGTGGTGCTGCGTTAAGTGCTTGGGGAGACATTGGTCAAGCCCCGGGTTTTGTGGAGACGTTCTTAGTTGGAAAGCGAGAGTAGCTCGGGCGCAGGGTGGCCGGCGTGGGGTTGCTCGAATTCAACCGTGCGACCGGCAACAGGGATAGGTTGCATGGCGCGGGAGGTGAAAGTGGAGGACCTCGACGCGCGGGAAGTCTGGGCGATCATCGCCGACGTCGACATGAGCTGGCCCGATTGGTGGCCACACTGCAGCTTCGCCGCGCCCCTCACACGTACCGAGGCATTGAGCAGCTCGCAGGCAGACATCCTCACAGCAACCACCGCCTACCTCAACTTCAAGGCGGCGTTAGGCTACACCCTCACTCCAAGCAAGCCGCAGCCCAACTGGGCCACTCTGGTACGGCAATTACAGAGAAGCACTACATCGCCAAGGCCAACGAATCACCAGATCTCACGGACACCCTCCAAAAGTTTTGCAAAGAGCCGCCATCCGGTCCGGAACGCATGTCCAGATGAACGCCAACAGACGTCGAGGCGTCGACTCCTGCGTCAAGACGGCAGTCCGCCCAGCCCAACCCAACGTTCGAAAGCGTGTGGTTTCCGTGTGGCTGGCCCCACATGAGGCATGAGAAAAGCCCTCCACCCCCACGTTTCCGCAGGTCGGAGGGCCTTCTCTGTGGAGCTAAGGAGATTCGAACTCCTGACCTCTTCGATGCGAACGAAGCGCTCTACCAACTGAGCTATAGCCCCTGGTCAACCGTGGGTTGCCAGTGTCCCTAGGCTACAAACTATTTTCGCGCTTCGCCAACCAAGACTCGAACGTGTCTGTTCCCGTCCGCTGGCTTGGCACCAAATTCAGTCCGTTCCGAAGATATTTGCCCATCGCTCCCGGCAACGGCACCTCCACGATCCGCCCGGCATGTCCCGGAGCTTCTCGCCAGATCTCAGCGAGTTCACGCATGGTCCGGATGTCCGGTCCGCCGATGGTTCGTGTCCGGTGCCGCTCCGGGGACGGCGCCGCCAGCGCCTCCGAAAGCAACTCGGACGCCACATCCGACGGTGAAATCGTTTGAAAGCGTGCGCCCTTGAAGATCGGTATGAGGCGAACTTTCGCCCCGGCCTGGAACACTGCCGCCACGAGGCTGTGGAATTGGGTAGCCCGCACAACCACTGTCTCAAGCGCCGAATTCGCGTAGACCCGTTCTTTCCGGGCTTTGGAGACATAGAATGCCGCGTCGCTCTTGTCGCAGTTGATGATCGAGAGGAGAACCGCCTCGCGGACGCCGGCACCGGCCGCTGCGGCGAGCAGTCGCGAGCCGCCGTCGGCGAAATTCTTGCGGGCCTTCCCGAACCGCCCTTCCAAGCAATCAATCACGACGTCGGCCCCCCGCAGGGCTTCCGCCAGCCCGGCGCCTGTGGTGACGTCAGCCTGAAAGTAGCGGGCGCCGTCGTGATGGACCGGCGACGCGCCCGACGGCGGGCGGCGGCTCAGGACCGTCACGTCCAGTCCGGCGTCGAGCGCCAGACGGACGACTTCACGGCCGACTTGTCCCGTGCCCCCTGCGACGCAGACCGTAGTCAAGGGAGGCTATGCCCGGCGGCGCTGCAAAACGTCGTCGAGGTTGCTGAGGGCGCTCTGAGGCTTGCCGTGCTGCGTCTGGACCGACGGGCCCGTGGAAGGCGCGCTGGCCGGCTTCAACGACGGTTTGCCGAGGGGTTTGGGAGCCTCAGGCAGGTCGAGGGGTTCGGGTGCCGGCCGGGGCGCCTTGGCGGCGTCGACATATGTTGGTTTGGGAACGTCCACCGGCTGCCATTCAGATTCCTTGGATTCCGCCGTAAACCGGACCGTGTTGTCGCCAGCGGCGACGGCAACGTTGAGGGCCGCCTGCCGAAGTTCGACGGCGGTCAGGCGCGTCGCCTCATGGGCGTGGGCTTCCGCGTCGAAGATCTTGGTATCCGGGCGGTCCGATGCCGGAGGACTCACGCGGGGACTCTCGACTGTGTGACCCATTGCGCTGCGGAAGGCCCTGTTCATCTTCGCCCGGCGGTCCCTGATGGCCAACTGGCGAAGCAGGAAGACGGTCCCGGCCACGCCGACGATGGACACCAGTGGCAGCCAACCCGAAACGAGGCCAAGAATGCGCAGCACACCGGAAACGGCTGCCGTGAGCAGCAGGAGGAAACCGGCGAGAGCAAGAGCGCACCGGCCGTATCTGACTTTGAAGACCGCTGTATCCGATGCAGCATCACGCCGTTCGCCGGCGTCGGCCGATGCCTCGGGCAATGCGGTTGCGGTGCTCTGCATGGTTTCCATTGCTTTCTCCTGCCGAGGGGTGATTGACAGAACCACCCCGGCTTGCAGTTCATGAGCGTCTTCGTCGATAACATCCGCTGGAATGTCACCGGCCACTTGGATGTGGTGGCCATGATTCCGCAGTATGTATGGCGCAACCCAAACAATCCACAGCGCGACAGCAATGACCAATATCACCGAGCTGCTGAGAGGGAAGTCCACAATCAAAACCGTAGAAGCAAATACGCAGAGGCCACCGCATTGCCCGCGGTGTGTCGTCGGAGAGTCGGCAAATCAGTGGATTTACCGACTCTCTTCACCCAAACGGACTAGTTTGCTCCGCGTCTCAGCCAAGCAGCCAGCAAGCCCCCGGGGACCTCCTCCGAAGTCAACGCAAAGCTTCGATGGTCGGCCCACTCTCCGTTGATGTGGAGGAAACGCTCACGGCGGCCTTCGTCCCGGAATCCCAGCTTCTCAACAACCCGCAGGCTCGGCCCGTTCTCGGGCCTGATGTTGATCTCCATCCGGTGCAGTCCGAGTGCCCCAAAACAATGGTCAGTCGCCATGGCAACCGCAGTTGGAGCAATTCCGCGACCGGCCCGAGCCTGGTCGACCCAATAGCCAAGCGTGGCAGTCATCGCCGACCCCCACATAATCGAGGAAACCGTCAGCTGCCCGACGATCCTGGGCTCCGCGAACCCTGGAGTGCGCTCCGTGATCACAAACGGAAGGGCACTCGCTTGACGAGCCTGCGCGTTAAGGGAAGCCACCATCTGCCGGTAGTTCGGTAGTCGGCCACCAGGTGCGGGGTTCGAGGCTTCCCAAGGCGCCAGCCAATCACTATTGCGCGAGCGGACCTCGGTCCATTCCTTCTTGTCCCGGTAGCGGATGGGACGCAAGATGAGGTCCCCGCTCTCCAGCGTCACCGGCCAAATGGCCGATCCCCACACGGGACCTACTTGCTGAGGCCGGCAGCAAAGCCCGGCAGCCACTCACGCAGACCGGGACCGAGGTCTTCGCTGTCGCACGCCAGCTGGACGCAGGCTTTGAGGTAGCTGAGCTTGTCCCCGGTATCGTAACGACGGCCGCGGAAGACCACTCCGTAGACGCCGCGACCTTCGCCCTGTCCTGCCGCGAGTACCTGAAGTGCATCCGTCAGTTGGATCTCTCCTCCGCGGCCCGGCTCGGTTTTCTCGAGGACGTCGAATACGGCGGGGTGAAGCACGTAGCGGCCAATCACGGCCAGGTTGGATGGAGCCTCGTCTGCGGCTGGCTTTTCCACAAGCTGCTTGATCCGGACGTAACCGTCTTCACCCATATCCTCGATATCCGCACAGCCATAGGCACTGATCTGGGAGGGGTCGACTTCGATGAGGGCAATAACGGATCCACCGGTTTTGTGCTGGACCTCGATCATGTCGCTGAGGAGCGTGTCCCGGGCGTCGATGAGGTCGTCACCGAGAAGAACCGCGAATGGTTCGTACCCGACGTGCTGCTTTGCTCGCAGCACTGCGTGCCCCAGCCCCTTGGGGTCGCCCTGGCGGACGTAGTGAATGTCGCCGAGGTTGCTGGTCGCCTGCACCGAGTCCAGCTTAGTCGTGTCTCCCTTGGCCTCCAGAGTCGCTTCCAAAGCCGGAACCCGGTCGAAGTGATCTTCCAACGCACGCTTGTTGCGGCCTGTGATCATAAGGATGTCGTTGAGTCCCACGCTCACGGCTTCTTCGACAACATATTGGATGGCCGGCTTGTCGACTACCGGGAGCATCTCTTTGGGCATGGCTTTTGTCGCAGGCAGAAACCGGGTGCCGAGCCCGGCAACAGGGATCACGGCCTTGCGGACGGCGCAGTTATTGGAAGTCACCGGACTAATCTAACGGAAGGAACTGGACAATGGGCAAAAGGGAACGTGCTGGACTGGAGAGAATCCACCGCTCTTTCGCCATCTTCGGAGCCGCACAGCCGCGAGAACTGGAGCAAAAGTGACTTTGAAAGACGATATCCGCCGGGACTGCCGCAAGCGCCGGCTCGCCTTGACCGGACAACAGCGTGCTGACGCTGGAACCGGGATCGCCCGCCACGGCCTCTCGTGGGCGGATGGGGTTGCCCGGGGGAAACCCTCGACTTTTGCGGCCTATGTCGGGGTGGCTGCAGAGCCGCCAACGCTGCCCTTGCTTGCGGCGCTCCATGCCGCCGGGCACAGGATCCTTCTTCCCGTCTGTGAACCGGAACGACGTCTGAGCTGGGTCTATTGGATACCAGAGACGCCATTTGTCCGCTCGAAGTACGCCCCGATTGATGAGCCCGTGGGCGAGCGATTCGACAGCGACGTCATCAAGGATGCGGCTGGGATCTTCCTCCCGGCCACCGCCGTCGATGGAGGCGGAAACCGTATCGGTCAAGGGGGCGGCTACTACGACCGGCTCCTCGACAAGCTCGACGCCGACGGGCAGCGTCCGCCGACTGTCGCCGTTGTATATGACCACGAAGTGCTGCCCGCGGGGACGATCCCGGCCGAACCGTTCGACAAACCCGTGGCGGAGGCGCTGACCCCATATCGGATCGTCCGGCTGGCTCCGGTCGATTGATCGGGGGTTTCCGGCCTGTTTACTCGGTCACGTTCAGTGGTAGCGGCCCCGGCTCCGGATGATAGAATTAGCACTCAGGCCCCGGGACTGCTAATGGACGGAACAATCCGCCTTGGCAGCCCAGGACCTGTAGTTCGTCCCGGAGGAGGATCACAAGTGCCCACATATGCCTATGCCTGCAAAGACTGCGGACATGCCTTTGACATCGTTCAGGCTTTCACGGACACCTCCCTGTCCGACTGCCCTGAATGCGGGGGCTCGTTGCGCAAGAAGTTCAACAGCGTGGGCGTCGTCTTCAAGGGATCGGGTTTCTACCGCACGGACTCCCGGGACTCCAAAGGAAGCACCGTTTCGGCCGCTCCAGCCCCAGCTGCGTCTCCGGCTCCAGCCTCGGTTCCGGCGGCTGCCGCGAGCTGAGTGCGGTTTCCGACTGCCCTCGGTTTTTCCACATAGCTCACCGATTTCCACATAGCGCAACCGGGCCCTGCCACGGGCCCGGGCGTCCGGTTAGCGTGGGCCCATGCCCGCAACCCCGAACGTATCCAAAGGCTCCACGTCTGCCGGACCTTCCTCGATTCCGCGCAACAGGCTCCTCGTGCCGGTCGACGGGGTCAGCACCCGCCGTCTTCACGCCGGTCCCTTCAAGGCTGGCCGGCGCCTGTGCGCTCCCGCGGGACACTCCAGGCCCCGCAGCTTCGGCAGCTGGCTAAACCGCAACCGCCGCCTAGCAGTGGCTCTGCTCCTATGCGTGGCGGTCGGGATCATCGTGCATCAACTGACTCCCCCTTCGGAGCAACGAGCCACGGTCCTGGCCGCCGCGCGGGATCTTCCTGCCGGGTCCACTTTGACGGATTCCGACCTCAAGCCACTCGACGTCCTTCCTGACGGAGTTCCGGCCGGCGCACTCACTTCCGGGGCTGGATATGGCGGGAAGCAGCTTGCCTCGCCCCTGAGGAAGGGGCAGATCCCCACAGACGCCCAACTCCTGGGACCGGGTCTGCTGACCGGTACCGCGCCCGCGACGGCGGTCGTTCCACTTCGCATGGCCGATCCCGCTTCAATTCAGCTCATCTCGCCGGGCCAGTTGGTCAACGTTGTTCTCACCGCAGCTGACGGATTTGGCGGGCCTGACAAGAAATCCGAGCTCCTGGCAGCTACGGTCCCGGTTTTGTGGACGTCCGCGCAAGGAGGCAAAGCCGGCCAATGGTTGGGCACGAACGAGGCGGACGGCCTTGTGGTTGTAGCTGCCACCCCGCAACAGGCCGAAATCCTCGCCGGAGCTTCGACCCGCGGGAAACTGTTCTTTGTACTCGTCAATCCCTCTGACAAACGGCAGATCCAGACCCAGGCCGGATAGTCACGACCATGATGGAACGTTCAGCCCCAGTGCGGGGGCCTTTGCTCCTTCAGCCAGGCATCGTGGTCGTAGCCAGGCTCATCACCCCAGCGGCGTGGATCATCTTCGGAGGCCTTCTTGGGCAGAATGCTCTCTCCCACATGCTTCCGCTCCGGCGCAGGCTTCACTTGTGTTTTCTCCTGCTCGCCCAACTTTGTGTCATCGCCTACTGCGTCGGAACCGGTGTCCGCGGAGTGCCTGGATTGAGTGCTTTTGCTTTCCGCCATTGCGCTTCCTTAGGGGATGGCCGGTCCCGAGCCAAGGCCTTGCGTACCGCCAAGGCCTTGCGTACCGCCAAGGCCGCCCGCGGCCTGATCCGGGTGACCGTCCAGTTCCAATTGTTCAACATCGATGTCCAGGAATCCATCCTGGACGGCACCGTACGAGGGTGCTACCGGCTTCTCCAGTCCCAGATAGGATCCGATGCGATCAGCGCAGGACGAGGGATCCGTGAATACTTCGATGGTCCACAGGGACATGTAACGCCAGCCAAGGCGTTCCAGGAGCTGGGGCCGGAGCCGGCTGCGCTCCCGGACGCTCATCCGGCGGTATCGTTCCGTGCCATCCGACTCGATGGCCACCGGTGTTGGCATCTCGGTGTCATCACGGCCTATGGTGTGCACCGGATCTGCCGCGACGGCGATGTCCAAGGCTCCGTCATAGTGGTGCCACACCCGGGCTCCACGGGCACGGAGTCGCTCACCCAGATCCGCTACCAACGGATCCTCTCCGAGCGCTTGCTCGCTGGCCGCGGCCCTGGTGGCTGGTGTTCCCAGATCCGAATTCCCGGACAGTTCACGGTCAAGGAGTTCATGGAACTCAACGGCGCCGTGAGCCAACCTGTCCAGATCGAGGTCCTCCGGACGGAAGCAGCTTAGGACGTGCAACGATCTCCGGGCGCGGGTCATTGCCAAGGCAAACTTGTTTCGGCCGCCTTCGACGGACAGGGGTCCGAAACTGTGCAGCGCCCGGCCATGCGGAGTGCGCCCAAACCCCAGGGAGAAGATGATGTGGTCGCGGACAAGTCCTTGCGCGCGCTCCAAATCCACCACGCGGAAGGACTCTGCACCGGCGTTGAAGAAACCCGACAACAGCGGATAGTTAGGAAGCTGGAGCCTGATGGCTTCGCCGATCCTCGCCGCGTGGCGCAGGCTTGCGGTGACCACGGCGAGCGAGGTCCGCGGCCTAAGGCTGGCGTGTTCAAACACCAGATCAACCACGCGGTTCACTTCAGCAGCGACCGATTCAACACCTTCGTGATCCGCCCCGGGCAGGCCGGTACCATCCGGAATGTACTCAACTACTACCGAGCGGTCCAACCCTGTTACAGATTGGCCGTCCGGCAGCCGGCGCAGGCCACCGTTGTAGTAGTTCTTGCTCAGCTGGAGCAAGAGATCTTCGTCAATCGCCCGGTACACCCAGTTCAACTGCCACGTGGGCAGGACCCGGGCCAAGGCACTGAAAGCACTGTCTACGGTCTCTTGGCTGGCGGCACCGGCCATGGGAGGTTCCACGGCAACACTGAAGGTGCGGGCATTGGCGATCTTCGAGTCGCCAAAGGCAACCACTTGCCGGGCCCGGGCGATCGCCGGCAGCACGGCCTGCAAAGATGTGCTCTCAGCGTCGAGAATCACCACCGCATCGAACTTCTGCTCTGCAGGCAAGAGGCCGGTCAGCAAGTACGGACTGATGGACCACACGGGAACCAAGCGGGAAACAAGGGCTGGCGCCTGGGCGCTGAGCGCCGAGAGGGTGACGCGGCCGTCCTTGATCAGGTTCCTCAGGAGCTCAGATTGGCGGGGATGTTCAGCGATTCCAGCACGCCACATTTCGGCGAGTTTCCAGCGCAGCCGGGCGGCTCCGCTGGCGATGTGCGCGTGGTCCGCGAGGCGGTACTCCGCTTCGAGACGGCGGAGGGAATCGCCGTCGGACATGGCGAGGTAGTCGTCACCGCTGATCATCGCCTCCAGGGCGGACTGCCACCAGGCAAGGTCCAGTTCCGCGGCAACGGATTCAGCAGGCACTTCGCGTTCAGCCAAGTCAGCGAGAAGCTCGGCGAGTCCATGCTCGCGCATATTCTCCACCAGAAGCGTGCGCTCCGGGAGCGTTTCCAGGGTTCCCGTGTCGGCCACAAGGCGCTCAAGACGCTGCATGAGATCTTCGTAGCGGGTCGCGTGGAGGTCGCCGCCGCCGGCAGTGTGTTTCAGGAAATCGCCCAGACGGCGGAGATCCCGGTCCAGTTCGCGGTAGCTGGCGCCCAGGTCCGCCAGCCCGGAGGGCACTGCCGGATGGCGCTGTGTGGTCGCGTACTCTGCCCACAGTGCCCGCTGTTCCTGAACGAGCACCAAGGAGCTGTGCAGATCCGCAATGTGGACACCGGGCCGGACGTACTCCTTTGCCACGCGACGCAAGCGGGAGCGCTGCATCGAGGGCATCTCCACTGCCCGCTCACGACGCCAGGCGGAGGTGGCGGTCGCCGAAATCAGATCGTGGACTGGCCGGTCAAAAATATCCGGGGTGAATTTGTCCAGGCTTTCCCGCACCGCCATCAAAAGCTCAAGCTGGGCGCCCCATTCTGCGAAGTTCGCCCCAAGCCGGATTTCGGAGTGCTCCGCAACCTGGTTCATCCGCTCCCGCAACCGGGGAAGCTGTTCGGCGGCACTGCTGGCCAGTTGCTGGGCTTCCTCCGTCTCCTTGCGGGTGACCAGGCGTGCCCCGTACCAGGGGCTCGACGTCGATGCACGGCTGAAGCTGCCAAGCTCGGCAGCGCGTCGGAGTCTTTCAGCCAGCTCAGCGCGGTCTTTGATATTGTCCAGCACGCTGCGCTTCAAGCGCACGGTCGTGGCCGGGGCAGGCTGGATCGAGGTCAGCTCCGCGAGCGACTGCATTGCCTGATAGGGCGAGCATCCCCAGCGCTGGCGTACATTGTGCAAAGACGCGACATGGTCCATGAGGGCATGGCGGTGCTCGGTCAGGGTCTTGTGGAGATTCGCAAGTTGCGGCTCCAGCGACTTTTCGTTGCGGATGATCGCGCTGACCAGCTGGCCCTTGAGCTGCTGGGGCGTGGCACCGTTGCCCGGCCTGAACAGCATCGATTCAAGGCCCAGGGCTTCAAAATGGGCCGCCAGACCGTTGAGGCTCGCCCGCCGGTCGCCCACGACAAGCACCGATTTTCCCTCATTGACGAGGGCGCCGATGGCATTGATCGCCGTCTGGGTCTGGCCGCTGCCTGGCGGGGTGCTCACCACCAGCGAATCGCCTGCCCGCACGGCATCCACCACGTACTGCTGATCCGGGTCCGCATCCAGGAGCAGCGACTCTTCGGCGGGGTCGCGCTCGTCGAGGTTCGGGAACCGTCCGGACTTGATGGGTTCGGGTTCCACATCCCCGCCGTTGGCCGCTTCGAACAGGGAGGCCACGACGCTGCTGTTCTCGTTGATCCAGGGGTCTTCCAAGTTCCCGGACAGATCCGCCAACGTCGTGATGAGGAGATTGGGGGTTACCTCGGCACCGTGGATCGGTTGCACCAACGTGGCCAGTCGGTCAAGTACCGGCTGTGGATCAAGGCGCGCGGTGTTGTACGCCATACGGCTCACGGCGTTGACGTCAAAGACAATGCCATGGACTGTCTTCAAGTGCCGGACCAACGCGGGGTTGATGCCCGCCTGCTCGGTGAGTTGCAGCTCGTAGTCATCTTCGCCCGGCCGCGCCGTGAGTGAGATGGCGGCCAACATAACAGGGGCTGAGACTCGTTGGGGTTTTCCTCCGACCGCCGACGTCCACACGACCGTGCCGCAGGACAGATAACCGGCGTCGATCCCCCGGTCGTTTCCCAATTCGAAAATCTTGGAGCGAAGGTTCCTGGCGGCACGCGCGGCAACAAGATACTGCTGGCGATCCCGGATCAGGGTGGAAAGCCGGGTTCGACGCCCGGCGAGGAGCTGTGCCAAGCCTGAGGGGTGGCCGTTGCTCAGGTCTATCGACCCTTCCGGCGTCTTGACGAAACGCAGCATCGTGTCTGCACCAGTCACGGGCTTGAGCCCGGACAGCCATTTCCGGAGCTCCAGGGAGCTCTCTTCGTGGCTTTGACCTACTGACACCGCTGCCTTCTTTTCTGTGATAGCTCGAGACGACTTGGACCAAATCGGCATACTTTCGAGGGTAGCGGGAATCGACCGGCAGTCCGCACCGCAACACTGGTGGAAAGGCAAATTACCCCTGATTTCAGGGGAAATACAAAGTGACCGGCCCCTGGAGCAGGGGCCGGTCACTCAGAATGCTATTCCCACTCGATGGTTCCCGGCGGCTTGCTGGTGACATCAAGTACCACGCGGTTGACCCCGTCAACCTCGTTGGTGATCCTGTTGGAGATCCGGGCGAGGAGGTCATACGGGAGCCTCGACCAGTCGGCCGTCATGGCGTCCTCGGAGGAAACGGGACGCAGCACGATCGGGTGTCCGTAGGTGCGCCCGTCGCCCTGCACGCCAACGCTGCGGACGTCGGCCAGCAATACCACAGGCATCTGCCAGACGTCGTTGTCGAGTCCGGCTGCAGTGAGTTCGGCCCGCGCGATGGCGTCTGCCTTGCGAAGCAGGTCGAGTCGTTCCCTGTTCACTTCCCCGACAATGCGGATACCCAGGCCGGGTCCGGGGAACGGCTGGCGACCGACGATTTCCTGCGGCAAACCGAGCTGTGCGCCCACGGCACGAACCTCGTCCTTGAACAAGGCGCGGAGCGGTTCAACGAGTTCGAACTGCAGGTCCTCGGGCAGTCCGCCCACGTTGTGGTGGCTCTTGATGTTCGCGGCACCTTCGCCGCCGCCGGATTCGACGACGTCCGGGTACAGGGTGCCCTGCACGAGGAACTTGATGCTCTCGCCTTCGGAGGCAGCTTCGGCGATGATGGCCCGTTCTGCTTCCTCAAACGCACGGATGAACTCGCGGCCGATGATCTTACGCTTGGTCTCGGGATCGCTGACCCCGGCCAGGGCGGAGAGGAATCGCTCCTGCTCGTTGGCGACATAGAGTTTGACCCCGGTTGCCGCAACGAAGTCACGCTCGACCTGTTCGGCTTCGCCTTCGCGCAGCAAGCCGTGGTCCACGAATACACAGGTCAGTTGATCGCCCACGGCGCGCTGCACGAGGGCTGCGGCGACGGCCGAGTCGACGCCGCCGGAGAGGCCGCAGATGACCTTGGCGTCACCGATCTGCCGGCGGATCCGGTCCACCTGCTCTTCGAGGATGTTGCCGGTGGTCCAGTTCGGCTTCAGGCCGGCTCCGTTGAAAAGGAAGTTCTCCAGAACCTGCTGGCCGTGGACAGAGTGCTTTACTTCCGGGTGCCACTGCACGCCGTAGAGATGCTTCTCTTCGTTCGCGAAAGCAGCCACAGGTGCGCCTGCGGTGGTCGCGAGGACCTCGAAGCCTTCAGGAGCCTCATGAACGGAGTCTCCATGGCTCATCCAGGTGTTCTGGGAGTCCGGGACGCCCGCAAGGATGGAGCGCGGTCCGCCAACGGTGGTGGCCTCGGTTGCGCCATACTCCCGCAAACCGGTCTGCGCGACCTTCCCGCCGAGCGCGTTCGCCATCGCCTGGAAGCCGTAGCAAATACCGAAGACCGGGACGCCGGCCTCGAAAAGGTCCGCGCCAACCTTGGGGGCACCCGCGGCATAAACGCTTGACGGTCCGCCGGAGAGGATGATCGCTGCCGGGTTCTTGGCCAGAAGCTGCTCGGTGGTGAACGTGTGCGGAACAATTTCCGAGTACACATTCGCTTCACGGACGCGGCGGGCAATCAGCTGCGCGTACTGGGCACCGTAGTCAACAACCAGCACCGGCTTCTGGGAAGTCTGAGCTTCAGAACTGAAGGGTGCGGTGGGAGTAGTCACCGTAACAGCCTACTTTGCCGGGATGCCCCGGTGCACCTTGAAGCCGGTCGTGAAGCCCGGAAATCAGCCCGGAAACTGTCCGACGTTAGCGATCTCACAATGCGCGCCGGGGCACGCCCGTCAGTAGCGCTTGGAAGCCTGCGGATTCGCGGCGAGTTCCATCTCTACTTCCGAGTGGAACTTCTTCTCCACGATGAAGGACATGAGAGGGACAACGCCGCCCAAGGCGAGCAGGATGAGCTTCGTGAACGGCCAGCGCATGAGCGACCACAACCGGAAGTCCGAGATGAGGTACAGCACATACATCCAGCCATGGACGATCAGGACGCCCACGGAGACGTTGACGCCGCCCAGGACCGCCTTGGACTCAGCGTCGGCGAATCCAAATCCGAACGGCTGACCAGTGATTGCATTGGTTCCGCCGGCGAAGAGATACACGCCGAACACATAGCGCGCGACGAGCTCGGCGCACAGGAGCAGCAGCATGGTGCCGGTGAGGTAGGCCATGACTTTATAGAACTTCAGGGCCGACCGGATCTGGGCCGTTGTTCCGCCGAAGCGGCGTTTCTTGGCCGCGCTTGGCTTTGCGGCAGATTCTCCGGACTGTTCGGGCTGGATGGCCGGTTTGGGCTCAATCATGGCTTTACCTGTTCTGGCTTGGTAATTGCTGGCAAATCGTCTGACGGGAATTCGTCCTCGGGCTCTTCCTCGTCGTCTTCGAGGGTGCGCCGGTAGTCATCGGCCACCATGCGCCACCAGATGTAGAGGGCGAATCCTGCAAAGACCACCCATTCCACGGAGTAGAAAAGGTTGAGCCAGTTGATCTGTTGGTTGGGGGGCTGGGCCGGGATATTCAAGGGCTTCAGCTGCGGTGGAAGTGCGAGTGTCTTGCCCGCCGATACTTCCGAGGTTGCGGCGATGAAGCCGGGATAGCTGGAGACTTCCCATGTGTTGATGAGTTCCGCGACGGAAACCGCAGACGCGCGGCCCGCTCCGGCGTCGACGTTTGGCACTGGTGCCTCGGACGGCAGGAGCCGTCCGGTCAGCTCAATGGTGCCCGACGGCGGCGGCCCGGCTTGGGCAGGATCGGCGACCCAGCCGCGGGCCACGGGGATCCAGGTCTTCGCGGAGGCGCCGACACCGTGCAGGACGGGGGCGCCGTCGACAGCAAACGCGGTCACTACCCAGTACCCTCTTTGCCCGGCGAGCAACCGGCCCTCCACCAGGACCTGCTTGGCGGGGTCGTAACTGCCCTTGGCGCTGACCATTTGGTCTGATGCCGAACCCGGAAAGAACGTTCCAGGCTGAAGTTGCCCGGTAAGCGGCTTGACTTGCTCCACCGCGGGGTCCTCAACCGGGACGTCGCTCTGGGTGGATCTGCCGAACTGCCACTGGCTGAGCAGCACAAAGACCCCGGAGAGCAGGAGCGCGAAGACAAGTCCTGCGATCCAGCGGGGCTTCAGAGCGGTTTTCAACACCCCTTAACCGTACTTCGTCAAGCTGTAGAACAGCTAAACGAAAGGCCTGCCCCCTAGTGGTCGAAGAACACCAGGCTGGAATTGATCAGTTCCGCGATGACTTCGGGATCGTGGGCGCGCCGCAGGGATTCCCTGAACGATTCCTTGGACAGCGAGCGGGCCAAGGTCGCGAGGACTTCCAAGTGGTCCGAGAATGAACTGGCGGGGGTGGCAATGAGCAGGACCAAGGTTGCCGGTCCGTCGCTGGCCCCGAAGTCCAAGGCGTGTCCGAACTTCGTGACACCAACAGCGATGGAAACCCGGGAGACAAACTCGCTGCGGGCATGCGGAAGGCCAATGCCGCCCGGCAACCCGGTGGCAAGTTGGTGCTCACGGGAGTTGACGACTTCGAGGAAGCCCTCAAGGTCCGTGATGCGCCCGGCAGCGTAGAGTCGTTCGGCGAGCTGGCCCGCGGCATCTGTTTTGTCGACCGCTTCCATCTCGAGGATGACGGTCTCCGGCGTCGTCAGTTCGGCATCATACGGGTCCAGTGGTTCCGCCAAGTCGTTTTCCCTCCAGTGTGCCCAGCCAACCCGGGCCGCTTAGCGGAGGGGGACGATATCATCGACACCCATGCGCGCAGCATCGGCCGATTCGTCGTCGGGCTGCTGTTGGCTGAGCCGTTCAGCTTCCACCCGGGCCAGGTAGTGCTTGATTTCGCTTTCCCGCTGCGCGTCGCTCCAGCCAAGAATTTCTCCCATCAGCTTAGCGACAACAGGGACCGCGGAAACACCTCTGTCCCACGACTCGATCGAGATACGCGTGCGCCGGGTCAGGACATCATGGACATGCCGTGCACCCTCATGGGTCGCGGCATACACGACCTCTGCTGAAAGATAGTCGTCTGCCCCCGGCAGCGGCTCGGCCATGGCCGGGTTGTCCTTGATGATGGCCAGCACTTCCGGGGTCATGGAGCCATAGCGGTTGAGCAAATGTTCCACCCTTGCGACGTGGATCCCGGCCTCATCAGCGGTTCTTGCCCGCCGGTTCCATGCGGCTTTGAACCCCTCGGCGCCTAGGAGCGGGATGGTATCGGTGCAGCTCGCGGGTACCCGCTCGTCCATGGCCCGGGTCGCTTCGTCCACGGCGTCCTTCGCCATGACCCGGTACGTGGTGAACTTTCCGCCCGCAACCACCACCAGGCCCGGAACGGGGTGCGCCACCACGTGTTCGCGCGAAAGTTTGGCGGTGGAGTCGCTCTCCCCCGCCAGCAGCGGACGGAGGCCCGCGTACACCCCCTCAACATCCTCACGGGTCAAGGGCCGCTTCAAGACCCGGTTGACGTGTTCAAGAACATAGTCGATGTCCTTCGAGGACGCGGCAGGATGCGCCTTGTCGAGCTTCCAGTCGGTGTCCGTCGTGCCGATGATCCAGTGCCGCCCCCAAGGGATGACGAACAGCACGGACTTTTCGGTCCTCAGGATCAATCCGACCGTGGACTGGAAGCGGTCGCGCGGGACCACAAGGTGTATGCCTTTGGAAGCTCGGACCTTGAGCTGGCCGCGATCCGTCACCATGGCCTGGGTCTCGTCCGTCCAGACTCCCGTGGCATTGACTACTTGCTTGGCGCGGACTTCGATGATGCTGCCGTCTTCCTGGTTTTCCACCTTCGCGCCCACCACGCGTTCGCCCTCGCGGACGAACGACACCACGCGCATCCTGTTCACGGCGTGCGCCCCGTAGTGTGCCGCAGTGCGGACGACGTTGACCACCAGCCTGGCGTCGTCGACCTGTGCATCGTAGTAGCGGATGGAGCCGACGAAGGCATCGCTCTTGAGGCTCGGCGCTGCCCTAAGTGTTCCGCGCCGGAAGAGGTGTTTGTGCATCGGCACACCGCGGCTGTGGCCGGACGTGAGGCCAAGCGTGTCATAGAGGAAGATCCCGGCACCAACGTAGGGCCGCTCCCAAAAACGCCGGGTCAGCGGGTACAGGAACGGGACCGGCCGGACAAGGTGGGGTGCGACCTGTTGGATCAGCAATCCGCGTTCCTGGAGAGCCTCCTGGACCAGCGCGAAGTCCAGCATTTCCAGGTACCGCAACCCCCCGTGAATCAGCTTCGAGGACCTGGACGAGGTTCCCGAAGCCCAGTCCCGGGCCTCGACGATGCCCACCGACAAGCCGCGGGTCACCGCGTCCAAAGCCGCGCCGGCCCCGACCACGCCTCCCCCGACAATCAGGATGTCGAGTTCCTTGCCAGGCTCAGTGGTGCCTTTGAGAACGTCTATGGATCTGGCCCGGGCCTGCGGACTCAATGCACCTGTTGATGCATCATCCCTTTGCGAACCATCTGCAACACTGCTCATTGGACGCCTCCCATCGCACAAAGCCCGTAGTTCCCCACACTACTTCTTGTCCAGCGGCTTGGGCAGGGTTTTCGCGGGCCGGCTAACGCGGACCGAGTGGAGGCTACCGGCCCGAGTAAGGCGAGACGACGACGTCGACCCGCTGGAACTCCTTCAGGTCCGAGTAGCCGGTGGTGGCCATGGAACGGCGAAGCGCACCGATCAGGTTGGACGTGCCGTTGGTGTGGTGGCCTGGCCCGAAGAGCACTTCCTCAAGGGGACCGACAGTGCCGACGTTGACCCTGTCGCCGCGGGGCAGCTCAAGGTGGTGGGCTTCCTGGCCCCAGTGCCAGCCCTTGCCCGGGGCTTCTTCCGCACGGGCCAAAGCGCTGCCGAGCATGACTGCGTCGGCGCCCATGGCGATGGCTTTGACGATGTCACCCGAAGAACCCATGCCGCCGTCGGCGATCACGTGCACGTACCGTCCACCGGACTCATCCATGTAGTCGCGGCGGGCAGCAGCGACATCGGAAATGGCGGAAGCCATGGGCGAATGGATGCCGAGCGCACGGCGCGTGGTGGTCGTTGCGCCGCCGCCGAATCCCACCAGGACGCCGGCCGCTCCGGTACGCATGAGGTGCAGGGCCGGGGTGTAGCCGGCGGCCCCGCCGACGATCACCGGTACGTCGAGTTCGTAGATGAACTGCTTGAGGTTCAGCGGTTCATGATTCTTTGAGACGTGTTCGGCCGAGACGGTGGTGCCCCGAATGACAAAAATGTCGACGCCGGCGGCCACCACGGTCTTGTAGTGCTCCTGCGTACGCTGCGGCGTCAACGAGCCGGCCACGGTCACGCCGGAAGCACGGATTTCCGCAAGCCTGGTGGTGATCAGTTCGGGCTGGATGGGGGCCTTGTAGAGCTCCTGCATGCGCCGCGTGACCGTCGGGCTGGCCGTTTCATCCGCAAGGGCAGAGATCTCGTCCAGCACGGACTGGGGGTCCTCGTACCGCGTCCACAAGCCCTCGAGGTCCAGAACGCCCAGACCGCCCAGCCGGCCAAGTGCGATGGCCGATTCAGGCGACATCGCGGAGTCCATGGGTGCGGCGATCACCGGCATCTCAAACTTGTAGGCGTCAATCTGCCATGAGACGGAAACGTCCTTGGGGTCGCGCGTCCGGCGGTTGGGGACGATCGCGATGTCATCCAGGGAGTAGGCACGACGCCCACGCTTGCCACGGCCAATCTCAATCTCGTAAGTCACTGCTCTAGGTTATCCCAGTGCGGCGTGATGTACCGGCAGGGTGACGTACAGCATGACGACAGGCGATACGTCCTAAAACAGGCGAGCCCGCCACCTCCATGGGGGAGGTGGCGGCCTCACATGTTGCTGCCTGGGACGGGAGCACCGCCTAGCGGGAACCGTAGTTCGGAGCCTCGACGGTCATCTGGATGTCATGCGGGTGTGACTCCTTCAGCCCGGCCGCAGTGATGCGCACAAACTTGCCGCGTGCCTTGAGCTCGGCGATGGTCGGAGCACCCGTGTAGAACATGGTCTGGCGGAGGCCGCCGACCAGCTGGTATGCCACCGAGGAGAGCGGGCCGCGGTAGGCGACGCGGCCTTCGATGCCCTCCGGGATGAGCTTGTCGTCGCCGGAAACGTCCGCCTGGAAATAGCGGTCCTTCGAGTAGGACGTGTTCTTGCCACGGGACTGCATCGCACCCAGGGAACCCATGCCGCGGTAGCTCTTGAACTGCTTGCCGTTCACGAAGATCAGCTCACCCGGCGACTCGTCACAACCGGCCAGCAAGGAGCCGAGCATGACCGTGTCCGCACCGGCCACGAGGGCCTTGCCGATATCGCCCGAGTACTGCAGGCCGCCGTCGGCGATCAGCGGGACACCGGCAGGGATGGCAGCCTTCGAGGACTCGTAGATGGCCGTGATCTGGGGGACGCCTACACCGGCAACAACGCGGGTGGTGCAAATGGAGCCCGGGCCTACGCCCACCTTGATGCCGTCGGCACCGGCGTCGATCAGTGCCTGGGCGCCTTCACGGGTGGCGGCCTGGCCGCCGATGATGTCAACGTGCGCGGCGACGGGATCGGACTTCAGGCGCGTGATCATGTCCAGGACGCCCTGAGAGTGGCCGTTGGCGGTGTCCACGAACAGTGCGTCGACGCCTGCGTCGATCAGGGTCATGGCCCGCTCCCAGCCATCGCCGAAGAAACCGATGGCGGCGCCGACGCGGAGACGGCCTTCCTCGTCCTTCGTCGCGAGGGGGTACTGCTCGGCTTTGGTGAAGTCCTTGGTGGTGATGAGGCCCTTGAGGCGTCCCTGCTCGTCGACGAGGGGCAGCTTCTCGATCTTGTTCGTGGCCAGCTTGTGAGAGGCCTCTTCGCGGCTGATGCCGACGTGGCCCGTGATGAGCGGCATCTTGGTCATGACGTCGCTGACAAGCCGCAGGGGGAAGTCGGACTCCGGCACGAAGCGGGTGTCGCGGTTGGTGACAATACCCAGCAGGCGGCCGTCCGTGTCGATGACAGGCAGGCCGGAAACCCGGTAACGCGAACACAGTTCGTCCAGTTCCTGAAGGGTGGCTTCCGGGTGGATGGTGAGGGGGTTGGTGATCATCCCGGACTCGGAGCGCTTGACGCGGTCAACGTGGTCAGCCTGGTCTTCGATGGACAAGTTGCGGTGGATGACGCCAAGGCCGCCCTGGCGGGCCATGGCGATGGCCATGCGGGACTCGGTGACGGTGTCCATGGCGGCGGACAACAACGGCGTCTGGACCGAAATCCGCTTCGAGATCCGGGAGGAAGTATCAGCCTCTGACGGAATGACGTTGGTGTGGCCGGGCAGCAGCAGGACGTCGTCGTAGGTCAGGCCAACAAAGCCAAAGGGATCGTGTTCGGGCTGGGTCATGAGTGCGCCTCTTACCTTGGTTCTTGGGGGTTGCTCTGGTAGGGGTTGCAGCTGATGACCAGCCCGTCATTACGGGACTGGCCTGTGCAGAAAGGTTCTGAATAAATAGTAGAACCTCGCCGCCGATCCCCATATTCCGCGAGGGCAATGTGAGCAACAGCACCCGGCGGCCGCCGTCGAGCCGTTCGACAGGCTTTAGCTCCACCCGGTCGCGGCCATGAACGCCTTCTCGAAGTATGGGGTCAGGGTCTTCATGTATGTGGCGGTCACGTGGTTGTCGTCCTTGTAGACCATCACGTTGCCGATCACTGCCGGACAATTCGCGTCGGGGCAGAAATACTTCGAGAGGTCCAGGAATTTCGTGTCGGGCATTTCCGCGGCCACCGCCCCCGTCGGGGAATCTTCGGAGTAGATTTCGGCACGCTGGGAACCGCACGCAACATATGCGCCGGGGTTCTTCTCCAGGCAGGCCGGAACCGGTTGCGCTGTGCGTGGAGTGTCCCGGAAGGCAACAACTTCGATTCCGGCGTCGTTAAGCGTCTTTACCTCCGTGACCCAGGAAGGATCGAGCCGCTCCGGGATGTTGCTCTGCGCATTGGTGCGTGTACTCGTCGTCACCACAACATCCGGCTTCATCTTCAGGACCTCCGCGAGCGTGGCCTTGTTGAAGTCAACGCACGCCTGCGTGATGTCTGCCGCGGTGTCCTCGCCAAGCGGACAATATCCCTTGGTGATGGACGTCAGGCTCCAATTGTTCTTTGCGGCCATCGAAAGCAGCGGCGTGTTCAGCACATGGGCGTGCGAACTGCCCATGACCACCACGCTTTTCGTCCCGTTCTTGATCCCGTTGGTGCAGCGGTTGACGAATTCCTGCGGGTCCGCCGTCCCTTTACAGGGGGTCGGGAAAACCGGCCAGTCACCATCAACTGCGGTCATGCTTGGAACCAAAGGCACCCCCGGATCGGGGGTGTACACGAGGTCTCCGCCCACGGCTGCCGCTCCCGGGTTGCGGGCATCCATGTTTGCAACCAGCGCACGGTTTGTCTGCTCGATCTGCAAGGGCCAACCCGTCAACGGAAGAATAGCCACGGTCCCCACCGCAACCAGCGAAATCACGCTTCTGCGTCGGTTGGCCTCGGGCCACCTCCACTCCCGCAACGGCTTCTCGATGAATCTGGTGGTCAGAACAGCCAGGAGGAAAGCACCGGCAATGATCACTGTGCCGGACAACCAGCCGGCGTGGGTCTTGCCGGACCAAGCCAAATAGATGACCAACATGGGCCAGTGCCAAAGGTAGAGGGCGTACGAATTGTTCCCCATCCGCACCAGTGGCTTGGAACTGAGGATGCGGTCGATTCCGAATCGGCTTTGGGTCTGGCCCGCTGCAAGCAAACAGGCGGCGGCCAGCGTGGGCCACAAAGCCAACCACCCGGGGAAGACGCCCTCGACGTCCAGAATGAGCCCGCAGCTAAGCATCGCCAGGATGCCGAGCCAGCCAAGGACGATCCTGGTTAACCTGGGTATTTTCAGCGAAGGCAGGAAGAGGGCCAGAAGAGTTCCAAGGGCAAATTCCCAAAGCCTGGCCGCGGTCGAGAAGTACGCCGCCGCTTGGTCCGTAGCGGTGTAAAGGACCGAGTACGCCAGTGAAACCAGGAAGATTAGCCCGAAGATGTAACAGAGGAGTGGAACGTACGCGAGCCTGAACCTTCTGGCCACCCAGCCCGCTCCCACAAAGATGATTGGCCAGACGATGAAGACCTGTCCTTGGATGGACAGCGACCAGAAATGCTGTAAGGGACTTGCCAGGCTGTGATCCGCGGCGTAGTAGTTGACGGCCTGCGACTGAAGCAGGAAGTTCTCGACGTAGAAAAGTGAAGCCCAACCCTGCTTGATGGTATCGACCCAGCGGGTGGCTGGCATGAAGAGGTAGGTGGCGGCCAGCGTTCCAACGATCACCGTGACGGCTGCGGGCAAGAGCCGCCGGAAGTGATGGAGATAGTGCATGATCAGTTCCGTTTGCCGGCCGCCGGCATGCCGCCTCGTGAACTGCAAGGTCATAAGGAACGCCGAAACCAGGAGGAAGACATCCACCCCGCCGGAGACCCGGCCAAACCAGATGTGGTAGGTGACAACCATGAGGACGGCAACAGATCGAAGCCCCTGGATTTCAGGACGGAACGTCGATTTAGGCGCCGAATTCTGTATCTCGCCGCTAGTTCGCCGCAGCGCAATCGGGCGCGTGGTTGTCAAAGTCTTGCCTCCAGGGTGCTACTCAAACCGTCTACCCTACTGATTCGAAAAGTTCATCGTCAATTGAGACCGCGTTCAACCAACTTCCTACGATCCATTAGGACACAAGCGGCTGGGAGCTTCCGGAGCGTTTTCCGGGTCAATCCTCCATGCCGTACAGCCGGCATCCGGTGGTCATCCGGCCCCAGCGCACATGCAGGAGGCCCGGCCCCCAAAAGGGGACCGGGCCTCCTGCATCGATCAACCAGTATTAGTGGCTGTGGCCTGCGTGCTCGTCTTCCTCGGCCGGCTTCTCGACAACCAGGGTCTCGGTGGTGAGAACCAAGGCTGCGATGGACGCGGCGTTCTGGAGCGCGGAGCGGGTGACCTTGACGGGGTCGATCACGCCTGCGGCGATCAGGTCCTCGTACGCTCCGGACTTCGCGTTGAAGCCGTGGTTGTCTTCCAGCTCGGCAACCTTGGCAACCACGACGTAGCCGTCGAAGCCGGCGTTCTGGGCGATCCAGCGAAGGGGCTGGGTCAAGGCGCGGCGGACGATGCCGACGGCGGCAGCCGCGTCGCCTTCCAGTGCCTTGACGGCAGCGTCCTCGTCCAGAGCCTTGAGGGCGTGGATGAGGGCGGATCCACCGCCGGAGACGATGCCTTCTTCAAGGGCAGCACGCGTGGAGGACACTGCGTCCTCGATACGGTGCTTCTTTTCCTTGAGCTCGACCTCGGTGGCTGCGCCGACCTTGATGACGCCGATGCCGCCTGCCAGCTTTGCAAGCCTTTCCTGCAGCTTTTCCCGGTCCCAGTCGGAGTCCGTGCGGGTCAGCTCGGCACGGATCTGGGCGACGCGTGCTGCGACATCCTCAGGAGTGCCGGCGCCGTCAACGATGGTGGTGTTGTCCTTCGTGACAGTGATCCGGCGGGCGCTGCCGAGGACCTCGAGGCCAACCTGGTCCAGGGACAGGCCGAGCTCCGGGGAGACAACCTGTGCGCCGGTCAGGGTGGCAATGTCCTGCAGCATGGCCTTGCGGCGGTCGCCGAAGCCCGGAGCCTTGACGGCAACGACGTTCAGGGTGCCACGGATACGGTTCACGATCAGCGTGGACAGTGCCTCGCCGTCGATGTCCTCGGCAATGATGAAGAGCGGCTTGGCAGCCTGCAGGGCCTTCTCGAGGAGCGGCAGGAATTCCTGCAGCGCGGAGATCTTGCCCTGGTTGATCAGGATGAGCGCGTCTTCCAGAACGGCTTCCTGGCGTTCCGCGTCAGTGACGAAGTACGGGGACAGGTAGCCCTTGTCGAACTGCATGCCTTCGGTGAGGACCAGTTCGGTCTGCGTGGTGGAGGACTCTTCGATGGTGATGACACCATCCTTGCCGACCTTGTCGAAAGCCTCGGCGAGGAGCTCGCCAACCTCATCGCTCTGGGCGGAGATCGCGGCAACGCTGGCAACCTGGGTGCCTTCTACTTCGCGGGCGTTCTCCAGGAGGCGGGCAGCCACGGCCCGCACGGAAACCTCGATGCCGCGCTTGATTTCGCCAGGAGCGGCTCCGGCGGCAACGTTGCGCAGGCCTTCCTTGACGAGGGCCTGTGCCAGCACGGTGGCCGTGGTGGTGCCGTCGCCTGCGACATCATTGGTCTTCGTGGCGACTTCCTTGGCCAGCTGTGCACCAAGGTTCTCATACGGGTCGTCGAGTTCGACTTCGCGGGCGATCGTCACACCGTCGTTGGTGATAGTGGGAGCTCCCCACTTCTTGTCCAGAACGACGTTGCGGCCGCGCGGGCCAAGGGTGACCTTGACGGTGTTGGCGAGCTTGTCAATGCCTGCTTCGAGCGAGCGACGGGCAGCGTCGTTAAACGCAAGCTGCTTTGCCATGGTTGTGTCCTTTCAAGACGGAAAACCCGCACCGCTGATCCGACCGGAAGAAGTCCGACCCGATCTGCGATGCGGGATCCAGGGGAATTACTTAACGACGATCGCCAGAACGTCGCGGGCGGACAGAACGAGGTATTCGTTGCCGCCGGTCTTGACTTCAGTTCCGCCGTACTTGGAGTAGATGACGACGTCGCCAACGGTTACGTCGACGGGCACGCGGTTGCCGTTGTCATCAAAGCGGCCGGGGCCAACTGCAACAACTTCGCCTTCCTGCGGCTTTTCCTGTGCAGTGTCCGGGATGACCAGGCCGGAAGCCGTGGTCTGCTCTGCTTCGAGCGGGCGGACAACAATGCGATCCTCGAGAGGCTTAATGGAGACCGACACTCGGATCTCTCCTTTACGTGAGGTAGTACATGGAC
This sequence comes from Arthrobacter sp. NPDC080031, assembly GCF_040702485.1. Classification (NCBI taxonomy): domain Bacteria; kingdom Bacillati; phylum Actinomycetota; class Actinomycetes; order Micrococcales; family Micrococcaceae; genus Arthrobacter; species Arthrobacter sp. NPDC080031. Next base: position 87,556 of record NZ_JBFBLA010000018.1, read on the forward strand.
TATCAAACCAGGGGTGCCGTGGCGGGCTTACCGTCGTCGCGGTGCCGGTAAGTTGCCTGGCGGCATGATTAGCACCCGCCTAGGGAGAGTGCTAATCAAGACTCTATGTAAGCATTAGCACTCGGTCAAGGCGAGTGCCAGAATTCCGTCGTGGGTGAACGTCCAAAGGGGCAGCTTCCGGGTCAAGTAGCTCATTGCCCGGCGAGGTCGTCGAAGTCGACGTCCTCGCCGTCGTCGTACTCTTCTTTCGGTCCGGTTCCGCGGTTCAGGTAGAGGACTACGCCGCTGGCGAGCGCGACGACGCCGAACACCACCAGCCCGACGATCGCCCCGATGCGGGCACCGGTGTAGCTGTCACGGATGTCCCGGGCTTCATCCGTGGCATCCTGGACGCTCTTTCCGGTCATGGAGTAGGTGGCGGCGTTGAAAGAGTCGAGGAAGAAAATAATGATCAAGAGCGCGATGCAGACAATGGCAATCAAAGCACCCACGATGAGCGCAGGGCGGGCATACTTGGAAAGATTTCCGGCGAAGGGACGTTTATCGGGGGCAGAGGGAGAACCATTGGCGTCGTCAGGCTGGCGTACTGGGTTGTCTTCCATGGCATCAACCCTATCGGCCCGAGCGGTCCCGGATCCCTCCCGACCCCGTATCACCGGCGAGCACTAGGCTAGTTCCCATGGCTGACACATCCCCGGACCAGATTGCCCCCTTGCTGACAACGGAAGGTTGGGAGCTGCTGGCGTCCTTGGGACCGTACCGCGATGGCGAAGCCTTCGCCCTCAATGCGCGCCTGCGCAAGGACGGCCACTCCCCCGCGCTCGTGGCCGCCGTCCTCACCCAGTCCAGGCTCCGCACCCGGGCCGAGGCCAAGTTCGGCGAATTCGCCCGGCAAATGCTCTTCACCCAGGCCGGCCTGGAACAGGCCACCCGGCTCAATGTCGCAGCCAGGCATGCCGAACGCTTCGCCAAGGCGGGCACGCAGCACGTCGCGGACCTGGGCTGCGGGCTTGGAGCCGACTCCATGGCCATGGCCTCCATGGACATCAAGGTCACCGCCGTGGAACTCGACGAGACCACCGCAGCGTGCGCCACGATCAACCTCATGTCCTTCCCGCACGCAACGGTGGTGCATTCCGACGCCACGTCGGTGCCCCTCGACGGGGTCGACGGCGTGTGGCTCGATCCGGCGCGCCGCACGACGTCGTCGTCGGGAACCACACGGATCTGGGACCCGGAGGCGTTCTCGCCGCCGTTGTCCTTCGTTGAATCATTGGCCGCCACCGGCAGGTCCGTGGGGGTCAAGATGGGCCCGGGGATGCCACATGATTCGGTTCCGGCCGGCTGCGAGGCACAGTGGGTTTCGGTGGGAGGGGACGTCACGGAAGTAACGCTGTGGTTCAATGACGTCTCCCGCCCGGGCATCCGCCGCGCTGCCCTTGTGCTCGGGCCGCAGGGCGCGGCAGAGATCACCAGCGGCGAAGATTTCGACGGCGGCCCGGTGCCCGGCGTCGGGCCCGTGGAAGGATACCTGTACGAACCGGACGGCGCAGTGATCCGCGCGGGCCTGGTGGCCGACGTCGCGCTCCGGCTCGGCGGCCACCTGGTGGACCACCACATTGCCTATATCTGCGCTCCGGAACTGGTGGAGACCCCGTTCGCCCGCGCCTACAAAGTCCTGGAAGTCATGCCGCTGAACGTCAAGGCCCTCAAGGCCTGGGTGAAGGCCAACAGCATCGGCGTCCTCGACATCAAGAAGCGGGGCACCTCCGTTACCCCCGAAGAGCTGCGGAAACAATTGCTGCCGCCCGGAAAGGGCCCGGCAAAATCCCGCGGCAGCAAAACAGCCACCCTGGTCCTCACGAGGATCGGCGAGGAAAAGGTGGCTGTTGTGGTGGAGCCGGTAGCGGCCGCCTGAGCTGGACCCTGGACCGCGGCGCCCTATTGGGCGCGCGTGAACTCCTCGGCCGCGGCCACTTGCTCCGGTGTCGGTGTAATGCCCGTGTAGAGCACAAACTGTTCGAGTGCCTGGATGGTGGCCACTTCAGCGCCGCTGATCACGGTCTTTCCTGCCGCACGGCCGGCCTTGATGAGCGGCGTCTCTGCAGGGAGGGCGACGACGTCGAACACCACGTGCGCGGCCGCCACCGCCTCTTCGGGGAAGGACAGTGAGCCGGAGTCAGGTCCGCCGGACATGCCGATCGGGGTCACGTTGACGAGCACGTCCGCCGTCGACTCCCCTATGTCGGCCTGCCAGCCGAAGCCGTAGAGCCCGGCAAGGGACCGCCCGGACTCTTCGTTCCGGGCAACCACGGTAACGCGGGAGAAGCCGGCGTCGCGGAAGGCAGCCGCGGTTGCCTTGGCCATGCCCCCGGAACCACGGAGCAGAACCGAGGACGCCGGGTCGATCGCGTTGCGCTCGATCAACTGCGCGATCGCGGTGTAGTCCGTGTTGTACGCCGTCAGTACGCCGGCGTCGTTCACGATCGTGTTGACCGAGTCAATAGCGGCCGCCGAAGCGTCCATGCGGTCAACCAAGGCGATGACATCTTCCTTGTAGGGCATCGAGACGGCGCAGCCGCGGATGCCCAGGCCGCGAACACCGGCGATCGCATTCTGGAGGTCGGTGGGAGCGAAGGCCTTGTAGATCCAGTTCAGGCCGAGCGCTTCGTAAAGGAAGTTGTGGAAACGCGTTCCGTTGTTGCTCGGCCGGGCAGAGAGAGAAATACAGAGCGTCATGTCTTTATTGAGGATCGGCATAACGGGACTTCCTTCGCGTAGCGGGTTCTCTGCCCAGCCTAGACGGGGAGCTAGCCTTGGCGCGCCTTGAAGCGAGGATTCAGCTTGTTGATGACAAAGGTGCGGCCGCGCCGGCGGACGACTTGCGCGCCGGGGATCTTCTTGAGGGCACGCAGCGAATTCCTGACTTTCATGGGGTTCTCCTTCTCGGGTTTTGACTTGTTTGATTGCGGTTTTGTTCCACCGGAGCTGGAGCTCGGCTAAAGGGTGGATTCGAGTTCAAAGGGGTCCTCGAGTCCGGCGAAGCCGAGCCTCATCTCTGCTTCGCTCAGCGCGCATCCGTCCAGGAGTGCCCGGATTTCGGCGTCGTCGAGATCTTCCCCTCGTCCGGTCACGGCCAGCACCGTGCCCCGGTCGCCGAAGCGGGGATGCCAGTCAAGGACGGCGTCGACGTCGGGGAGGCCCTTTCCTTGTTCCAGGCCCTTACCGGCGAGGACAGGGCCGTTGCCCGCGTCCGCGAGCCACTCGCCTGTGCCCTCGAGCCAGACGCGCGGCCCGATTCCCTGCACCGCGATCCGCACCTTGGCCGCCGAGGCAATCCACAAACGGCCCCGCATCCAGTGGCATCCCTCGGCCAGCTTGGGTAGCGCCTCCTGGAACCGTCGTGGATGAAGCGGACGCTCCACTTTGTGGAGCACAGTCCGGAAACGCCCCGACTCCTCCTCGAGCGGAACCCTCACGGAACCACGACGAACCCTGGCCAGAGCCTCGGCGCCGTCGTAGCAGCCGGGCCGGAAGTCGTCGTCGCCCGCGGAAACGGCGGCGTGCGGCGCAAGCTGCCCGAGCAGTTCCAGCCCCAGGGTCCAGTCCTCGCTTGAGTCCGGACGCAAGCCCGCCAGCTCTGCCCCAAGACCGGCATGCACCATGACGGTGTCCGCATGGCCCAATTCCCCGATGAGAAACTCTCCGCTGGTGCGCTCATCCTCCGGCATGGCCGTGAAGCCGGATTCATACAGCGTGTGCTTGTCCCAGATGTGGTCTTCCAGCCCGGAGGGATCGATTGCCAACACGGCGTTGTCGATGACGGCGGGCCGTTCCAGCCCGCGCTTGAGTTCGGCCACCGCCATGTCCACGGAGACCCCGGGCGGCAGGCCCAGGACGATGTGGTCGTGGCCGGAGGACGCGAGGCGTTCCGCCGTCGGGACAACATCGAGGCGGACAGTACAGCTGAGGCAGCCGTGTTCCAAAGCGGTTTGCGCCTGCTCCACCAGTTCACCCTTGCGGAAGATCCTTCGCAGGACGATGGAGCCGTCCAGGAGGTCGTGCAGGACCACCACCGAATCGCGGTGGGTCCGCCCAAGCCTGGTGGTGGCCGCTTCGCGGCATTGACTGTCCAGTGAGCTGACAACAGTAAGATGCATGCCGGTTATCTTATATGCAAATCATTCTCATTAGCAAATGGCTTTAGTTCTCCTTTTTACCTCGCGGTCCCATCATGCGGTACCGTACCGCCCCTGCATTAGACTTGAGCCAACCGCTGACGGCCCCACGGCGGGCATTGCTCAGGGCGTTTTTGGCAAATACCGAGGGGACCCACGTGCAGATTGATTTCGCTTCATCCAGGCAGTCGACCCTGGGGGTGGAATGGGAGCTCGCGCTCGTCAACGCACGCACCGGCGAATTGGTCTCGGTCGCCAATGAGGTCCTCCGGGGCGTGGCATCGCGGCATCCGGACTTGAACGAAGACGACGAACATCCGCACATCAAGCGGGAATTGCTCCTGAACACCGTGGAACTCGTCACAGGCGTGTGCAACACCGTCAAGGAAGCCAAGGAAGACCTGGCCCGCTCGCTTCAGGCCGTCAGGGAAGTCACCGACCCCATGGGTGTGGAGCTTTTCTGCGCCGGAAGCCATCCCTTCAGCCCGCCGCAGCTTCAGCCGGTCTCGGACAAAGAACGCTACGCCAAGCTGATCGACCGCACCCAATGGTGGGGACGGCAAATGGTCATCTACGGAGTCCACGTCCACGTCGGCCTGGACCGCAGGGACAAGGCGCTCCCTATCCTCGATGGACTGGTCAACTACTTTCCCCATTTCCAGGCGTTGTCCGCCTCGAGCCCGTTCTGGGGCGGCGAAGACACCGGTTATGCGTCACAACGCGCGCTCATGTTCCAGCAACTGCCCACGGCAGGGCTGCCTTTCCAGTTCCCCAGCTGGGCCGAATACGAGTCCTATGTCCAGGACATGTTCACTACCGGGGTGATCGACACCCTGTCCGAAATCCGCTGGGATATCCGGCCCGTGCCGAATCTGGGCACGATCGAAATGCGCATTTGCGACGGCCTGGCCACCCTTGAGGAAGTCGGCGCTGTTGCGGCCCTGACCCAATGCCTCGTGGACGAGTTCTCAACGATCCTGGACAACGGCGGCAGCATTCCGACCATGCCGCCATGGCACATCCAGGAAAACAAGTGGCGCGCCGCCCGTTACGGCATGGACGCGATCATCATCCTCGATGCCGAAGGCAACGAGCAGCTTGTCACTGAGCATCTGAAGGAAACGCTGCTGCGCCTGGCGCCTGTCGCGGAGAAGCTCGGGTGCTCGGCGGAACTGGCCGACGTCGAAAAGATCATCGCCCGCGGAGCAGGCTACCAGCGCCAGCGCCGCGTCGCCGCCCAGCACGACGGCGATCTTCACGCGGTCGTGCAGGATCTTGTGCAGCAAATGCGGTCCGTTCCGACCGCATAGCGTCCGGCCGGGTTCCTCCGCCTACACAGAAACCGTGGTCACCGGCAGGGAGGAATCCGGAGCGAACGCGACGCCGCTGGGACCGATTCCCGCCATGATGAGCTGCGAGCCCAAGGCAGCGACCATGGCACCGTTGTCGGTGCACAGTGACAGCGGCGGCACGTGCAAGGTGATGCCCGCCGCGTCGCAGCGTTGACCCGTGAGCTCACGGAGCCGGGAATTGGCTGCAACTCCGCCGCCCAGCAGAAGATCGGTGATGCCGTTCTCCTTGCAGGCCAGCACAGCCTTGGACGTGATGACGTCCACTACGGCTTCCTGGAATGCGGCGGCGATATCGGCAACGGGAACGTCCTCCCCGCGGGCTTCGAATTGTTCAACGCAGCGCGCGACGGCGGTCTTGAGCCCACTGAAGGACCAATCGTAGCGATGCGGTCCCGGCTCCTCCGCGGTTCCCATGTACTTCGGTTGCGTCAAGCCGCGCGGAAAGCGGATGGCCTTGGCGTTGCCTTGCTTGGCGAGTCTGTCGATGGCCGGTCCGCCCGGGTAGCCAAGGCCCAGGAGCCTCGCCACTTTGTCGTAGGCCTCCCCTGCGGCGTCGTCGATCGTGGAGCCGAGCATCTCGACGTCGTCGGTGATGCTGCGGATGCGCAGGATTTCCGTATGCCCTCCCGAAACCAGCAACGCACCGAGATTTTCCGGCAGCCGACAGCCCGAACCGAGCCCTCCAGTGCCGCCGGCGGCGCCGTCAAGGAGCCCGACGCCGACATGCGCCACCAAGTGGTTGATCGCGTAGAGCGGCTTGCCCGTGGCAACAGAGAGGGCCTTGGCCGCACAGACACCCACCATGAGCGCCCCTGCCAAGCCAGGTCCGGAGGTCACGGCGATGGCGTCGATGTCTTCCAGCGTCACACCGGCCTCGTGCAGGGCCTCCTGCAGCGTGGGCACGAAGGCGTCCAAGTGAGCACGGGAAGCGATCTCCGGAATGACGCCGCCAAAACGGACATGCTCATCCATCGAAGAGGACACGGTGTTGGTCAGCAGGGTGGTGCCCCGGACAATCCCGACGCCGGTCTCGTCGCAGGAGGACTCGATCCCGAGCACGAGCGGCTGGACGGTGGCGGGTTGGTTCGCGTGGCCGGGTTGGTTCATGCCGGTGTTCCTTCAGTCAATGTCAGCCTCATGATGAGGGCGTCCGTGCCGTCGCGGTAGTACCGCCGACGGACATGGATCTGCTCGAAGCCGAACCGCACGTAGAGTGCCTGCGCCCGTGGATTGTCCTCGCGGACCTCCAGGAGCACTTCCACCGCGCCGCGCCGCCGGGCCTCTTCGATCAGTTCCGTGAGGATGGCGGAGCCGATTCCCCTGCCTTCGAATTCGGGCACGACGGCGATCGTCTGCACGTCCGCGATCGGTTCGATGCACATGAGCCCGGCGTAGGCCACAATCTGCCCGTCAGCTTCGGCCACCACATAGCGGCGGGTATCAACCTGGGCAAGTTCATCGAAGAACATCTGCATCGGCCACGCGTCCACCGGGAAAAGCCGACGTTCGAGTACCTCGACGGCGGTGACGTCGTCGGCGGTCATGTCGCGCAAGGTCACGCCGTCGAGCTTGAACTGGTACGAGGGGTTCACAGGGCACGCTTCCTAGGGCCAGGCACTTGCGCGTCGGATTCCCGCAAATACAACGGAGTGGAATCCGGCAGTTCCGCGCCGGCCGCAAGGAGGGCCATGGCGAACTGGCCCAACGAGGCCGCGTCGGGCTGGGTGGTGCTGAATTCCTCGTTCGCGTCGACGACGTCCGCGTAAATGCCGCCGCCGGCACCGAAGACCGGGAGATCGGGCAGCTCCGAGGCGAACCCGACGTGCGGACCGTCCACGAGTTGCGGTAGCTGGCCATCATTGAGCGTGTAGCGCGCCCAGTAGACCTCCTTGCGACGGGCATCCGTGGCCACCAGGAACTCGGCCTGCGCCTCGGTTGATTCGGCCACTTCCAATGCGACCGCGTCCAGGCTCATGAGACCGAAAAGGGGTTTGTTCCAGGCAAACGCCAAAGTGCGGGCAGTAGCGATCCCCGAACGGAGGCCCGTGAACGGCCCGGGGCCAACACCTGTGACGATGAGGTCGATGTCCGCGCCGCTCACTCCGGCGTCGGCCAGAAGCTTCTCAATCCCGGGCGCCAGAACTTCGGCATGGCTGCGGGTGTCCTCCGTGGCGAAGGACTCCACGACACCCTCGATGGCGTCGTCCGAGATGAGTGCCGCACTCGCCACGGCCGAAGTATCAATGGCCAGGATCAGCATCAGGCGCTCTCCTCCAGTATTTCGGGCACGGCGCTCCAGCGAGGGCCAAAGCCGCGGAAAACGATGGTGCGGGGTTCGTCGTCGTCCTCCGGGTCGAAATCCAACACGGCATCCTGGCCAGCTTCCGGCCGGGTTGCCGCCGCGCCGCCCACCGTCCGGTGCATCTCGATGTCCAGGCGGCTATCCGAAAGGTGTTCCACGCGCTCGCGCCCCCACTCGACCACTGTCACGGAGTTGTCCATGGTGTTTTCGAGGTCGATGTCGTCGATTTCGGCAGCTGATGCCAGCCGGTACGCATCAACGTGGACCAGGTCAGGGCCGCCGGGGCGCGGCCCGTCCGGCAGGTTGGGGTGGATCCGCACCAGGACAAACGTGGGTGAGATGACACCGGCACGGACGCCCAGTCCTTCGCCGAGTCCCTGGGTGAAAGTAGTCTTGCCGGCGCCGAGTTCGCCTGTCAGGACCAGCAAGTCACCCGGCTCAAGGACCCCTGCGAGCGCCGAGCCCAAAGCGTGCGTCTGCTCCGCCGTCGCGACTTTGACGGTCCGTTCCCACAACGCCTCTTTCAACGGGATTTTGTCAATCGGGGCCCCGCTCACCGGGCATCCGCCCCCGGGGTCTCGTTGATGTAGATGCGCGGGACGCGCGGGCTGATGCGGGTGACAATCTCATAGTTGTTGGTCCCCGCGGCGGCGGCCCAGTCTTCCGCCGTCGGGCCGCCGTCGGCGCCGTCACCAAACATGACGGCTTCGGCACCGAGCCAGCCGGCTTCGTCCGTCACAGCGTTCCCAAGGTCGATGACCATCTGGTCCATGGCGATCCGGCCCACAACGGGGTAGTTGACCCCGTTGACCCGCACCGGCCCGCCGGTGGCGACGCGCGGCACGCCGTCGGCATAACCCAGCGGGATCAGGCCCAAGGCGCTCTCGCTCGACGTCCGGTAGTTGAGCCCGTAGGACACCCCCTGTCCTTCGGGCACCCGCTTGCAGTTGGAAACGAGGGTGCGGACCGTCATGGCGGGACGGAGGCCAAGTTCCGCGGAGATTTGTCCTTCGAAGGGGGACAGTCCGTAAAGCCCGAGCCCCACGCGGACGAGGTCGAAATGGGCATCCGGGCGGGAAAGCGTGGCGGGCGTATTGGCCAGATGCCGGACTTCGGTGTCCACCCCGGCGTCCTCGGCCACGGCAATTGCTTCCCGGAAAGCCGCCAACTGCTCATCGGTCTCGGGACGGTGCGGTTCATCGGCCACGGCCAAGTGCGAGAAGATGCCCACGACGCGCAGGAGGCCCTCGTCCTGGTACTCCATAGCCTGGCCCACCAGTTTGTCCCATTGGGCGATCGTGGAGCCGTTGCGGCCCAGGCCGGTGTCCACCTTGAGATGGATGCGGGCGGGTCGTTCCTGTTCGCGTGCCGCGGCGACCACCGCGTCCAGTTCCCAGCCGGATATCCCAACGTCGACGCCGGCGGCGACTGCCGCCTGGAAGTTGCTTTGGGTGGTGTGCAGCCAAGCCAGCATGGGAGCATCAATTCCAGCCGCGCGCAGGGTCAAGGCCTCCGAAATATGGGCAACACCAAGCCATCGGGCGCCGGCTTCAAGTGCCGCGCGGGCTACCTGCACCGCGCCGTGCCCATATGCGTCGGCCTTGACCACGGCCATGACGTTTGCGGGTGAGGCGATAGCCACGAATTGGCGAACGTTGTGCCGGATGGCGTCCAAGTCGATGACGGCTGATCGTTCGAGGACCGTTGCCGAACCCGATGTCGTCGAGGGCTCGAAACTGGCAGCTGCTTCGTAAGTCACCCTCACGATTCTAGTGCCGCGACGGCGATCGGGTTGACTCGCGGTGAGCGGGCTGACTCGCGTGAGCGGCTTGTCCGGCGGGGTGAGCGTGGCTCAGGCGTCCGAGTTGTGGGCGATCGTCGCTGTTGCACGACGTTGGGCCCCGGGCGGGACATCCGCCACAATGTCCTCGAGGAAAGCGAACCGTTTGAGCCACTGGCTGGACTGCCGCTCCCTCCGGGCGTTCGCTCGCTGCCACCAATCGGCGATGTCTCCCCAACCAGGTGCAGCCAGCGAGCCACCCACTTCCTGTACCGCCAGCGAGGCGCAAAGATTGGCAAAACGGAGCCGGTCACCCAATGGCCATCGGGCCAGGCAGCCCACAACAAACGCCGCACCGAAGCAGTCCCCCGCTCCCGTGGGGTCGTACGCCGTCACGGGAAGCGATGGCACCCACTCCTCCTCGCCGGTTTCGGAATCCACGGCCATGGCTCCCTGCGCTCCCAGCGTCACTACAGCCACCGGGACGCGGTCGGCCAGCGTGTAGAGCGCAGACCAGGGGTTGTCCTTGCCGGTGAAGGCCATCGCCTCCCGCTGGTTCGGCATGAAGGCGTGGAAATTGCTGAGCTGGTCCAGCCGCTTCGAGGACCACACTCCGGTCGGATCCCATCCGGCGTCGCCGAAGAGTTTGACGCCCGCCTTCCTCGCCGCCAGCATCCAGGGCTCCGGCTCCTCGCCGAGATCCGCGACGGCTGCGAGCGCTTTGGGCGGATCGCCAATCAGTTCGGACGCGCTCATGGGCGAGGGATGCCCATGAGTGACCATGGAACGATCCTGATCGACGCACAAGGAGACTGTGACAGGAGAATGCCAGCCCTCGAACCGCCTGGACAGGGAGAGGTCCACGTGCTCCTGGCTTTCCAGGATCCGCCAGTTGAAGTCCCCGTACCCGTCGTCGCCGAACGCCGCAGCGAGGCTGGTCCTCAACCCAAGCCGGGCAGCCGCGATGGCTTGGTTGGCCACGCCGCCGGGGCAGCTCCCCATGCCTTGGCTCCACACTTCGGTACCCGGTTCCGGGCTGCGGTCCAGGCCGGTAAAGATAATGTCCTGGAACACGGTGCCTGTCAGAAGGAGATCGCAGCCTGAATCGGGTCCGTCCGCCTGCACATCCCCCCGGATAGCGGCAAGGGGGTCGAATCGCGTCCTGGGCGTTGCGTCCATGCACGGCAGACTACGCCGCGGCCACGATTGTGCATAGCTCTCAGAGTTCCTGGTACATCACGTGCAGCCCCACGTAGCCAAGGGTCGGATGCTGGAAGGCCTCGGGGATGGTCGCCAAGATACGGAAGCCCATGGACTGCCACAAGCCCACCGCGCGGACGTTGCTTTCGACGACGGCGTTGAACTGCATCGCCCTGAACCCGGCATCCCGGGCAGCAACCAAGGAATAGGCACAAAGTGCTCGAGCGATTCCCTGCCCGCCGTGATCGGCATGGACCATGTAGCCGGCGTTGGCCACATGGCTTCCGCCGCCGCCCTGGTTGGCGTGCAGTTCCCCGGTACCCAGCACTTCGCCGTCGCGCACTGCCACAAAGGTCAGGCCGGGGGCTTCCTTGAACCATTTGCGCCGGGCAGCCTCTTCGGAAGTGTCGCGGTCCCAGGTAAAGGTCTCCCCTGCCCGGATCACCGGTTCCAGGACCGCCCAGATTCCGGGCCAGTCGCTTGCCCGGGCGGGCCGGATCTCGTAGCTAGCGGCTGCCGACGTTCCTGCTTCGCTGGTTGAATGGCTCACCTCCGTTACGGTACCAGCCCGCCCTGCACTGATGGCCTTGTTGGGCCGGCTGCAGTGCGAGGGAGGTCAGGAGTAGTGTTTTCGCTGGGACGCAGAGGATTTTCGCTTTGCGGGGCTCGTGGAATTGCGTTGGATACAGGAGGTAGCGGTGTCGTTGATCCGTCGCGTAGCCTTCCTGTCACTCCACACTTCGCCCATGGAGCAGCCGGGTTCGGGGGATGCCGGCGGCATGAATGTCTACGTCCGCGCACTGGCCATGGCACTGGCGGATCTTGGCGTGGAGGTAGAGATCTTCACGCGTTCGACGTCGGCCGGGCAGCCCGCCGTCGAACATCCCGGTCCCGGTGTCTGTGTCCATAACGTCCTGGCGGGCCCGCCCCGGAAACTGCCCAAGGAGGAACTTCCCGAGCTCCTCCACACCATGGTTGCCGAAATCGAGAGGATCCGGCAACGGCAACCGCACGGCCGTTACGACGCCATCCATTCGCACTATTGGGTGTCCGGCGTTGCCGGCCTTGAACTCTCCGCATTGTGGAACGTGCCGTTGATCCACACGATGCACACCATGGCGAAGGTCAAAAACCTCGTGCTCGAATCCGGCGAGCGGCCCGAACCGCGCCTACGCGAAGACGGCGAACAGAGGATCGTGGATGGAGCCACTCGACTCGTGGCCAACACTCCCGCCGAGGCCCAAGAGCTCGTATCGCACTACAACGCCGATTTCGACCGCATAGACATCGCTCCGCCCGGAGTTGACCTCACCGTGTTCACCCCGGCGTTCCGCGCCCGGTCCCGCGCCGAGCTTGGCGTGCGGCCCGGTAGTTTCCACCTGCTCTTCGCCGGACGCATCCAGCGGCTCAAAGGCCCGCAGGTATTCATCCAAGCCGTTGGCATCCTCCGCAAGAGGCGGCCCGACATCGACCTCGAACTGACCATCCTGGGCGCCCTGAGCGGCGCCAAGGACTTCAATCTGCAGTCCTTCATCACGGCCGCTGGGCTCGACGACGTCGTAACGCACCGTGCGCCGGTCAAGGCGCCGAAGCTGGCGGGCTGGTTCCGTTCAGCCGACGTCGTTGTGATGCCATCCTTCAGCGAATCGTTCGGGCTCGTTGCCCTTGAGGCGCAGGCCTGCGGCACTCCGGTGGTGGCCACCAATGTTGGCGGCCTGTCCCGCGCCGTTGCCGACGGACGGACCGGTATTTTGGTTGACGGCCACAATCCCTCCCGCTGGGCCGATGTCATCGAAGCCCTGTACGACGATCCCCGGACCCGCGAAGACATGGGCCGTGCCGCCGCCGTGCACGCCGAGGCCTTCGGCTGGCAGAGGACGGCGGCGTTCGCGCTCGAGAGCTACCACGCAGCCATCGGTGCTGTCCTCGTCCGCCCAAGCTAGACCCTCGCTCACCTATGAGCCCAATCCCGACGACGCCCGCTCACCTATGGGCCCCCTCCCGACGACGCCCGCTCACCTATGGGCCCCCTCCCCCAAACCCTCGCTCACGTATGAAGGCGTGGCTGGTAGATTGTCGCGAACAGTGTTCCCGCGGAGTTGAGGACAAGGATGTCTGAAAAGAACTTGAGCGACCTTGAAATTGCCCAGAATGCAGCGATACGTCCCATCGAGGAGATCGCGGAGCATGCCGGGATCAACGTCGATGCATTGGAACTGTACGGCCGGTTCAAGGCGAAAATCGATCTCGCCAAGCTCCGTCTCCCGGACGTCAAACGCGCGGGCAAGATAGTCCTCGTCTCGGCCATGTCCCCGACGCCGGCGGGTGAGGGAAAGTCCACAACCACGGTAGGACTTGCCGATTCCTTGGCACGGGCCGGCCACCGCGTGATGGTCGCGTTGCGCGAGCCGTCCCTCGGACCGATCCTGGGCATGAAGGGAGGAGCGACCGGTGGCGGCTATTCCCAGGTTCTCCCCATGGACGAGATCAACCTGCACTTCACCGGCGACTTCCACGCGATCACTTCAGCCAACAACGCCCTCATGGCCCTTGTGGACAACCACATCTTCCAAGGCAACGAGCTCAACATTGATCCGCGCCGCATGACGTTCAAACGGGTCCTCGATATGAACGACCGCTCGTTGCGCGAGGTCATCATCGGCCTCGGTGGGCCCGCTCAGGGAGTGCCGCGACAGGACGGGTTCGACATAACCGTGGCCTCGGAAATCATGGCCGTCTTCTGCCTCGCGAGGGACCTGGATGATCTCCGCGAGCGCCTCGGCCGCATCACTTTCGGCTACACCTATGACCGGCGGCCGGTTACGGTGGCTGATCTCGGTGTCCAGGGTGCACTGACCATGCTGCTGAAGGATGCCATCAAACCGAATCTCGTGCAGACCATCGCGGGAACCCCGGCCCTCGTGCATGGCGGCCCGTTCGCCAATATCGCGCACGGATGTAACTCGCTCATCGCCACGCGAACGGCCCAACGGCTGGCGGACATCGTGGTCACGGAAGCGGGATTCGGCGCCGACCTCGGAGCCGAAAAGTACATGGACATCAAGTCGCGCATCGCGGACGTGGCGCCGTCCGCGGTCGTCGTGGTCGCGACCATCAGGGCGCTGAAGATGCAGGGCGGCATCCCGAAGGAGCTTCTCAAGGAGCCGAACGTTGAGGCGCTCGCTGCGGGCGTCGAGAACTTGAAACGGCACGTGCACAACGTCGAAAAGTTTGGCGTCACACCGGTTGTTGCAGTCAATAGATTCGCGTCGGACACAACAGAAGAGCTCGAATGGCTGCTGGCTTGGTGCGCCCGGGAGGGAGTCCAGGCGGCGGTCGCGGATGTCTGGGGCCGCGGTGGAGGGGGCGACGGCGGTGATGAGCTCGCGGCGAAGGTCGCCGCGGCGGTGGCGGCAGCAGCGCCGTCGGACTTCCGACACTTGTATCCTCTGAGCCTGTCTGTGGAGGACAAGATCCGCACGATCGCGCAGGAAATCTACGGCGCCGACGGCGTGGAATTCTCCGTCCCCGCGCTCAGGCGCCTCGCGGACATCCGGAGAAACGGCTGGAGCGGAATGCCGGTTTGCATGGCCAAGACGCAGTACTCATTCACCGACGACGCCTCCCAGTTGGGTGCCCCCAAGGGATTCACGGTGCACGTGCGCGAGCTGATTCCCAAGACCGGTGCGGGCTTCATTGTCGCATTGACCGGTGCAGTCATGACCATGCCCGGACTGCCCAAGGAGCCCGCTGCGATGCGAATGGACGTCGATGAGCACGGAAATCCGGTGGGCCTCTTCTGACGCACGCTCACGTATTGCCATATTTACGAAACCCTCGCTCACCTATGTGCCACTTTCGCAGAACGCTCGCTCACGTATACAGCACTTTCGGGAAACGCGCGCTCACATACAGCTCCCGAGCACGACAAGACCTACGGCCGAATCCCTAGCCTGTGGATAACTTCTGCAGGCACCCGCCCATTTGCGCAACAATGCGGGTATGCGAAACGAGATTGCCCTTCCCATTGAACTGCTTTCAGGACCGTTCACCCTTGCCGAGGCCCATGCCCAGGGTGTGCCGCGCAGCCGCCTGCTTCGCGCCGACGTCGAACGCGTCAGCCGTAGCCTCTACCGTCCGGTCGGCTGGGACTTCGATCTTGAGTCCGCCGCCCGTGCGCTGTCGGCCGCTACTCCCGGGGCTTGGATCTCCCATGTGACGGCTGCGCGCCTTCGCTGCTCCTGCCTTCCGCCGTGGCTTGCCGATTCGACGGAGCTGCACCTCAGCAAGCCGCGATCGTTGCCTGGAGCCCGCCGCAAAGGCGTGATCGCGCATAGGGTGATCGCGGCCGTGAACGAGGTCGAATCCGTTGATGGAATACGGATCAGCACACGCCCCCGCACTTGGCTGGACATGGCCCGGGTGCTTCCTTTGAACGACCTCGTCTGCATGGGCGACGAGCTGATTCGCGTACCCCGCCAGGCGCTGGAAGGGCGGGACACCCCGTTCACGACCCTTGAAGAACTGCGCGCCCTCGTGGAACGGCATCCAAATTTACAAGGCGTCGTGCGTGCCCGGCAGGCGCTCGAACTGATGCGCGTGGGCGCGGATTCCGCGCCTGAGTCCCTGCTTCGCTTGGCCATGCTGGACGCTGGAATCCCCGAACCGGAACTTCAACTCAAGCTGCGAAGTGACGATCCGTTCTCGCCGTCGGCGGATTTGGGGTTCCGCCAAAGGCGGGTCGCCATTCAGTACGACGGCGGCCATCACCTCGAGGAGGCCCAGACACTCAGTGATCGACGCCGGAACAAGGCCTTCGAAGCAGCCGGATGGACGGTCCTCGTCTTCCGCAAGGAAGATTTGGCAGATGGTTTCGAGCAGGCAACCAAAAAGATCAAGAAGGCACTGCGATCAGCGTGGGTCGATCCCGCCGTCGCATCCGGCTTTGCAAGCGCCGTGTAGCGAGCGAGCATTAAACGACGGACGCCCGCTCACTTGTAAGTGAGCGAGCGTCCAGCCAAAACCCCACACAAGTGAGCGAGCGTCCGGGCAGTCCAGCCGATCCGGCCAGGCCGGGCAGGCCGGCAGCGGGAGTTAGCGCTCTACGTCGCCGCGGATGAAGGCCTCGACCTTTTCGCGGGCGAGGTCGTCGTTGAACTGCTCCGGCGGGGACTTCATGAAGTAGCTGGAAGCAGAGAGCAGCGGGCCGCCGATGCCGCGGTCCAGGCCGATCTTCGCGGCGCGGATGGCGTCGATGATCACGCCGGCGGAGTTCGGGGAGTCCCAGACCTCAAGCTTGTACTCGAGCGACACCGGGGCGTCGCCGAAGTTGCGGCCTTCGAGGCGGACGAACGCCCATTTGCGGTCATCGAGCCAGGCGACGTAGTCGGAGGGGCCGATGTGCACGTCGTCGGCGTGGAGCTTGGCTTCGACGTTGGAGGTTACGGCCTGGGTCTTGGAGATCTTCTTGGATTCCAGGCGGTCGCGCTCCAGCATGTTCTTGAAGTCCATGTTGCCGCCGACGTTCAGCTGGTACGTGCGGTCCAGCGTGACGCCGCGGTCTTCGAAGAGCTTGGCCATGACGCGGTGCGTGATGGTGGCACCGATCTGGCTCTTGATGTCATCGCCGACGATCGGCACGCCAGCCGCGGTGAACTTGTCGGCCCATTCCTTCGTGCCTGCAATGAAGACCGGCAGGGCGTTGACGAAGGCAACACCGGCGTCGATGGCGCACTGCGCGTAGAAGTGCGCGGCTTCCTCCGAACCGACCGGCAGGTAGCAGACCATGACGTCGGCCTTGGCCTCGCGCAGTGCGGCGACGATGTCCACTGCGTCTTCCGGGGCCTCGACGATGGTCTCGCGGTAGTACTTGCCCAGTCCGTCCAGGGTGTGGCCGCGCTGCACGGTCACGCCGGTGGAGGGGACATCGGCGATCTTGATGGTGTTGTTCTCGCTGGCGCCGATGGCGTCAGCGAGGTCGAGGCCGACCTTCTTGCTGTCGACGTCGAAGGCAGCGACGAACTGGACGTCATTGACGTGGTACTTGCCGAACTCAACATGCATCAGACCCGGAATCGTGGCCTGGGGGTCGGCATCGCGATAGTAGTGGACACCTTGGACCAGCGAAGCGGCGCAGTTACCTACGCCGACAATGGCGACACGAATCGGATGTGAAGACACGGAACTCCTTCGAGAACTAACCTCAGGTACCTAGCGCGTCCGTACCTGGATGTACGACGGCGTCTTAAAGGCACAGCGCCATTCGGCGCTCTTTGCATTGTAGCCAACCCGAACGGGGCCGGCTTTGTTCCCAGCCGGCCCCGCAAGTGTATTAAGTTTCGGAATCTACTTCTGCGCCCACAGATTGATGTCCGATTCGACGGCGAACTCGTCGATGGCAGTCAGTTCCTCTGACGTGAAGTCGAGGTTGTTGATCGCGGACACGGTGTCCTCCAGCTGCGCGACACTTGACGCGCCCACCAAGGCCGATGTCACAGGCGAACCCTTGGGCTGCTCGCGCAGGATCCAGGCGATAGCCATCTGGGCGAGGGTCTGGCCGCGTCCTTCGGCAATGGCGTTCAAACCACGCACCCGGCTCAGCTTTTCCTCAGTCAGCGCTGATTGGGACAAGAACCGTTCCTTGGCGGCGCGCGAGTCCGCGGGGACGCCGTTCAGGTACCGGTTGGTGAGCATCCCCTGTGCCAGCGGGGAGGAGGCGATGGATCCTGCGCCAACCTGGTCAAGCGTTTCGTAGAGGTTCGGCGAACCGTTCTCGGTCCAGCGGTTCAGCATGGAATAGCTGGGCTGGTGGATGAGAAGCGGCGTGCCCATCTCCTTGAGAATCCGGGCGGCCTCGAGGGTCTGCTCGGGCGTGTAGGACGAGATTCCTGCATAGAGCCCCTTGCCGGAACGGACTGCGTGGTCCAGCGCACCCATGGTCTCTTCCAGCGGAGTTTCGGGATCGGGACGGTGGCTGTAGAAGATGTCCACGTAGTCCAGTCCCATCCGCTGAAGCGACTGGTCCAGGCTGGAGAGCAGGTACTTGCGGGAGCCCCATTCTCCATAGGGGCCGGGCCACATGTAGTAACCGGCCTTGGTCGAAATGACGAGCTCGTCGCGGTACGGCTTGAAGTCATCCTTCAGGTGGCGGCCGAAGTTCGTCTCAGCCGATCCGTCCGGCGGGCCATAGTTGTTGGCAAGGTCGAAGTGGTTGACTCCCAGATCAAAGGCCCGCCGCAGGATGGCGCGCTGCTCTTCGAAGGGCTTGTCGTCGCCGAAGTTGTGCCATAGTCCCAACGAGATCGCGGGAAGTTTGAGGCCGCTGCGTCCGACGCGGCGGTAGGGCATGGTTTCATAGCGGTTTTCCGCAGCCGAATAAGTCATACCTACCATCCTGCCACCGCCTCCCAGCCTCGAAGGCCGGTGTCCGTCATGTGGGCGCAGTCACTTAAGGCGCGCGGTCACTTCAGGCGCACGACGGCGGCACTCTCCCCCGGGAGCGTCAGCTTTCCGTTCCCGACGGCGGCCGCGGAGTCCGTGGCGAGCAAGACTTCGCCATCCATGTCCTTCGTCAGGGTCCGGTCCCCGAAGTTGCAGGCAACCCTCACCGCGCCCCTGCTAAGAACCAGCCACTTGCCCTCTTCGCTGAAGTCGACATGGGTGTCTGTGAAACCGCCGCCCGCAAGCTCCGGCGTCGAGCGCCTGAGGTTCGCCAACGCCCGGTAAAGGTCAAGCAACCGGGCGTGATCGCCGTCGTGCGCCTCCTCCCACTTGAGCTTGGAGCGTTCAAACGTCTCCGGGTCCTGGGGGTTGGGCACCAATGCGGGGTCCCAGCCCATCCGTTCGAATTCCTTGAGCCGGCCTTTTGCTGTGGCCTCGGCCAGCCATTCCTCGGGATGCGATGTGAAAAACTGCCAGGGTGTGGACGCGCCGAACTCTTCGCCCATGAAGAGCATCGGGGTGAACGGCGAGGTCATGGTCAGTACGGCCGCCAGCGCCAGCCTGCCGTAAGACAGGCTCGAACTCAGGCGGTCCCCGGCGGCGCGGTTGCCGATTTGATCGTGGTTTTGGTTGCAGACCACCAAAGCGGCAGGATGGACCAGCCCCGGGCGAATGGGGCGGCCATGATGCCTGCCGCGGAAGCTTGAGTAGCTCCCGTCGTGGAAGAAACCGTGTTCGAGTACCTTTGCCAGCGCACCTAGGGAATCGAAATCCGCATAGTAGCCGGCGGTTTCCCCGGTGAGGTTCACGTGCACGGCGTGGTGGAAATCGTCGCTCCACTGCCCTTCCAGGCCGTAGCCATTGGTGTCCCTGCGGTAGATGAGGCGCGGATTATTCAGGTCCGATTCCGCGATCAAGGTCTTGGGGATGCCTGTTTCGGCTTCGATGCCGTCCGCGAGGCTAGCCAGGTCTTCCAGGATATGCACGGCCCGCTCATCGCGGAGTGCGTGTACGGCGTCGAGGCGCAGCCCGTCCACGTGGAAGTCACTCAACCACATGGCCGCGTTGTCCAGGATGTACTGACGGACGTCGTCGGAGCCGGGGCCGTCCAGATTCACGGAGTCGCCCCATGTGTTGCCTTCGCCGGACTTCAGGTAGGGACCGAATTTCGGCAGGTAGTTCCCGCTGGGCCCCAGATGGTTGTAGACCACATCCTGGATCACACCTAGTCCGGCAGCGTGCGCGGCGTCCACAAATCGCTGATACGCCTCCGGTCCCCCGTAGGCCTCGTGGACGGCGAACCACAGCACGCCGTCGTACCCCCAGTTGTGGGGACCGTTGAAGGCATTGACCGGCAGGAGCTCCACGAAGTCGATTCCCAATTCGACGAGGTAGTACAGTTTCTCCACGGCCGCGTCGAGCGTGCCCTCCGGAGTGAAGGTGCCAAGGTGAAGCTCATAGATGACCGCGCCGCCGAGCCCGCGCCCCGCCCAATCCGAGTCGTTCCACGCATAGGACGAGGCGTCGAAGGTGCGGGAAAGAGCATGGACCCCGCCCGGTTGCCGTTGCGACCTCGGATCCGGGAAGGGACCCTCACCGTTCACAAGATAGCCGTAGTCGGTCCCGGCCCGCCAAGGTACGTCCGCCGTCCACCAGCCCGCCGCGCCGTCGTCGTGCGACCGCATTTCGTGGTGCTGCCCTTCGGCGAGCAGAGTCACGGACTCTGCAAACGGAGCCCACACATCGAACTGTTTCTTCGCGCTGGTCTTCTCAGCCATCGCTCCCCCTCAATCGTCTCGTCCGGGCCTTCGTTTGCCCGCCGTTGTTGGTGCTCTGGCTAGCTAATGGGTACGAGCAAGGCCACTGGGTATCTCTGCAGAAGCCTTGCGACGTCAACCTCGCCGGGAGGGTAGCTGTTGCCTGTGAGCTCGTCCTGGACCGCACTCCCAAGACGAATAAAGGTGTCCATCCACCCGCCGTTCCGTTCAAGCTTCCGCGGGAGCCTCGTGGCCAAAGTGATCGCACCGCCGCCGGCGACAAGGACGCCACGGTCGAAGGCGATGAGGTGTTCGGCCGCGGGACCCTGGGCGTCGATGGGACTGTATCCAGCGAAAAGCTCCGGCCGGTCCCGGCGCAGGCGCAATGCACGGGAAGTCAGCAGCAGCTTGGCCAACTCGTCCCGCGCCTCAGTCTGGGCACCGGCGTCGAGGGCTGCGAGAGCGGCCCTGCGCCGTTCGAAGTCGACGGCGCGCCGGTTGTCGGGATCAGTGAGTGAACGGTCCCAGAACTCTGTGCCCTGGTAGACGTCCGGTACGCCCGGCATGGTCAGTTGGACAATTTTTGCCGACAGTGAGTTGGACGTCCCATACGGGTCGACCAGGGCAACGAACTCTTCCAGGGCGGCCGTCACCTCCGGCACGTCGAAGACGGCGTCGACGGCGGAGGCGAGCTTCGCTTCGAAGGCCTCGTTCGGCTCGGTCCAGTTGGTCGAGTTGCCGGCTTCTCGTGCCGCTTTGACGACGTAACCCTGGAGGCGTTCACGGCTGGCCGGCCAGGCACCCGCGATGGCTTGCCATACGAGGACAGCGAGTGGCCCGTCGGGAATCGGTGCCAGGTCCTGCATGCGGTCCACGAACGCTTCCCATTCGGGGACCGCCTCGGAGATAACGGAGATCCTCGCCCGGGTGTCTTCGCTGCGCTTGGTGTCGTGCGTGGTGAGGGTGGTCATGGACAGCGGCAGCAATGCCTGGCGGCGTGCCATGCGCTCGTGGAATCCAGCCGTGGACAAGGAGAATTCGGTGGGATCTGCTCCCACTTCGGTCAGCGTGCCAAGGCGCGTGTAGCGGAAGAACGCGGTGTCTTCCACGCCCTTGGCCATGACCATGCCGGAGGTCTGCTGGAAGCGCCGGCCTAGTTCACTGCCGGCGTCGAGCAGCAGCGGAAGCAGCGCCTTGAGGATCTGTGCTAGCTCCGGCCTGGTCCGGGCTGCCCGTTCGACGGCCTCTATCAAGGCGTCTTTGCCATACGGCAGATAACTCCGGTAGACGTGAAACGAAGCGATGGTTTCAGCGAGGGCGTCGGCCACCTCTGGATTGGGTAGCTCCGGAGACTCGGGGACGAGCCGCGCGAGCCGCAGGACTTCCGAATGCAGGATGCCGTCCGTGATGCGCCGCTTGGTGCCGTGGATCATGGCCTGGTAGTCGGCGGCAGAGCCGGTGCCCCGGAGCCTGGCATCCAAGGCGTCAAGCTGCGCCTCGGCGTCGGGATCCACGAAAAGGCGGTCGACGTCGGCGAGGGCGTCGTAGCCTGTGGTCCCCTCGCAATCGAAGTTCTCCGGAAGTGCCTCCCCCGGCTCCAGGATCTTCTCGACAAGCAGATAGGAGCCACCTGTGGTTTCCTTCAGGCGTTCCAAGTACCCGGCCGGGTCCGCGAGCCCATCGGGGTGATCGATCCTCAGTCCGTCAACGAGCCCGTCACGGAACCATCGGGCGATCTCCGCGTGGGCTTCCTGGAAGACCCAGGGAATTTCGACTCGGATCCCGGCGAGCGTGCTGACCGCGAAGAACCGGCGGTAATTCAGCTCGTTGTCGGCCCGGCGCCAGCCGACCAGCTCGTAGTGCTGGCGCGCATGGACGTCCTTGGCGTTGTCACCGCTGGTGTAGCTTCCTTCGGCCAACGGGAAGCGGTGGTCGAAGTAGCGCAATTCGCCGCCGACCACTTCCAGCTTGTCGACGTCGGCGTCGCTGCCGAGGACCGGAAGCCGGAGCTTTCCGCCGCCAAAGTCCCAGTCGACGTCGAACGCTTCCGCATAGCGGGAGGCCTTGCCCTCTTTGAGCAGGGACCACCACCAGGCATTTTGCGGGGGCGACGCGACGCCCATGTGATTCGGGACGATATCCACCAGGACCCCGAGGCCGGCCTCCCGTGCCGCCTTGGAGAGCGCGGCGAGCCCTTCGGCCCCGCCGCGCGAAGCATCAACGGTGGAGGGGTCGGTGACGTCGTAACCGTGCTCCGAGCCCTCCTCCGCCGTCAGGATGGGCGACAGGTACACCCAGTCCACCCCGAGCTCGCGCAGATAACCCGTGAGGGCAGCCGCGTCCTGGAGCGTGAACGAGGGCCTGATCTGGAGCCTGTATGTGGAGAGGGGTGTCCTCATGATCCTCCGTCCTTGCGGGTGCGCGGCTTTCTGGGCTTCTTCGGCGCAGCGGCAGGTTTGGTTTCGGGGGCAGCCTTCGTCTCCGGGGAATGGTGCTTTTTCGGTTCAGGCTCGGTTTCCGGCACAACCTGGCGCTTCCGGGTGGAGGGTGGCGGCGTGGCTGGCGCAGTCAGGGAAGCCGTTTCGGCGGTGGTTGTCTGCGACAACGCGGCGAGGGATGCGGCCACCGAGTGATCCGGTTCCGTGTCCGGGAGGCTGTGTGCCCGCAATACGACTAGCGACTTGGCCTCGACACCGAGGACTGCTTCCGCCGGGACGAGTTCGGTGTCGGCCCCGCCGCCCGCGGTGTCGATGATGATGTCCCAGGCGGGTGCGTATTCGTCCGAGGGCACCTTGAAACCGACTTCCTCGTCGTGGGCGTTGAAGTAGAGCAGGAAGTTGACGTCCGTGATGCGCCGGCCCTGGTTGTCCCGGCCGCGTATCCCGTCGCCGTTGAGGAACACGCCCACGGAGCGTCCGAAAGCGCTGTCCCAGTCCGACGGCGTCATGGTGCTTCCATCGACGTCAAGCCATACGATGTCCGGAAGCCTCTCGCCTTCGCCGCGCAGCACCGGGCGGCCGTCGAAGAAGCGGCTGCGGCGGAAGGTGGGGTGCTTGGCGCGCAGAGCGCTGACTGCGGCCGTGAACTCGACGAGGGGCTGGTCCACGCTGTCCCAGTTGATCCACGTCAGCTCGGAGTCCTGGCAGTAGCCGTTGTTGTTGCCCCGCTG
>NZ_JBFBLA010000019.1:0-110050 GCF_040702485.1 Arthrobacter sp. NPDC080031
CGGGTGATCGCGTCGAACGCGGCCCAGGACCGGGCGGCCCGGCCCGTGCCGCCGTACACGACCAGGTCATCCGGACGCTCGGCGACCTCCGGGTCAAGGTTGTTCATCAACATGCGCAACGGCGCTTCGGTCTGCCAGCTCTTCGCGGTCAGCTCGGGGCCGCGCGCGGCCCGGACAGGACGGGCTCCGGTAGTGAAATCGGCGGGTGCCATTCTTTGTACTCCTTGGTCTTCTGGACTAGTTGCTTCTTGCTCGAACTAGGCCAGGTTCTTGGCTTTGAGCCAGTCCTGGGCGATTTGTCCCATGTCCTCGAACTTGGCGGTCCTGCCGTTCATCTGGATCAGGTCATCGGTGGTCAACGCGGCGGAGACCTTGTCCAGCACGGTCTTGACGGTGTCGCTGGCCTTCTTCTGGTTGATGACAGGAACGATGTTCTCGGACAAAAACAGGTTCTTGTTGTCTTCGAGGGCAACCAGGTTGTTGGCGGCGATTGCGGGGTCGGTGCTGAAAAGGTCGGCAACCTGTACCTGACCGGAAAGGAGGGCGTTCAGCGTGAGCGGGCCGCCGGCGTCGAGCGCTGAGAATTCCTTGAAGTCGAGGTTGTAGACCGACTTCAGGCCGGCAACACCGTTAATGCGGGTCTTCCACTCCGGCGGGCCGCCCAGAACGAGATCCTTGGCAGCAGGCTGGAGGTCGCTGATGGACTTGAGGTTGTACTTGTCGGCGGTTTCCTTCTTGACCGCCAACACGTCCTTGTCCTGTGCCTTGGACGCCGTCAGCTGGGTGAGTCCGGACGGGATCTTGGTGCCCAGCTCTTTCGTGACCTCATCCGAAGTGACCGCCTTGGTGGAGGCATCAAGGTACTGCAGCAACGCCCCGCCATACTCCGGCATGAGGTCGATGGAACCGTCCTTCAATGCGGGGATGGTGACTTCGCGGCTGCCGATGCTGGGCTTTTCCGTGACCTGGACTCCCTTGGCTTTGAGGGCCTCGGCGTAGATCTTCGCGATGAGCTGGCTTTCCGGGAAGTCCGCGGAGCCCACGATGATGCTGTCCGTGGAACCCGCGGCGGCCGGGGAGTTGTTGTTGGTGGAACTCATGGGGTCACCGCCGCAAGCGCTCAGGGCGATGGCGGTGGCTGCCGCCAGGGCGAAACCAGTCAGGTACTTTTTCATGTCAATCTCTCTGGGGAGGGCCGTTGCAGGGCATGCGGTGGCCAAGCTGGGGTGGGTCGGGGAGTAATGCCGCCGTCGGGCAGGGCGCCCGACGAGTATGAACGGGGTACGGAGCTAGACCGTGACGGGGGTTTTCACGGTATCGGCCGCAGCGGCCGGGGCGGCCGCCTTGACGGTGCGCCGGGTCAGTCCGGGTGAGACGACCCTGCGGGTAATGAAGGCGAGCAATTGGTCGAAGAACAGGGCCAACAGCGCAACGAGCACGGCCCCGGCAACCATCTGGCTGTAGTCGTTCTGGGCTTTGCCGTCGATCAGCAGCCGTCCGAGGCCGCCGAGCGAAATGTACGCGGCGATGGTCGCCGTCGAGATGATCTGCAGCAGTGCGCTGCGGACGCCGGACAGCATAAGCGGGAGCGAGCAAGGGAGCTGGATGTCCGTGAGGATCTTCATGGTGCGGAACCCCATGCCCTTGGCGGCGTCGACGGCGGCAGCGTCCACCGCGCGGACGCCGGCGTAGGTGTTGGTCAGGATCGGCGGGACCGCGAGGAGCACCAGGACGATGAGGCTCGGCAGGATGTAGCCCATCTTGGACGGGAAAGCGGGCGAGATCAGCAGGACCAAGAGGATCAGCAGGCCCACGCTGGGCAGGGCCCGGAGTGCGTTGGCCAGGCCCGCGATCATGAAGACGCCCTTGCCAGTTACCCCGATGTAGATGCCGAGCGGAACTGCGATGACGGCCGCGACCACCAAGGCGATGAGGGAGTAGAGGAGGTGCTCACCGATCAAGGTGGGGATGCCGTCGGCGCCGCTCCAATGTGCGGGATTGAACAAGTAGTTGATCATGATGCCACCACCTTGGGGGTCCACGGTGTCAGCCACCGGTTGAGGAGGATGATCAGTCCATCAAGGACCATGGCCAGGACCACGCAGAGAATGATGCCGGCGATGATCGGGGTGAAGAACCGCAACTGGAAGCCTTGGGTGAAGAGCGAGCCGAGCTGCGGGATGCCTAGCAACGCTGCCACGGAAACGAGGCTCACGTTGGAGACCGCCGCGACGCGGAGTCCTGCGCTGATGACGGGGACGCCTACGGGCAGCTCCACTTTCACCAGGCTCTGATACCCGCGGTAGCCCATGGCCTTGGCGGCCTGGACGGTGTCTTCCGGGACGGAATCCAGGGCATCAGCCACTACGCGGACCAGCAGGGCCACGGTGTAGATGGTCAAAGCTGCCACGATGTTGAGCGGGTCCAGGATCTTGGTGCCAAGGACCAGCGGCAACAGGACGAACAGGGCGAGGGAAGGGACCGTGTAGAGAAGGCCAGCCACGCCCACCAGAAGGGGGTAGATCCGGCGGCTGCGGTGTGCCCACCAGCCAAGCGGGAGTGCGATCAGCAGGCCCAGGATGAGGGGAGTGACGGCGAGCAGCACGTGCCAGCCCAGCAGGAAGACGATGTTGTCGGACTGGCGGCCCAGCCATTCAAAGTTCATCGCGTCGTCTCCAGGTGCGGCTCAGCCTCGATAGCCTTGACGACGTCGGTGGCAGTCACTGTGCCGATGAGCTCGCCGTGTTCATTGACGACGACGCCGCGACGGCTGGGGGAGGAAAGTGCGGCGTCGAGCAATTGGCGCATGGTCCCTGACGACGATGCGGAGGTGCCGCTGAGGTTAAGGTGCTCCCTCTTGAGCTCGCCGCGAATGAGATCCGCTTGTGCCCAGCCGAGCGGCCTCCGCAGCGGGTCGACCACCAGCACCCAGGCTCCTGTGGCCTTGCTTTGTGCCTCGGCGGCAGAGGCGCCAAGGGTGACCACAGCTTCTTCGGCAATAGCTACCGTGCCGGCCGCGTTGGTGAAACCCAGGGAACGATAGCCACGGTCACGTCCGACGAAGTCGGCCACGAATTCGTCGGCCGGAGAGGTCAGCAGCTCAGACGGCGTCGCCATCTGGGCGAGTTTTCCGCCGACGCGCATCACGGCAACCTGGTCGCCGAGCTTGAGGGCCTCGTCGATGTCGTGGGTGACCATGATGATGGTCTTGCCGATCTCGCGCTGGAGCCGGAGGAACTCGTCCTGGAGCTGCGCGCGGACCACGGGGTCAACCGCGCTGAAGGGTTCGTCCATGAGCATGAAGGACGGATCCGAAGCCAAAGCCCGGGCCACGCCCACGCGCTGCTGCTGTCCGCCGGAGAGCTGCCATGGGTAGCGCTTGGCAAAGCTCGCAGGGAGTCCGACGCGTTCCATGAGTTCGAGGGCTTTCATGCGGGCCTTCTGCCTGCTCTCGCCGAGCAGCACGGGCATCGTTGCCACGTTGTCGATGATGGTGCGGTGCGGGAAGAGGCCTGCGTGCTGGATGACGTAGCCGATCCGGCGCCGCAGCAACGCTGCGTCCATGCCGGACGTGGGCTGGTCATCGAGGTAGATGGTGCCGCTGGTGGGTTCGATGAGGCGGTTGATCATCCTCAGCGAAGTGGTCTTGCCACAGCCGGACGGGCCAACAAGGATGGTCAACTTGCCGGTGGGCGCCTCGAGGTTCAGGCCGTCGACGGCGACCGTCCCGTCCGGGTACGCCTTGGTGACATTTTCGAACTTGATCATTTCTTTTCCATGCTTTCCTGGGGCACTTCATGGTCTCCGGAGGGTTCGACGAGGATGTTGTTCGCCACCCTCGCCAGTTCCTCGCCAAATGTCTGGGCCTTCGCTTCGTCCAAGCGGTAGCTCGGTGCGACGATACTGAGGGCTGCGACGGTGCGGCCGCCGATCACAATGGGTGCGGCGACGGCCGTGATGTCGTCTTCTACGCCGCTTCGCACGATGGCGAAGCCGCGGCCGTTCTGCCCGCCGGTGAGGACCTTGCCAGCGGCCGATCCTTCCAGCGGAATGCTCCTGCCGACCCAGCTGGTGTGCCGGACAGAGCGGGTACCTTCGACGATGGCAATGTAGATCCCGGTTTCCCCAGGACCGGGAATGCTCAAATAGCAGGACTCGCCCGTTTCAGCCACGAGCCGCTTCATGTGTGGCGTGCAGAGCGATACGAGGGACTCCTGTCCCAACGCGAGGGCTCCCAACTGGATCACACTGGCACCAGGACGGAAGTTTCCGCCCGGATCCCGCTTCACGAATCCGCTGCTTTCCAAGGTGCGGAGGAGACGGAGTGCGGTGCTGGCTGACAAGTCAACAACGCGTGCCGCGTCGCTCAGGCTGATGGAGCCATCGGTGCAGACCGCGCTCAGGAGGGCCAAGGCCCTTTCGACCGTCCGTGTGGAGGAATCTGCTGCCACTGCTTGGCCTACTTTCAAGTGGTCTGGATCACCATGTCTTGCCACTAAGTAAAAATCAACTTTCATCGAATGGCAAGATATTTCTGAAAATTGTCTGAGGTTCCGGGATTTGAGACATCCTGTGACGGCGGGGTGTATCGGTGGTGTTTCGGGCCTGTTAATTGTCGTGATTCTGCGTCCGGGGCCTTGTCATTAGGTGGCATGTGGTTTTTACTTGGTGGCAGTCTTCATTAATCGGAGGAACACGTGGAAACCGTCAATCAGCTCCTTGACTCAATCAAGGACGTGGGCCGCGATGCGGTCCGCGGAGGATACTCCAGGGCGGTCTATTCGACGCCCGAGCTCGACCTCAGGCAGTGGTTCATCGAGCAAGCCCAACGGCGGGGCCTCGGGGTCGAGACCGACCGCAACGGCATTATCTGGGCCTGGTGGGGAAAGCCCCAGGACGGCGCGCTCGTCACAGGAAGCCACCTCGACTCCGTCCCCGGAGGAGGGGCCTTCGACGGGCCGCTGGGCGTCGCGTCGGCACTCGCCGCCGTCGATATCCTCACATCCCGCGGTCTTGAGCCGGCGCGTTCCCTGGCCATCACGGTCTTCCCGGAAGAGGAAGGTTCCCGCTTCGGCGTGGCCTGCTTGGGCTCGCGCCTGCTGACCGGCGCCATCGACGTCGACAAGGCGCTGAACCTGCGCGACGTCGACGGCAACACCTTCGCCGACGTCGCCCGCAGCAACGGTCTGGATCCCCGGCACGTCGGTCCCGATCCGGAAACCATGGCGCGAATCGGCGACTTCGTCGAACTCCACGTGGAACAGGGCAAGGGTCTGGGTCAGGGCGGGCCGGCCATCGCCGTCGGAAGTTCCATCCTCGGCCATGGCCGCTGGAAGCTGAGCGTCAGCGGCCAAGGCAACCACGCCGGGACCACGCTCATGGCCGACCGCGCCGATCCGATGGTCGCGGCGGCGCAGATCGTCGTCGCCGTCCGTGACACCGCGGCGAAGCAGCCGGATGCGCGGGCCACAGTGGGGCGCTTGACCCCGGTTCCCGGCGGCACCAACGTGATTGCCTCGCGCGTGGATCTGTGGCTTGACGCCCGCCACCCCGACGACGCCGTAACGGCACAACTGATCGAATCGATCTACACCGCGGCCCGGGAAATCTCCGTAAGCGAGGGATGCACCGTTAGCCTCACCGAGGAGTCCTACAGCGACACCGTGCATTTTGATTCCGCCCTCAGCCGACGCATCGGCGAGCTCCTGCCCGGCGCGCCGGTGCTGGCAACCGGCGCGGGGCACGACGCCGGAGTCTTGGCTGGACATGTCCCCTCGGCGATGCTTTTCGTCCGCAACCCGAGCGGGATCTCGCATTCCCCGGAAGAATACGTGGCCGACGAGGACGCCTCAGCCGGCGCCGCCGCCCTTGCCGACGTTCTGGAGGGTCTCCTGTGAGCGGGTTCTGGTGCGAAACCGCCTTGGTAAACGCCGACGGCGGCACCGACGGCGGCGCGGTCGTAGCCACCGGTGTTCGGCTGGAGGTGCGCGCGGGCCGGATCTCCGGGATCGCTACCGGCGTCGCGCCCGGGACGGGTGACCGGATTTTGAACGGGGTGGTCTTCCCCGCCGCGGCCAACGCCCATTCGCACGCTTTTCATCGGATCCTGCGCGGACGGACACATGACGGACGCGGCGACTTCTGGGTCTGGCGCGAGCAAATGTACCGGAGCGCGGCGGAACTGACACCGGAGAAATACGAGAAGCTCGCTACGGCAGTCTTCACTGAGATGGTGGTGTCGGGCTTCAGTAGCGTGGCCGAGTTCCACTACGTCCACCACCAGCCCGAAGGAACGCCCTACGCCGAGCCGCACGCGATGGAACTGGCGTTGGCCAGGGCGGCCGTGGCGGCAGGGATCCGTCTGACCCTGCTGGACACCTTGTATCTTGCGGGAGGCATCGGGACACCGCTGAGCCCGGAACAGGCACGGTTTGGCGACGCCGATGCGCAGGCCTGGCTGGATCGGCTCGCTTCGCTGCGCGCCGCGGTAGCGCGGACCTTTCCGCCGGAAATGGTTGGCGTGGGAGCGGCCCTGCATTCCGTCCGCGGAGTGCCCGAGGAGGCACTGAAGACAGTCGCCCGGCAGTTGCCTGCCGATATTCCGCTCCACATCCACCTCAGCGAACAACCGGCTGAGAACGAGGCCTGCCTGCAAGCTTATGGCGTCACCCCCGCCGGACTTCTCGCCCGGCACGGACTGCTGTCCCCGCGGCTCTCCGCGATCCACGCCACCCACCTGACGCCGGACGACATCCAGCTCCTCGGGGACGCGGAAGCCACCGTGGTGATGTGTCCCAGCACCGAAGCCGATCTCGCCGACGGGATCGGACCGGCACGCGCCTTGTCCGACGCCGGAGCGACCATTGCGCTGGGCACCGACCAACACGCCGTGATCGATCCCTGGGTCGAGATGCGTGCCTTGGAACACGGAGAACGCCTCGGCTCCGGCCAGCGAGGCAGGTTCTCACCTCAGGAACTGCTCCGCGCATCCACCATCGGAGCAAAGGCTTCCATGGCCACGCCCATTGCGTCGGCACTTGAGGTAGGTGCAGCGTGCGACCTCATGGCCGTGGCCCCGGACTCGGTGCGGACCGCCGGTTCCATGCCCCAGCAGTTCGCGTTCACCGCGACGGCGAGCGACGTCACCGCCGTCGTGATCGCTGGCGAACTGGTGGCCTCAAACGGCGTCCATGTGCGGCTGGGTTCTCCGGGCGGGCTCCTCACGGAGGTGTTGAAGGAGTTCTCGTAGCCGCTTTCCTTGGGTGCCGCGCCCTGGGCGTCACGCTGAGCACGTTTTTGGAGACGCGGCACCTGGATCGGCCCGGAATTCCGGGGCGGAGGGAGGCTGGAGGGAGCAAAAAGGTGCGTGCCGTGACGGAGGCAGGAACGGCAGGCTTACAGGGAACTGAGCTGGCCGAAGCGCTGGGTCACATTAGTCCTTGAGATGTTGCACCAACAGCTCGTGCCGGTGGTGCAACATGAACTCATGGCGGTAATGGAGGCCAACCCAAGGGGATGCGGAGAGTTCGTCGATGTTGATGGTCTGTCGGGTTGGCGGTCCTTCCTCTGCGTGAGGAACAGGACCCGGGACCTGCCCGGACCATGCCCTCTGATCAGGCGGTTTGGGTAGAACTCGGTGTGTGGGCATGATCTCTTCTCTCGTAAGAATGCGCCTGGTTGTTCGGATTTCTAGCCTGCACCCGTCCGCAGCAGACGCCGGCTTTGGACGGGTGCAGGGTTCTTGGGATGCTACCGGCTGCGATTAGTAGATGTTTGAGGGCCGCACCAGGCCTTCTGCGAGATCGCCGAAGTCTGGATCGATGATGGCTCCGGGATTGCCGATGATTTCCTCGACGATGGCGGTCTCGGTCGTTATCAAAAGTGCCGCGATCGACGCCGCGCTCTCCAACGCCGTCCGGGTCACTTTCACCGCATCCATGACCCCGATCTCTGTCATCGGACCGTATCGTCCCGACAACGCGTCGAATCCATAGCCGACTGGTCCCGAGATGACGTCCTGCAATACTTGGTCGCCGTCGAAGCCTGCATTGATTGCGATCCACCTCAGCGGCTCACCGAGCGCCCGCCGTACGATGTCGCGTCCGGCTGCTGCGTCTCCAGTCAGCTCGATCCTGTCTACGACCGCGCCGGCCTGCGCGAGCGCGGTGCCTCCGCCTGCAACGACGCCCTCCTCGATGGCAGCCTTGGCTGCGGCCAGGGAGTCCTCCACCCGGAGCATCCGTTCCTTGAGCTCCACGCTCGTCCTTCCACCGACTTTGACGACGGCGATCGTCCCTGAAAGCCGGGCGATCCTCAAACGCAGGCTGTCCTGGTCGTGCTCGATCCGCGCGCGCTCGAGTTGCTTTTCGAGTTGACGGATCCGGGCTTGGACCAGTCCTGAGTTTCCGGCGCCGCCAGTGATCGTCGTCGTGCTTTCAGTTACCGTAACGTGGGCGCATTTGCCGAGGTCTTGCTCGGTGACCTCGGCGAGGAGCACCCCTGAGTCATCGCTTACCACCCTGCCGCCGAGTGCCGCGGCAAGGTCTTCGAGCTCGGCGACTCGGCGGTGGCCGAAGCCGGGAGCCCTGACGACTACCGACCTGAAGGTGCCGTGCACATTTCCGCTCACGAGCATTTGCAGAGCCGGCCCGTCGACGTTCTCGGCCAGGATGAGAAGCGGGCGGTTGGCGCGGCGGGCGGTCTCCACGGTCGGCATGAGATCCTGCACCTGGGAGATTTTGCGATTGGTCAGCAGCACGAGCGGTTCGTCGAGGCTGGCCTCCATTCTCTCCCGATCGGTGACCATGTACGGGGAGATGAACCCGTGGTCGATTTCAATTCCGTCCACGACATCCACGCGCAGTCCGGGCTCATCGAACTCCTCGACCTCCACCACGCCGTCCGGGCCCACGGCGCCGAGCGCATCCGCGATCACACGCCCGATTCGCTCGTCGTCATTTGCGGCAAGGGTCGCGACTTTCTCCAGCTCCTGGCGCCCCGTCACTGGGGATGCCCATGTGTGAAGTGACTCGACCACTGCCTCGACGGTCGTTTCAATGCCCCGGCGCACGTGCATTGGGTTGGCGCCGGCATCGACGCTCTTCAGGCCCTCTCGGACCATCGCTTGAGCCAGCACTGTGGCGGTTGTTGTCCCG
Source organism: Arthrobacter sp. NPDC080031 (assembly GCF_040702485.1). Lineage (NCBI taxonomy): Bacteria > Bacillati > Actinomycetota > Actinomycetes > Micrococcales > Micrococcaceae > Arthrobacter > Arthrobacter sp. NPDC080031. The sequence goes on from NZ_JBFBLA010000019.1 coordinate 9,156, forward strand.
TCGCCGACCACACCGTTGGTCTTCATTGCAACTTCTTTGACCAGCTGCGCCCCCATGTTGGCGAAAGGTTCCCTGAGCTGGATCTCCCGGGCGATCGTCACGCCGTCGTTGGTTATCGTCGGAGGTCCGGTGAGCTTTTCCAGGACCGCATTGCGGCCCTTGGGCCCTAGAGTCACCTTGACGGCGTCAGCTAGCGCGTTCACGCCGCGTTCGAGCTGCCTCCGGGCATCTCTGCTGAAGCGAAGTTCCTTGGCCATGGCGTCCTACTTTCCTTTGTCTTTCAGTGGTTTTTGGGTCAGGGAATGAGAATGGCCCGGCCACGCACGTTGCCGTGGCCGAGGTCATCGAGTGCCCTGGTGTAGTCGCCGAGCGAGTACTTGAACGTGTGGAGCCGGACCTTCCCTTGAGCCGCGAGCACCATGAGTTCCACCAGGTCGTTGTAGCTGCCGACGAGATTGCCGATGAAGTTGATCTCGGTCGAGATGATGTCGATGGTCGGAACGTTGATCGAACCGCCGTAACCGACGACGAAGTAGTTGCCGGCCCGGCGAAGCATTTTCACACCGGCTTCGACGGCACCGCCTTCGCCGACGAAGTCGATCACCGCCTCGGCGCCGTGTCCCCCTGTGAGCTCTTGTACGCGCTCGACAGCGCCTGCGCCCGCGAGCACGGTGTGGGCTGCCCCCAGCTCCGAAGCGAGCTTGAGCGCTTCGTCATTGGCATCGACGACGATCATTTCCGCAGGGGTCAGAGCGGCGAGCACCTGGATCCCGATGTGCCCCAGCCCACCGGCGCCGATCACGACCACTTTGTTCCCGGGCCGCAGTTGGCGAGCAGCTTTTGCAGCCGCGTGGTACGCGGTGAGTCCGGCGTCTGCAAGGGCAGCCACGTCCGCCGGAACCAGGGATGGGTCCAGCTTCACGGCGGAACGCGCGCTTGTCCGAAGATACTCGGCATATCCACCGTCTGAATCGATACCGGGGAAGCGGGAGTTTTCGCAATGCACGTCATCGCCGAAGCGGCAGGCCCTGCATAGGCCGCAGGTCACCAGTGGATGCAGGATCACAGGGTCGCCGGGCTTGACATTGGTCACCGCGGAGCCGACGGCTTCGACCCAGCCCGCGTTTTCGTGACCGATTGTGTAGGGCAGTGCGACGCCGGATTTCTCCGCCCACTGTCCCTCGATGATGTGCAGGTCAGTCCGGCAGACACCCGCGCCGCCGATTTTGACGACGATATCCAACGGGCCCTCCACTTTGGGGTCCGGAACCTCAACGAGTTCGGGCGTCTTGTCGTATGCACTCAGCCGAACGGCCTTCATGATGCTCTCCTGGTATTGGTGACGACTGTGGTGAACGCGCCGTCGGGTCCTGCTTCACCGGTGTCGGCATATCGGGTCGCGAGCAGGCCGCGGCAGAAATGAGCGTTCCCCTCGATGGAGATGCGTGTAGTCCTTGCGAAGCGCAGCCGCAACGGGACCTCTTCCGCCGAAAGCGACTCTCCGCTTTCGTTGACAAGCACCAGGGAGTGAGGGGAGTTTGGCAGCCCTATTGCTTCCCGCCGTCGCTGCAGCGCATGTTTGCGGCTGTCTTCGGGCAGGTCGAAGATCTCGAGCATCGGCAGCTCCTCAAGGGTCCACGTTCCCCGCCGCAGCATCTCGACACAGACACGCTCCATCGCAGCGAGGTGTGCCTTGCGCTGGAATGTCGACCGCAAGCCTTCCAGGCTGTCCTCGGCCTCGTCGCCGAAGGTCTGGCGGTAGCCCAGGCCTGCGGCCATTCCTGCGTTGATCTTCTCGGAGTCGTGATGGTCGTCCAGTTCCACTGAGACGCGTCCTATGCCCGGCACTACAGAGAGGGCGTCGTGGGCATCTGAGACCATCAAGTACGCGAAGTTCGGTGAGCAGAATGACGTGGGCAGGCGGAGGTGAACTTCCACCCCTTCAGCGCTGATCGCTACCGAGCGCACGAACCCGAGGCCGGTTATGGGTTGATCCAGCTCCGGATCGAGTACGGAGCCAAGTGCCGCCATCACTTCGGCGTCCAGAGAGATGGCTTCGATGGTCATGACAGGCCTGCGCCTTCCTTGGCACCGACGGCCGGCTGCGCCTGGGCTCGGCCTGCATTGGTGGGCAGGCGGAATTCGGCAGGAACGTTCAGGTCGTAGAGCGCCGCGGCGTTGAGCCCGAGGATCTTCTTTTTCTGGTCCGTCGTGATGGGTGCGTACTCGCTCATATCCTCCGGGAATTGGAAGTCCACAAACGTCTCGATCAGCCACTTCGGTGTCCAGAGCGCGTAGTCGCTGCCGAAGAGGATCTTGTCCTCTCCGATCCAGTACAGGAGCTCTCCGATGATCTGCGCGAAGTAGCGGGGACGTGTGTGCATGAACGGGATGGCTACGGCGAGACCGCCGTAGACGTTGCTCTCCTGCGTGGCGATCCAGCAGAAGTCCTCCAGACGGGGAAGGCCGCAGTGCTCGACGATGAAGTTGAGGTCGAGGTAGTCGGTTGCGACGATGTCGATGTCCGCGACATCGAACGCGTCCCGATCCAGTGGCCGGATGGTAGGGCCCTTGTGTACGTGGATGTTCTTGATGCCCAGTTCAAGGCATGTCTCCAGGTACGTCCGGGACCACTTGTCGTCCAGCTTGTAGCCGCGCGAGTCGCCGTGCCACTCGGCCGTGTAGAGCTTGACGCCCTTCGGCCGGTATTTCTGGGCGGCCTTCTTGAACCGATCGAGACCTGCCTGCTCGTCGCGCGGGTCATACGCGAGGTTCATAGTCAGCCGGTCGGGATTCTCCTGGGCCAGGTCCCAGGTTTCCTCCACCCGGGCGAAACCGTTGTTGTAGAAGTCACGGAGAACGGTGGTCTGGGCGATCGCGTGATCGACGTAGCCCTCCTGGAACAGGTCTTTCATGAACCTCTCCCCTCCGTAGTAGGTGTAGGTGTCGTAGTCCCACACCGCGCTCTCGGGGCTGAGGTTCTTGTGGTAGTCGTAGAAGCAGTCAATGAACTGCTTGCCGTGAATGTTCTTTAGATTCGACTCGCGGCCGTCCCAGATGTGGACGTGGCCGTCGACGATGAAGTACTTCTCTCCAGCTTTTTCATACATGGCGTCTTCACTTCATTTCTATTACTTGCAGATTGTGTGGAATGAGGGTCCATCGGGGGTGCCGCGACTCGGCACCCCCGGTGGTTCACCTTCAGGAGGCTGTCAGGTCGAAGCCGATGTACTGTGCTGCGTCCTCAGGGCTTGCGAAGAGCATCGTCCGGTCGTCCAGGTGGACCATGCGCCCGTAGTGGGTCGAGCTGATCTCCTCGAAGATCGAGCCATCGAACTCTTCGCCAAGGGCATCGCTGAGCTCGGCGTAGTCGAAATCGAGCAGCCGGACAGCATCTACACGGATCATGGAGGGGTATTCCACGAGATCGACGCCTTCCTTGGCGCCCATGATGTCTGCGACGACCCGCCCGATGGGGGTGTTCATCAGGGTCACACCGCACATGTTCGAAAATGATGCGTCGGAACCGAATTGCATAGTCACTGGTTCAACTCCTTCGGAACATCGAGGCCAATTTCCCCGAGTAGCTGACTGAATTTCTCTTTCGCGGAGGAGAGCGACTCCGCAAACGTGCGGACCTTATCCGCGGGCTGCGACCAGATCGGCTGCAGCGAGTTGGCGGCCTCGAGGCACCTGGGCACCCATTTGGCCAGCCAGCCGTCGAAGAGCTCCTTGTTCTCTGCGCTGAACTCCTCATCGCGGGTGAGCATCTGGAAGAGCACTCGGCTGTAGGAGAGATCACGGTTGTAGTCGTTCTCGCCCGTGCCGACGATCGTGGGGGTGATGTAGTCACCGTTCTTCGCGGCAATTTGCATGACAAGCTCGCTGCGGAAAAGCTGTCCCACCAGCTGCTCGAAGACGACGTTCGTCGCGAAGAGCAGCTCGGCCCAGTCGCCTGTAGCAGTCAGCTCCTCGACGACCTTGCGAACAGGCTGCCACTCGGCGGCGTCCTGCCAGACCTCCTTGTGGGCTGCGCCGTCGAACTCCAGATGCGATTCCGAGAGGTCGAGGTTGAACAGGGCCAGATCCTGGGCGAAGCGCATCTTGTGGGCAGCATTGATGGCGACGGCATTGTTGATCATGTTGCTCGGGCAGGACCGCTGGATCGACGTGAACACGTGCAGTGCAATGCCGTTCTCGGCGTGCATCCATGCACCGAGATTGCGGGAGATGAACCGGCTCCAGGCGCTGTTCCAGTGGTCATAGGCGTCGGCTCGCTTGGCGTTTTCCAAACACAGCGAAACCTGACGGACGACGGCGGAATTGTTGCGGTAGATCGTTTGTTCCCACTCCTCGTTCGGGTCCAGGAAGGCGTGCCAGTTCGAGGATTTCGCGGTGGTCCATTCCTTCGGGTATCCACCGGGGCCGTTGCCGAACCCGTAGATCCACCCCTGGGTGAGATGCCGGTCCGGGTCTGGTTGGACGTCGACCGTGACATCCTCATACACCGTGGCCCGCAGTTTGGCCGGCTTGAAATAGTTGTAGGTCCGGCTCCTGGAGCTCGGGAACTCCAAGGCTCCGGCTTCAGAGTCCGTGAATTCTACTCGGGGAAAGCTGCGCGTCTTTGTCGCAGCCGGTGGGCGGTCAGCCATGTGATTTCAACTCCATCTGTTGGTGGAACTGCCTTTGTCTGTCACTTGCAATTTCGTGGTGCCGCTTCAGGACTAGTCCTCGCGCTGGGGGCTTTCGAACTTGTCGTAGAAGATCTGGTCAGCCGGAACGCCATGCTGCTCGACGAGCACCATGGCCGCGTCTACCATCGGCGGCGGGCCGCAGAGGTACACTTCGGTCTTGTTCAGCTCAGGCTCGTGCGCCCCGACGACTTCAGTGACGTTGCCCGGGAAGCCGAGCACTCCGAGTTCGTCGATGCCGTCGGTGGACTCCGAGAGGCAGACGATGAACTCGAAGTCGGCCAGCTGCTCTCCCAGGGCGCGGATCTCGTCGAGGTGGAACAGGTCCCGCGCTGTGCGGGCCCCGTAATAGAAACGGACCTTACGTTGGTCTCCGGTCTCGCTCAGGCGCCTCAGCAGCGAAAGCACCGGAGCCATTCCCGCGCCGCCGCCGATGAGCACGATCGGCATGACGTGCCCGTTCTTGAGGGTGAAGTTCCCGTAGGGGCCCTGCAGGCTTATCGTGTCGCCGACACGGATGCCGTCGTCGAGTAACGCGGAGAACTTGCCGCCGGGATACTTCTTGATGAGGAACTCAATGTGGTCGGTCGTCGTCGGGGTGGTGGCCATGGAGAACGACCGGTAAGCCGTTGTCCCAGGGATCGTCAGGTCCGCGTACTGACCGGCCTTGTACTCGAACATCGCCGGTTCCACGGGCCGTAGCTTGAGGCCGACAATGTCCCGCGTGTGCTGGACAATATCGAGCACTTCGGTTCGAACCTCCTGCAGGGGGATCGAGTTCAGAAGTTCTTCCTCGTCGAAGTTGAGGAGTTCGATGGTGCAGTCGCCGAACGCATGTGCGCGGCAGAGCAGGACGTATCCTTCGGCGACTTCCGCATCGTTGCAGGCGAACGTCGAATAGTCCTCCATCTGGATATCGCCTTCAATGACGTAGGACTTGCATGCAGAGCAACGGCCCTCGCGACATCCGTGCATCAGATGGATTCCCTGCCGGAAGGCCGCATCGAGGATCTTCTCGTCCTCCTTCACCTCCATCTCGATGTTCACGGGTTCAAAGCTGATTCGATGGGCGTCCGCCATGGCTTCCTCCATTTCTTGTATGGTCTGCGGTTTGCGGGGTGGTGGTGCCTGGAATCGGTCCGGCACCACCACCTATCGCGGCAGCTAGACGCTGATGTTGTCATTCGCTCGGTAGGCCGTGACCCACGCATCGCGTTCCTGGTCGGACATCTCGTTCAGGAGAACATTGGGGCTCATGAACTGGATGCCGCGCACGTCGTCGAGCGTCCAGAGTTTCTTGGGATCGTCGAGCTCGAGGTGCGGCTGACCGATCAGGGTCTTGCCGTCGTCGCGGACGTAGCCGAGGTCCTGAATGATGTCGGCCAGGTCCTTGTTGTGGTGAAGCGTCTCCCACTCGCGGTGTCCGGTGAGCCGGCCCATGTTAGGGGTGTCCCGGCCCTCGTATTCGGGGCGGAACGCCACCTTGTCCGTCCAGGCGCAGGTCTCTGAGCAGTACGTCCGCCACTGTCCGTCGACCTTGTCGACCACAATGTCCTCACGGATTAGCGCGGGAACCATGCAGGTCCAGCAGCGATGCGGGTATTCGTACCCGACCTCTTCGAACGCGATCGGCTTGTTACGGCCCGGGTAGGCCATCCTGTTGTAGTTCTCCCACCACTTGCCGAACCGGGAGTACCAGCCGGGGTACTTGTCTTCGAACCATTCGAAGTCGGTATCCGTCATTGCGTCGATGCGCCAGTAGTTCACCGGCCACCCCGTCGCGAAGAATCGCGCGGTCTCGTGCACGTAGAACTTGTTGGTGATGCGGTTCCACGCTTCCTCAACCAGATCGTGCGGGATAACGAGCCCGTATTTCTCGAGCGGGAGCAGGTAGCTGCGGTAGTAGTCGTCGTAGATCCAGCGACGCCACATTTCGGCGTAGGATTCACGGTCCTTGCGACGGTCTTTGGTGCCGTACTCGATGAACGTGCCGATGGCCGCGTCCACAACGCAGTGGTTGTTCCACCACGCGTAACGCAGGTCGCGCTCCAGCAGGGGACGGTTGCGCTCGTCCGCGAGGGCCATCAGAAGGATCGAATATCCGTTGCTGATGTGCCGCGACTCGTCCGACTGCACTGAGTGGAAGACAGTCGGCAGCAGATAGTCACCGTTAGCGGCGGCTTCGTCGGGCATCGCGACGAACAGCGTGTTGGTGAACGCCGTTTCTGCGACGACGGTGAGGTAGATGTTGGCGGCTGTGATCGCGTCACCGGTGATGAACCCCTCACCGAACTGCCGACCGATCGTGCCCGCGTAGTTGTTTGCGAATGCCTTCTCCGTCATGTCGAAGCCGGCAGGGTCGATGTAGTTGTTCATGTAAAGCTTCTTGAGGTTCATCTGAATCGTCGAGTGGCGAACCTCGTCGATCATCTGCACCGCGAGACCGTTGTGGATCTCAGGGTTGGGTACCGCGTCAATCGCCATCGGCATTGCACGGGCTGCCGATATCTCCGGGAACGGGATGATCGACAGGAATAGCTTCTGCCACTCCAGCCAGCGCTGCTGGACCTGGCGGAACATGTTGCCGCGGATTGCGCCGTCCATAGCGCCGAAAACGCGGTTGTCCTTCTCCTCCTCCATGGGGAAGTAGGAACGCATAATCTGTTTCAGCGGATCCTTCTTCGGCGCCTTCTCGAAGGTGTAATCCGTGCCGAACCGCGTCGCTGGGGTCGCGAACGTCGGTTCCCATGTCAGTTCAGAAATCTTCTCGTGGGCCTTCGTCAGGCTCTGTCTGCTCATACGTGTAGTGCCTCCTGTGAAACGGCAGGAACATCGGTGACCCGGCCAGGCGGGCGGGGCGTTTTGCCCGTGGATAGAACTTCACACCATCGCGTAGTTGTGAGCTGTCTCACTTTGAGAATGGCGCGGGGGAACACCACGGCCGGGGGAGAAGGGGGAGATCGCGGCTCGGCAGTAACGGCTGCGGAAGGTACGCGGAGGTTTTCAATGTGTCAACGCGCATGATTGACGGCCGTAAGACAGCCCTCGTACAATTTGCCTTACGATACCCGCGCGGGTGCGGCGAAACATTATGTCCCCGCCCCGCCACATCCTCGGCCCAACGTCTGGCTTCGGGTATCACAGACCACCAGCGGTCGGCAATGAGGCCTGCCGCGAGTACAGATCGTCGGACAATTCCAATGGCATATTTTGAACGACCGGTCGGAAAGCAGCTCTCCTCGCTTCGGGCCGCCCGCGAACAGTTTTTGACCTCGGGAAGGCTCACCGCGGATGTGCGCTCTCCCATCAGGGACTCGTGGTCCCGCAGCGCCCATCTAGGTATCAACCCCGTGGATCTGGGCGCCGTACCGAGCTATGAGGAACCGAAGGAGAGCGAGATCCTTCGAGGCATCACCACTGTCCTTCAACACAGCGCAGATATTCTCGCCGACGAGCCCATCAGCATCATCTTCGCCGCGGCGTCCGGAGAGATCATGCACCGGTACTGCTTCGACACCCAGCTTCGCAACAGCCTCGAATCCGTCTTCCTCGCACCCGGCTTCGGGTACGGCGAGTCCGACGTGGGCACTAATGGGATCGGCACAACACTCGAAGGGTCGAAACCGACCCTCGTCATCGGTGGCGAGCACTTCAACGAAAAGTTGTCCGTCTTCGCGTGCGCGGGCGCACCGGTGCACCATCCCGTAAGCGGCGCCCTCCTCGGCGTGGTCGACCTCACATGCAGCGCCTCGATCGCCAACCCCCTGTTGCTCGCCACCGCAAAAAGCGTCGCCGCACAGATCCAGGACGCACTCACGGAGCACATCGGCGCCCGGGAGCTGGCCCTGCTCCGCGACTATCTGGCCGCATGCCGGCGCAGCACAGGACCGGTCCTCGCGCTCAACGGTGAAGTAGTGATGATGAACCGCCACGCCCAGGCCCTGCTCGCCCCCGATGACCGGGCTGCACTGCTGGCCCACACCGCTGACGCCGTGAATGAACTAAGCTCCCGGACCGTAGTCGCCGACCTGCCCAGCGGCACGACCGCTCGCATGCACTACCGACCGACGATGTATGGCGACCGAATTGTCGGCGGCGTCTTCCGGGTGCAGGTCGGCATGGACGAACGCGAGGCCGCCCGGCCAGCGCAACCGCGGCTCGCCGCGGGCAAGTTGCCCGGCCTGGTCGGAACGTCATCGGATTGGCTTCGCGCCTGCGCACAGGTACAGGAGGACCGCGCCCACGGCCGCTCCGTCATCGTCGAAGGCGAGCACGGCGTCGGTAAGCTCGCCCTACTCAAGGCCGCGCACTACGCCAACAGCAATGCCGGGCACCTGCGAGTCATCGATTGCGGCGCGGCCCACGACCAGGAGAAATGGCTCGACGAGATCCGCGATGAACTCAAGGAAGCTTCCGGAACACTCGTGCTCCAACATCTCGAGCAGCTGCCGAACACAGCGGCCGGCGCCTTGTCCGAGTTGCTCGTCGGGCACACCGGAGACTCCCAAGTCGACGGTGTCCGCTGGCTGGTGGCGACCCGCACCACGCCCGCGGAGGCAAGCGATGTCGAAGCAATGATCGTCCCCTGCTTCGACAGCACAGTCAGGATCCCCCCGCTACGGCACCGCTCTCAAGACATCGGTCCCCTCGCCACCGCCCTGCTGCACCGCTCGGCCCACAGCGAGGACATCTCCTTCACGCCTGCGGCTCTACGCCAGCTCGCCCGCCTACCCTGGGACCTGAACCTCGCCCAGCTTCAGTCCGTGGTCAACAAAATCGTCCGCACTAAAAGGACCGGCGTTGTCGACGTCGGCGATCTGCCGCCCCAATGCCAGTCGAGCGTCCGTCGGTCACTCACCCACCTGGAGTCCCTCGAGCGGGATGCCATCGTCGAAGCCCTCAGGACCCACCGCGAGAACAAAAGCGCCGCGGCCGAACATCTGGGTATGTCACGCGCAACCATCTACCGCAAGATCCGCGAATACGGGATCGCGGTCGCTCCGATGGCAAACACCGCGTCACAACTCTGAGACACGCACCACGCGGCCTCGGCACAGGATCGGCAAAAACGTCATCGCCGAGGGCCAGGGACAGCATTTAGCACCTTCTGTGAAAGGGCGTCAGCGGGTCCGGCGCGCCGTAAAATAACACCCGGTTTTTCACCAACTTAGTTTGCGATGTCCCGTTCCTGCGCGGTCGGAACTTCCTGCAGACGCGTCCCGGTTCGAGTCCGTACCCTTTGGCTGTCTTCTGCAGTTACGCCCCGGGCTGCCAAGCCCTAAAGAGTGTTCCAAACTGACACACTCGTCATCCCCGGCTCCCCTGATTCTGGAAGTGTCCGAAAGAACTGGCCCACCAGGCGGGGCGCTTGTCGGCAGATTGCCCGGCACAGCTAACGCAAGAGCTGTTGTGAAAGGAAAGACGATGACACGCGAAGAAGCTTTCGCAAAGTGCAACCCCGAGTCGTATGTCGAGTTCTACGCCGGTCGGTGGCTCGTCGTGCCCTTCGCCCAGGTGGAGCAGCCCCCGTTCTTTGTCTGCGCACCGCAGTCGCTATCCGCGGACCAGGACATCGATCTCAGGCGGTTTCCGTAACCGCCAGACTGAGCCGGTCGACTCCGTGCATTGCATCCGCGGCCCGCACAAGAGCCAAGTGGGAAAACGCCTGCGGGAAGTTGCCCGCCATCCGTTTTTCCTTCACCGCGTATTCTTCGCTGAGCAGACCGAGTTCATTGGAGAACCCGACGAGCTTGTCCATCAGTGTCCTGGCATCAGTCCAGCGCTCGGTACGGGCGTATTGCTCCACCAGCCAGAAGGAACACGCAAGAAAAGGATGCTCGCCCGGTTTAAGGCCGTCGACGCCGGTCTCGGTCCGGTACCGAAGGAGCAGCCCGTCATCGGTCAGGAGCTCTTTTTCCAGCCGGGAAATGGTACCGAGCATGCGCTCGTCAGAGCAAGCGAGGAATCCCACCTGCGGCAGAGCCAGCAGCGCGGCGTCGACCTCCGTCCCGCCATACGTCTGGGTGAAGGAGTTGAGCTCGCGGTTGAAGCCCTGCTCCATGATCTCCGTCCGCAACCGTTCGCGGAGATCCTTCCAGTGCTCCAAGGGGCCTTGGAGACCGTGATCACGAACCGCTCTGACGCCGCAGTCGAATGCCGCCCACATCATGACTCTGGAATGCGTAAAGTACTGGGCACGCCCGCGCATCTCCCAAAGACCGAAATCCTTGTCATCGAAGTGTTTCTCCACAAAGCCCAGGAGCGCATACTGCAAGGCCCAGGAGAAATGGTCTTCCTTGCCGCCGGCCAGGCGCAATCTTTCCAGCGCGACCATGACTTCGCCCACTACATCGGCCTGGTACTGGGAGACCGCGGCGTTGCCGATCCGGACCGGTCTCGCGTCTTGGTAGCCGGGCAGGTGGCCCAGTTCCTTCTCCGGCAGGTCCCGTTCACCTGCGATTCCGTACATGATCTGGATGTCCTCCGGATCGCCGGCAATGGCACGCAACAGCCAGTTGCGCCACTTCAAGGCCTCCGATTCATAGCCATGCGTCAACATGGACTCCAACGTCAAAGCGGCATCGCGGAGCCAGCAATAGCGGTAGTCCCAGTTGCGTGAACCGCCAAAATCCTCCGGCAAGGACGTTGTCGGAGCGGCGACGATGCCGCCTGTCTCATAGTGCGTGAGAGCGCGCAGCACGAGCAGCGAGCGCTTGACCGCGCTTCCGTATGGCCCGTCCTGACGGCAATGGCCGCCCCACCGGGTCCAGTAGTGCACGGCATTATCGAGGGCTGTGTCCACGTCCAGAGCGGGCGGGACTTGGCGGTACGACGGGAACCATTCCAGCTCGAAGTCCACATTTTCACCTGCCGCCACAGCGAATTCCCCTGCATGCAGATGATGGTGGGCTTGGGGCAGGTGGCGCCCCCGCAAGGACCAGGCATCCGGGCCGGCCATGGCCAGCAATAGGTCAGCTCCGCTCTCGCGGCTACGGCTCACCCACGGCAATACGGAGCCGTAACGTGGTCGAATCCTCAGCTCCTGGTGCAGGCCGACAGTCCCGCTCACGCCAGTGACTCGACGGACAACGGATGAACGGCCTTCCTCGACCGGCATGAAGTCGGTAATCCGGACCTGCCCGCTAGAGGTTTGCCACGTTGTCTCAAGGACGAAGGTCGATGCCAGGTAGTGGCGGTCTACGACGACAGCATCCGGCTGACTGGGAGCAAGCAGCCACCGTCCGTGCTCTTCGCTTCCCAGCAGCGCACCGAAGATCGACGCCGAATCGAAGCGCGGCAAACAGAGCCAGTCGATGCTGCCCCGCCGAGAGATCAGAGGCCCGGTAGAGAGATTCGACAGGAGCGCATAGTCCTCTATGGGTGCGGCCATGGCTCTACTAAAGCACAAGGCTGTGGAGCGCGTCAGGCCCTGCCCCCGGGAAGTCATGACGCCGTTTATGCCGAGTTACTGATGTTACTGACGGGCCCGCTTCCCCTACGCAGCACCACCACTCGATCTCACATTGAGACAGCCCAGGGCGACCATCTGGTGTGTGATTTACCTCATGGGAACGACGGTCGCAAACGGATCCGCCCCAGCTTTCGCCAACCCTAGCCATGCGCTAGGGCCGAATACACCCCATGCTCAAGCTCAGGAAGTCGATGATGACACTCTCTGCCCCCACCGCTCAGCCTGCAACCTTGCGGCGACTGGACACAAGCAACGCTGCCACGCTAGTCCACCTCAGCGCGTCTTTTGAGGATCTGCAGACCGTACTGCGGTGCTGCGAGCGGCTGGTGTCGGCACTCACGCCAGGCGATGACCCGCCCGACGATGTACTGATCGAAGCGGTCTGGACGACAGCTCTCCTCTCCTACGGGCGATGCTTTTCCTACGGCCGCGCAGGCGCGAATCTGACCGAGAATGACTTGGCGGCGACCAATTTGAAGGGCGATCTACCGGACTGGCACAGGGTTCTGCTCAAGCTGCGGGACCACTACACCAGTCGGACCACCAATCCCCGGGAACTGTTCTCGGTAGGGTTAGCTCAGGATCCGGACGGTGCAGCAAATGGGATCGCCATCACCAGCGCGCGGCAGCCGCTGGTGGAGGACCTCGCAGTACGCCAAACCGGGGCCATCGCCCTGGCACTCAGCGATATGGTCGATGCCCGCATCACGGCCTTGCAGCCCAAGATCTTCGCCGAGTACAAAGACACACCCAAATCTGAGTTGGACAAGCTGCCGCGGTTCGAGGTCAGCGACACCCCCTGAACTACCACGAATACCCGCGGGTGGTACGGCCAGTTTGATGTCGGCACGCCGGGCGAGCTGCTCAAGGCGGTATTGGACGCCTTGGCTGGCGGCTTTGCCGCCGTCGTTTCTCCTTCCGGTCACAGGCCGAAACGGCGGCATAGGTGAGCGAGGGTCGGCCGAAACGGCGGCATAGGTGAGCTAGCGTTCGGGGTGCGCGCTACTTCAGCCCCGAGCGGACGAAGGCATCCACCACATACCGCTGCAGGAAGATGTAGATCAGGAAGATCGGCAGGCACGCGAGCGAGGACGCCGCCATGATGGCGCCCCAGTTGTTGCCTTCGGCGCCCAGGAAGCCGCGGATGCCTACCTGGATGAGCGCATCGGACTTCTGCATGATCAGCGACGGCCACAAGTATTCGTTCCAGGCGCTGATGAACAGCATGATGCCCAGGGCCGCAAGCGCCGGGCGCAGGTTCGGAACCACCACTTCCCACAGCGTCCGCCACGATGACCGTCCATCCATCTGGCTCGCATCCAGGAGGTCCTTGGGGAAGGCCTCGAGGTGCTGGCGCAGCATCATCACCGCGAAGGCCGAACACAACTGCGGGATGACGACGCCGGTAATGGTGTTGAGAAGGCCCATCTGGGAAACCAGCAAGTAATTGGGAATCATCGTGACCTGGAAAGGGACCAGCCAGGACCCCACAAACAACAGGTACAGGGCCTTCTTTCCGACAAAGTCCCAACGGGCAAAGCCGTAAGAAGCCAGGATGGCCACGAGCAGCTGGGATGCAGCCAGCGTCATTGCCATGCCGAAGGTATTCGCCAGCATGCCCGCGATGGGGATGGTCTTCAGGACGTACTGGAAGTTCTCAAGACTCAGCGGCCCCGGCAACGGGTTGGTGGACAAGGCGTCCGACGACGGCCGGAAGGCCGTGACGAACATCCAGTAAATGGGGAAGATCGAGACGATCGCCAAGACGATCAGGAGAACGTGGCTCGGCAATGACCGCAACGCGGAGTTCGGACCTGAAACTTTCCTCGGCTCTGAAAGCGGTGCATCAGCGGAACCAGGCTGGGCCGGCGGGGCGATGGTGATGAAGGCCATGATGGTTCTTTCTAGTTGTCGTAGAAGCTGAGTCGCTCCGAGAGTTCCACGAAGACCAGGGCGATCAGCCCGAATCCGAGGAAGAAGAGCGTGCCCGCCGCGGAGGACAGCCCGGCGTCGAAGTTCCGGAAGCCGAACTGGTACAGCAGGTAGTAGATGTTGGTGGATGAATTGCCCGGCCCGCCCTGCGTCACGAGGTCGATGATGGGATATGTCCACTGCGCGGACAGCAGGATGGTCATGAGCGAGAGGAACACCAGGCTCGGCGAAAGCAACGGGATGATGATCCGCCACGTGATCTGCCTGCCGCTGGCGCCGTCGATCGACGCGGCCGCGGCATAGTCCGGGCTGATGCCTGCCAGTCCGGCCGAAACCACGAGCACGCCGAAGCCGAGCATCTGCCAGCCGACAATCACGATCACCGCGATCATCGAACTGTTGGGATCTCGGAACACGTTGCCCATCGGTGCGCCCAGGGCGGCGGCGATCGCGGGAATCGTTCCGCCCTCGGGAGCGAACAGCCACCGCCAGATCGCGCTGCTGGCCACGGGAGTGATGAGGAAGGGAACGAAGATCAGGGCCTGGTACGCGGTGCGGGCCTTGCCCTGGACCTTGCGCGAAAGCAGCGCGAACACGAGCGGCAACGCAACGGAAATTCCCAGGAACGCCAGGATGTACAAGCCGGTGTTGATGAGCGCTTGGTGCAGTTCGGGCAGGCTCAGGACCTTCGCGTATTTCTGCACGTCAACATATTGTTTGGGCTTCGTGGGGATCAGGTTCCAGTCGTTGAAGGACAGGTTGACGGTCTGTCCCAGCGGCCAGTAGGTCCACACGAGAAGCAGGACAACGGCGGGCAGGATGTAGAGGTAGGGGCTCAGGGTGCGGCGCTTGGAGCGCCGTGTAGCCGTGCGCCCGGCCGCGCCGGCAGGGGCAATGCCCGCTGCCGGCCCGGCGGTTTCGATGAACATTCTGTCGGCTTCCTTCCGGGGCCTAGCGGGAGCTGCCGGTGAGTTCGGCGTCGGGAGTGTAGTCCGCCCGCATGGCGTCCGTGACCTCTTCCAGGGACATCTCCTGGTAAGCGGCCATCTGCTCTGCGGTGACGCTGTACACGGTGGAGAACTCACCGATGGGCACAACGGAGTTGAGCAGGCGGTCCTGGTAGACGTGGACGAGGTTGAAGGCCTGGGCGCCGTTCTGTCCGCGCATCGTGTTGCGGGGAACGTTGAGGTCCTGGGTGTAACAGGTGGCGGATGCGACCGAGACGGGAACCCCGGCGAAAGTGGAAAAGGTGGAGTAGTGCAGGTGGCCGGCCAGGATGCCGCGGACGTCGGTGCCTTCGATGACTTTTTCGAAGCGGCTCTGCTCGCGCAGTTCCACCATGGCCATGATCTCCAGCGGGCTGGGGACCGGCGGGTGGTGCAGCGCGATCAGGGTGCCGTGCGGTGCCGGGGTGGCCAGGACCTCGGAGAGCCAAGCGAGCTGCTCGTCGGAGATTTCACCGTGGTGCAGGCCCGGGACCGTGGAGTCCAAGGCGATGATGCGCAGGCCGTTGACGTCGTGGACCATGTCCACTGATTCCTGTCCGGCGTCCGAGTCCAACAGGCCGGCACGGAAGGCCGAGCGCTCGTCGTGGTTGCCCATGACCCAGACGATCTTGGCGCCGAGCTCCTCGGCCACGGGCTCCACCATGTTGCGGAGGCGGACGTAGGCGTCAGGGCGGCCGGTGTCGGCGAGGTCGCCGGTGAACACCAGCGCTTCGGGCTTGACCTGGGCCTTGACGAAGTCGCGGAAGAGCTGGCGCAGGTTCTCGTCGCTGTCCACGCTGCCGTGCAGGAGGTCGTTGTCGGCTACGAAGTGGGTGTCGCTGATGTGCAGGATGAAGTGTTCGGGGGCGGGGTGCTGGGCTTCGGTGCTCATGGTTTGTCTCCTTGAAAATGAAGGGTTTAGCGGTTGGTGTTGATGGTCAGGACGTCCCTGAGCCGTTCGAGATCCGCGTCGCTGAAATCGTGTGCCTGGAGCAGGCCGGCGGCGCCGCCGTACATTTCGTCCACGAGGTCCAAAGTGGCCTCAAGGACGGCGGCCGGGCTCGCGGAGATGATGCCGCGCAGTTCCTCGCCGACGGCCCCGATGCCGGGATGTGAGCCGACGGCGGCCATCATGGCCTCGCTCCATTCGCCGCGCAGGTTCTCCTCGCTGGCTACGTAGTCCAGGACCACTTGCTCGCGGTCCACTCCTGCTGCCAGGAGGGCCAAGGCAATGACGACGCCGGTGCGGTCCTTGCCCGCGGTGCAGTGGACCAGTACGGGCTCCGTCCCGGAGTCGGCAATGAGGCGGACGGCGTCGGCAAGGCGTTGCGCGTGGCTGCGGACCATGAGCCGGTAGATATCCAGCAGGGTGGTGATCTCCGCAGTACCCGGGACGTTGCCTTCTTCGAAAATCGGGTTGTGCCTGGTGTCGACGCCGAGTCCGTCGAGTTTGCTGGGCGACTTCTTCAACTCGGTGCGGTCACGCAGGTCGATGACCAGACGGATGCCCAGCTCGGAGAATTGGCGGCGTCCGGCGTCGGTCAGTCCGTGTAGCGCGTCCGAGCGGTACAGCTTCCCTTCGCGGACGGTTCGCCCGGCAGCGGCCTCGGCCTGAGCGGCGGCGGCATAGCCCGCCGTGCTCCGGAAGTTGTAGGTGCCCTCCACGGGGTAGGGGCGGTTGCGGGTTCCGAAGACTGCGTCCTCGGCAGTGGTTGTCACAGCTGGTGTCCTTTGGATGGTGAGAGAGGTTAGGGGATCAGGTCCTGGGCGCGCTTCTGGGCGTCGGCCATGGTGGTTTTTGCGTCCTTGCCGTAGTAGACGACGTTCTCTACGGCCTTGCCGAGGATGTCGTCGATCTGCACGTAGCTGTTTCCCGGGTAGGACACCCAGGGCTGGAGGCGGTCAAGCTGGGCCAGGTTCGGGGCCAGGAGCGGGTTCTTCTGGGCCCAGTCGTAGAGGGAACCACCGGGAGCGGTCAGCGAGGTGCGCAGCGGCAGGTAGCCGATCTTGGTGGAGATCTGCTCGTAGGCGTGGTCGCTGGTCATGAACTTGATCAACTCCCAGCCGGCGCGCTGCTTCGCGGGATCCTGTGAGAGGACGAACAGGGCCGAGCCGGAGTTGGTAGGCACGGCAGGCTTGCTGCCGAAGGAGGGCATGCCGGCGGCCTTGAGCTCCCAGCCGCCCTTGGTGGCAGCGGACATGAATGAGCCCTGGAGCGCCGAGGTAGTAAGGATGAATGCGGTGTCGCCCTTGGGGAGGCCTTCGTATTGTGCGTTGCTGTCTGCGTTGCGCAGCACGCCGTCCTTCGTCAATTGTGCGAGCTTCGTGACGGTATCGACGGCTGCGTCCGAGCCGAATCCGATGGTCTTGCGGTCATCGGAGAGAACCTGCGCCCCGTTCGACTTGAAGATGCCTTGCATGCACCAGTTGCCGCCGATGCTTGCGCACGAGATGTCCAGGGACGGCTTCCCGGTCTTCGCGGAAACAGCCTTTGCGGCTGCCTCCACCTTGTCCCAGGTGGAGAGGTCCGGGTTGGTGATTCCGGCGTCGGCGAGCTTGGTGGCGTTGTAGAAGAGGACTGGGGTGGAGAAGACATAAGGAATGCCGTAGGTCTTGCCGTTCCAGTCGGCCAGGTGCTTGGCGTTGGGGTGGAACGGGTGGGCGCCGCCGAGGGCGTCGTCGACGGCCTTCTGCCCGACGAGGTCGCTGATCGGCTGGGCGCCGAGCTGCGTGGCGGCGAAGTCGAGGGAATCGAACGTCAACTGTGCTACGTCGGGTGCGTGTCCGGCAAGGAGCTGCGTCTGGACGCTGCTGACGGTGTTGGATCCGACGGTGCCTCCGCCCTGCGGCGCCTGGGCGGTGACGTGGATGTTCGGGTGGGCCTTCTCGAAGTCCGATACCAGGCCTTTGACGGTATCGGTCCAGACGCCGGCCTGGGCCAGGTTGTAGCTTTCGAAGGTGATGTTGACTTGCTGGTCTGCTTTGAGCTCCGGAATGGCTTGGTTGTTCACGGTGCTGGCCTGCGAGGTGCCGGAGCAGCCGGCGAGGGCCAATGCGGCCGTGCCGGCGGCGATGGTCAGTGCAATTGAACGGAGAGGGCGCACAATATTTCCTTGATTGCTGGGTTGGGTGGGTACTGCTGGTTCCGGGTTGGGGCCGGAGTATGGGGGTGCTAGAGCGAGGCGGCTGGCTGGGCTGAGCCGGCAGTGGAAGGGTGCTTCGCGTCTGCGTGCCATTCGAGGCGCTGGCCGCTCGCACGGTCAAATAGGTGGAGGTTCTTGGTCTCCGCGCTGAGGACGACGGCGTTGCCCGGCTCCCAGCGTTGGCCTCGCGGGGCGCGGACGGCTACGCGGTTATCGCCGACCCGGCAGTAGATGACCTGTTCGCTGCCGAGGTTTTCGCTCAGGTCAACGATGCCCCGGAGGGCTGCCCCGGAGCTCGGCGCCGCTGCGGAAGAGCCGGGTGCGTGGATGCTCAGGTGTTCAGGGCGGATCCCGAGCACAACGTCCCGCTGGGGTGTTTCCCCGTCCCACAGCACGGCTTCCAAGGAGGGTGCCATGACGGTGATGGAGCCGTTGCTGGTGGAAAGTCCGGCGTCGATCAGGTTGGTGGCGGGGGAGCCCAGGAAGCCTGCCGCGAACACGGACGCCGGCTTGTCGTAGAGCTCTTCCGGTGTGCCGAGTTGCTCGAGCTGGCCTCCGTTGAGCAGGGCGATCTTGGTTGCCATGGTCATGGCTTCCACCTGGTCATGCGTGACGTAGATGAACGTGGCACCGAGGCGTTTGTGCAATCCGGCCAGCTCCTGCCGGGTTGCGGTGCGGAGCTTGGCATCCAGGTTGGACAGGGGTTCGTCCATGAGGAAGGCCTTGGGCTCCCGCACCAAGGCGCGGGCTACTGCAACGCGCTGGCGCTGGCCGCCGGACAATTCCTTGGGCTTGCGATCCAGGAGGTGGCCGATCTCCACCATTTCGGCCACGGCCTCTACGCGTTTCTTGACTTCCTGCTTGTCGGTGCGCCGCACGTGGAGCGGGAAGGCCAGGTTTTTCGCCACGCTGAGGTGCGGGTACAAGGCGTAGCTCTGGAACACCATGGCCAAGTCGCGTTTTTTGGACGGGGCGGTGGTGATGTCGGTTCCGTCCAGTTCGAGCGAGCCCGACGTCGGTTCCAAAAGGCCCGCGATCATGCGGAGCAGGGTGGTCTTGCCGCAGCCGCTGGGGCCGAGCAGGACCAGGAAGTCACCGTCTTCGACGGTGAGCGATACGTTCTTTACCGCCGACACGTTCTTGAATGAACGCGACAACTGGTTGAGCACTAGTCGGCCCACGAGCACCTCCGGGGAAACGATGTTTCCTAAATCGAATTATTTAGGAAACGTCTTACCCTTGAAGGGTGGGGCTCGATTATTAACAGCCGGTGCGGAGTTGATTAACTCCCTGTGCGCGGACGGGAAACAGTTGAAACCGCCCGCGTTTCGCGCCAAAAGCTATTCCGGGTTTTCCACCATGTGGAGGACTTCTTCGAACACGGCGGAGCGGGCGCGCTCAACCTCGGGAGAATCTGCTGTCACCGCGGCGTGCAGGGCGGACAGCACCAGCATCTGGACGATATTCCCAATGGGCAGCTGGTCGTTCCACGAATGGAATTCCGCCCCGGCCACGAGCGTGTGGGTCGAGAGATCGGCGAGTTCGGATTTCGCATAGCTGGTCACCCCGATCACGGTTGCCCTGCGTTCAGCCGCGATCCGCGCCGAGCCAATCGTGAAGGAGTTCATTCCGCTGTCGCTCACGGCGATGCAGACATCCCCCGCTGAGAGGAGCTTGGCCGAGATGTGCTGCGAAACAATGTCCGATGGCGCCTCGCATTGCACCCCGGCCGACAGGAACCGCAGGGCGAGGGATTGAGCGGGAGCCAGTGATGCTCCGTTGGCCACCACCAGCAGGCGGCCGCCCTGGCGAATCGCTTTCACAGCAGCGTCGAAGGCCTCGAAGTCCAAAGACCCCAATGCTCCGCGGATGTCCTGGGACGCCCGGGAAAAGATCCCCGAAACCAAATGCTCGGAGGATCCGGGCTCGCCGGTTGCCCCGGACTCTTCCTGTTGGATGCTGTCCCGTGCCGCGGCGCCCAGATCGCGCAGCAGGACCTGGCGCAGGTGCTGGAATCCTTCAAAGCCCATGCTCTTGCACGCCCGCACGATCGTTGCGGGCGACGTCCCCGTCTGCGTGACCAGATCCGCCACCGACATCCTGGCTACGGTCTCCGGGGAATCAAGGCACAACTGGGCCACGCGCTGTTCGCTGGGAGCCAGCGAGGGGAAAATCGACTTGATGTGCGCGCGGGAGCCACCCAGGGGCGGTTCGGATTTGTACGGGGTCATTCGCCTTTCATACCAGATCCACTTGAATAGCGGACCAGCAGTGCCGAAACCGACGACGGCGGGTGCCTGCCGCCGTCGGGCATCGACACTTATCAGTCGAGCGGCAAAGTGACGGTTACGCAGGTTCCGTTGCCTGGACTGGAGACGACGGAGACATCCCCGCCCACTTGGCTGACAGCGATGGACATGAGACGGAGACCGAATCCGTGGTGTGCGCCGGCGGGCGTTGCCTGGCTATCGAAGCCTGCGCCGTTGTCCGTGACTGTCAGCCGGATCCCGTGGTAAACGGCGGCGAGCCGGACGGTGACGTCGTGGGCGTGCGCGTATTTGAACGCGTTGCTGAGGACTTCCTTGGCGGCGTGATAGAGCAAGGAAGCGGAGCCGGACGAGATTTCGACACCGTGGTGCGGCGTCTCCCAGTGGATTTCGGTCCCTTGGCGGCGGAGCGGTGCGGCCAATCGGTCGATGCAGCCCGCGAGCCCCAGGGTATGGAAGTCAACGGGTTGCTGATCGGTGATCACGCCATTGATGGCGGTAACCTCGTCCAGGGCTGTAGTTGTCTTCATGGCCGGTCCTGCTCCCCTTGCAGCTTTGGTGCTTTCGCCGGCGGGTGGATTCCGCCTGTGCTTGCATTAAGACTGGACCCAAGGAGTTAAGGTTCCCGCGATATTTAGTTAGTTTCGTCCTAATTTTTTGTCAGGAATCTCGCGCTACTTTGCAAGGAAGCCGAGCAAGGCCTCGTTGACCTCGGCGCCATGCGTCCACAGCAAGCCGTGCGGGGCGCCGTCGATCTCCACATACTCGGCGCCGGGGAGAGCTTCGGCGAACCTCCGGCCGGTGACGTCGATGGGGAGGATGTTGTCCGCGGTGCCGTGCATGATCAAGGCGGGCACGTCGATCTTGGGAATGTCGGCGCGGAAATCGGTGAGCCACGTGCGCTGCGCCGCCACTGAGGCGTGCGCCCCCGACTGGGCCGCCAGGTTCCAGCTGGCGGTGACTGCTTCATCGCTCAGGCGGCGCGTTCCGAGGAAAGTCGAGGCGTTGTAGAAGTTGTTGAAGAATTCGGTGAAGAAGGCGTAGCGATCGGATATGGCGGCTTTGGAAAGTACGTCGAACACGGACTGCGGGACGCCTCCGGGGTTGTCCTCGGTCTGAAGGAGGAACGGCTCCAAGGATGAAATGAACACGGCCTTCGCCACCCGGGCCGAGCCATAAGTGCCAAGGTAGCGGCCGACTTCGCCGGTTCCCATCGAGAAGCCCACGAGGACGGCGTCGTTGAGATTCAGTGCTTCCAGGAGGGTGTTCAGGTCCGCCGCGAAGGTGTCGTAGTCGTAACCGACGGTGGGTTTGCTGGACTTGCCGAAGCCGCGGCGGTCGTAGGTGATGACGCGGTACCCTGCGTTGAGCAGTGCCGCGGTCTGCTTCTCCCAGGACGAGCCGTCCAGGGGATAGCCGTGCATGAGGACCACTGCCTGGCCGGTTCCGTGGTCCTCGTAGTAGATCTCGATCTCGGTACTGTTTTCATTTCCGACGGTGATGTAAGCCATGACTACGGTCCTTTCGTAGCGGATCTTGCCGAGCGTTTCCAGCCTACTGTCGGGCGCGAGGGTGGCACGGCCCCGCCACGCTTCGCCCTGAGGGAAAGCTCTAGTTGCCCCCAGCAACCAGTCGTAGACTGGCCTTCGAATCACTACGTGAGTTGGAGAACGATGCTCTGGAAACTTCTCGTTCGGTACCTGCGGCCCCATCGCCGGCTGCTGATCGCCGTCGTCATTTTCCAGTTGGCGCAATCCATCGCATCCCTGTACCTGCCCACACTGAATGCCGACATCATTGACGAAGGCGTGGCCAAGGGGGATACCGCCTACATCCTGGGCACCGGCAGCCTCATGCTGCTCATCACCCTCCTCCAGATCGCGTGTTCGATCACGGCCGTGTACTTCGGCGCAAAAGCCGCCATGGGCTTGGGGCGGGACTTGCGCGGCGCTATTTTCACGAGGGTCGGGGAGTTCTCCGAGCAGGAGGTCACCCGCTTCGGTGCGCCGTCGCTGATCACGCGTTCAACCAACGACGTGCAGCAAGTCCAGCAACTCGTCCTGATGTCCTGCACGCTCATGGTTGCGGCGCCCATGCTCAGCATCGGCGGGGTGATCATGGCGGTCCGGCAGGATGCCCAGTTGTCCTGGCTGATTGCCGTCAGCGTCCCCGTGTTGCTCGTTGCTGTGGGTCTCATCGTGAGCCGGATGGTGCCGCTGTTCCGCAAGATGCAGGTCCGGATCGACACCGTGAACCGGGTGCTCCGCGAACAGTTGGCAGGCATCCGCGTCGTGCGCGCCTTCGTGCGCGAGGACATGGAGACAGAACGCTTCGCCTCGGCAAACCAGGACGTCACGGAGATGGCGCTGCGCGCCGGGCGGCTCATGGCGCTCATGTTTCCGGTAGTGATGTTGGTGCTCAACGTCTCCAGCGTTGCCGTGATCTGGTTCGGGTCGTTCCGGATCGACGACGGTTCCATGCAGGTAGGCACGTTGATCGCCTTCCTGAGCTACCTCATGCAGATCCTCATGTCCGTCATGATGGCGACGTTCATGGCCGTCATGATCCCGCGCGCTGCTGTTTCGGCGGACCGTATCGGGCAGGTGTTGGAGACCGAATCGAGCGTGCGGCCTCCCGTGAATCCGGTGACGGAGACCGCTGGCCGCGGTGAGCTGGAATTGCTCGACGTCGGGTTCGCCTACCCGGGTGCCGAGCAGCCTGTCCTCAGCGGAATCAGCTTCCGGGCACGCGCAGGGCAGACGACGGCGATCATCGGCAGTACGGGCGCGGGCAAGACCACCTTGGTGAACTTGCTGCCACGGCTCTTCGACGCGAGCAGCGGCTCGGTGCGGATTGATGACGTCGACGTCCGCGAACTGCACCCGGACCTCTTGTGGGGGCACATCGGACTGGTCCCGCAAAAGCCCTACCTGTTCTCCGGCACGGTGCGCAGCAACCTCCTCTACGGCAAGCCCGACGCCACGGAGGAAGAACTCTGGCGGGCGCTTTCCATCGCCCAGGCCCAGGACTTCGTCGAGGAGATGGAGGGCGGGCTGGATGCTCCGATCTCGCAGGGCGGTACCAACGTTTCCGGCGGACAACGCCAGCGACTCGCCATCGCGCGGGCACTCGTAAAGCAGCCCGAGCTCTACATCTTCGACGACTCCTTCTCCTCCTTGGACACCGCCACCGACGCCAGGCTCCGCCAGGCCCTCAAGCGCCACACTTCGGGCGCCACCATGGTCATCATTGCGCAGCGGGTATCCAGCATCGCGGATGCTGAGCAGATTTTGGTGCTCGACGACGGGCGGCTCGTGGGGCGCGGAACCCACGAGGAGTTGTTGGAGACCTCAGAAACGTACCGGGAGATAGTTTCCTCGCAACTGGCAGCGGAGGAGGCGGCATGAGCAGCGCACCCAGCACCGCCAACCGCCCGCAGCGTCCCCCGATGGGGCCAGGCCGCGGCGGACCCTTCGCGGGAATGAACATCCCGGCCGAAAAGGCCATGAACTTCCTGCCCTCGGCCAAGCGGCTCCTGGGCACGCTGCGGCCCGAGCGCATGTGGCTGACCCTGGTTCTCCTCCTCGCCGTCGCAAGCGTGACCCTGTCCGTGATCGGTCCCCGGCTTCTGGGCGAGGGCACCAACCTGATTTTCGCCGGCGTCGTCTCCAAGCAACTTCCCGCCGGGGTGAGCAAGGAACAGGTCATCGAGGGACTGCGCGCTTCCGGCCAGGGCTCCAAAGCGGACATGTTGAAAGGCATGGACCTGACTCCCGGCGTCGGAATCGACTTCGGCGCGTTGTCCTCGATCCTGCTGTGGGTGCTGGTCTTGTATGTCCTGGCCTCGGCGTTCGGCTGGATTCAGGCATACGTGCTCAACGGCGTCGTGCAACGGACGGTGTACCGGCTCCGCGAGCAGATCGAAGCGAAAATCAACCGGCTCCCGTTGCGCTATTTCGATTCGGTGCAGCGCGGCGAGCTGCTTAGCCGCGTGACCAACGACGTCGATAACATTTCGCAAAGCCTCCAACAGTCCATCAGCCAGGCAGTCACCTCACTGCTCACGGTGGCCGGCGTCATCTTCATGATGTTCCTGCTCTCGCCGATCCTGGCGTTCATCACCTTGGTCACCGTGCCTTTGACGCTCGTGACCACCATGCTGATTGCCAAGCGCTCACAGAAGCTGTTCGTGGCCCAGTGGAAGAACACCGGCGAGCTGAACGGGCAGATCGAAGAAACCTACACCGGCCACGCTCTCGTCAAGGTGTTCGGCCGCCAGCGTGAAGTCGAGGAGCGGTTCCGCGAGAAGAACGCCGAGTTGTTCTCGGCCAGCTTCGGCGCCCAGTTCATCAGCGGCTTGATCATGCCGGCACTGACCTTCATCGGCAACCTGGTCTATGTCGGGATCGCCGTGGTGGGTGGCCTTCAGGTAGCCTCCGGCGCCATGCAGTTGGGCGACGTCCAAGCCTTCATCCAGTACTCCCGGCAGTTCACGCAGCCCCTGGCCCAGCTGGGTTCAATGGCCAATCTGCTCCAGTCGGGCGTGGCATCCGCGGAACGCGTCTTCGCGCTGCTCGATACCGAGGAGCAAAGCGCTGATCCTGAGCCCTCGGCTGTTCCCGAAGTGACTCGCGGGCGCTTGGTGTTCGAGAACATTTCCTTCTCCTACTCGCCCGACAAGCCGCTGATCCAGGATCTGAGCCTGGTGGCCGAACCCGGCCAGTCTGTTGCGATCGTCGGACCCACTGGAGCAGGCAAGACCACCCTTGTGAACCTCATGATGCGCTTCTACGAGCTCGACGCCGGGCGGATAACGCTCGACGGCGTCGACGTCGCCTCGATGTCCCGCTACGAGCTGCGCTCGCGGATGGGCATGGTGCTCCAGGACACGTGGCTCTTCGGCGGGACCATCCGCGACAACATTGCCTACGGACGGCCCGACGCCACCGAAGCCGAGATTCTCGAGGCCGCGCAAGCGACGTACGTGGACCGTTTTGTGCACTCCCTCCCTGAGGGCTACGACACAGTGCTCGACGACGAAGGCAGCAACGTTTCCGCCGGTGAGAAGCAGCTGCTCACCATCGCCCGTGCATTCCTGGCCCGTCCGTCAGTCTTGATTCTGGACGAGGCCACGAGCTCCGTGGACACCCGGACCGAGGTGCTGGTTCAAAAAGCCATGAGCGCCCTGCGTTCTGACCGGACGAGCTTTGTGATCGCGCACCGCCTCTCCACGATCCGCGACGCCAACGTCATCCTGGTGATGGAAGCCGGTCAGATCGTCGAACAAGGCACCCATGCGGAGCTGCTGGCCTCGGGTGGGGCCTACTCAAGGCTGTATGAGGCCCAGTTCGCGGCGCCCGTGGCAGAGGTCTAAGGGGGCTCTGTCACGCCGGGCAACTTTTTGGCGCCTTGGGTCAGGGAGAAGCCCGGAAATCCGGGGTCTTGGTGCTACCGGGCTGCTGAAAATGTGCCGGGCGTGACGTTTGTTTCTCCACATAGGGCGTGCCGGGGGTGACGCAGACCTGCCCGGGCCCGGCACGATGGCTACATGGATGTCGAAAGGGCGCTTAATCTCTGTGGGGGTGTAGCGCGAAGGCCCGTGCTGGCGCGCCTTGGCATCACCGACGGCCAGCTGAGGAAGGCGGTCCGCCGCGGCGTGGAACAACCCGCGCGCGGCGTTTACGCGCTGGCTTCGGCACCCGTCGCCGATGTGGCCCTGGTCCTCAACCGCCAAATACGGACCTGCGTCAGTGCCGCCCCGTTCTACGGCTTGTGGGTCATTGACCAGTCGGGCCCGCTGCACGTGCACCACAGGCGCAACCAAAGCGCCTGCGATGTCCTGCATCACGGTGGATTGCTGCTTCCCGCGCATCCGCACAGACCAGTGGCCGCCCTGGCAGATGTCCTGATCCACGCATTGCGCTGCCTGCCCTGGCAGGACTCCTTGGTGATGGTGGAGTGTGCTGTGGCCCGGGGTGACATGACGGTGGGATTCCTGCGGGAGCGGCTGCAGGGGAAGCGGAACGGCAAGGCACGCGAGGTTCTACGGTGGGTGGATCGCGGGGCTGAATCGATGTTGGAGACGCTGGCCCGGACCTACTTCCGGAGGGCCGGAATCCATGTCCAGCCGCAGTTCTATCTCGACGGCGTGGGTTACATGGACCTGTTGCTGGACGGTTGGCTCTTGGTGGAACTCGACGGCCGCAGCCATGCGGAGTGGCGGCAGGTCAAGAAGGACCATCGCCGCAACAACTCGTGCGTGGTTCAGGGCTATACGGTGCTCCGGTACTACTACTCGGACGTGGTCCATGAACCAGAGACCATGGTTGCGGAGGTCCTTGCGGTGCTTGGGCGCGGGAAGATTGCCCGTCCAGCCGCGTAGCTGTGTCACGCTGAGCAACTTTTTGGCGCCTTGGCTCAGGGAGAAGCTTGGAAATCCAGGAGCTTGGATGCCAGCCGCGGCCAAAAACCTGCCTCGCGTGACACTCGCTGCCCGCAAGACGGCTCGCACTAGGCTTGGATCCCATGGACATCAACCCGCCACAGCTCCTCAGCCTGCCCGGTGGCAGGATTGAACTCCGCGATGCGCGCACCGGCCACACCCGTTCGGTGGACCTTGTCCCCTTCCAGATTGGAAAGACGGCAGTTACCCGAGCCGAGTTTGCCGGGGTAGAAGCAGAGGGAGCTGGTGACCTTTCTCCAAAGGCGCCGGTGCATGGGATTACCTGGTTTGAGGCCATCGATTGGTGCAACGCGGCATCTGAAGCCGAAAGCCTCAGGCCGGCATATGCGCGGTCGGGCCGCAGCGTCGAATGGAACGTCGCGGCCAACGGTTACCGGTTGCCGACCGAAGCAGAATGGGAATATGGCTGCCGCGCCGGATCATCCGGTCCGAGCTACGGTCCGCTCAATGAGATTGCCTGGACCGCGAAGGACGGGTTGTCCGCACCCGCCGACGTCGGACTCAAGAAACCCAATGAGTTCGGCGCCTACGACATGCTCGGCAATGTCTGGGAGTGGTGCTGGGACTATGCGGATCCGGCGAGATACGGCGACTACAGGATATTCCGTGGCGGTGGCTGGGCTGACGAGGCCTGGAATGTGCGAGCGTCGGTACGCCGGGGCAGTGCTCCCGATGCAATCTTGGAGGATGTGGGTTTCCGGGTGGCACGCGGAGCTTGTAGTGTTCCGGTTGTAGCCTCCGCCCAGGGGTGGTCCGCCGCATCCGACCGCGAGCGGGCCAAGGTACGCGGCCCGATTCCGTTCGGTTGGACCCCGCTGAAGTTCGATTGATCCTTCCAGTGCGTGGACGCGGGCGAATTGCCCGTCCGGCGGCGTAGCTGCGTCACGCAGAGCAACTTTTTGACGCCTCAGGTAAGGAGAAGCCCGGAAATCCGGGAGTTCGGATGCCGGCAGCGGCCAAAAAACTGCGCGGCGTGACGGTCGCGGCTTCGGAGATGCCTACGGAACAGCGAACGACGGCGGGAGGTGAGTCCCGCCGTCGTCGTCGCGTGGCGTCCGAAAGGGCGCTGTTACAGGGAGTGCGCGTCGAAGGCGGTGGCCTTGGCCGCGCTGCCGCTAAGGCTGACGGTGAAGGTGTTGGGCCCGCTGCAGGTGACTGCGATGCTGGCCTTGGAGGTGTTGTGGCGCACCGAGAAGTCGTGCACCAGCGCGTCCAGCGTGTGGTGGGTGGTCGAGCGGTCCCAAATCTTGAGCGTTACGGAGTCGGCAGTTTCAAACGTCATTGTTCAGTGCTTCCATTCATGAATCCGGGTGTCCGGCTATCGCGCCAGTGCGAAAGCCGCGGTACGGGCAATCCATGAACGCCCTGAGACTCAAGGCGGCTCGACGAGCTCACCGGTTTGGCCTCATTGCGTCCACCAGGATGGGTAAAACTTGGCCGGGACACCATGTCCCGGCCTGCCTTTCCATAGTGCACAGGCAGGCGCAAGCGGCTCAAGCCGAGAGGGCCTTTGTTGCTAGTGAGTCTCATCACACCCGGTGGCGCTACTGGGATGCAAGTTGCAGTGCTCCGAAGACCGGATCCTGGGTGAGGACTTGCAAGGTGTCGAGGCCTCGGGTGGCAAGGGCTATCCGCATGGCTGCCTGCAAGGTGGGCTGGTTCATCCCGAGGCCACCGCCGAGGACAATGGGGCCCTCGATGTCCAGTTGCTCGGCGCATTTTGCCGCCAATGAGGCAAGATCTGAACCTGCTTGGAGGATCATGTCCAAGGCGGCTGTGTGCCCGGCTGCCGCGCACTCAAAGACAATCGGTGATTTGGAAGCCCAAAACTCGCGTCCCGCGTTGCCATGGAAAAGGGCAATCAAACCCTCAGAGTCGAGGAGTCCACAAGATTTCAAGAGCGCTTTCGTCAGGTCGTCGGCCTGCAGCCCATCGTTCATGCGCTCAAGGCTGTACCTCACCGCTTCACGACCAAACCAGTAACCGCTACCTTCGTCGCCAAGCAAGTAACCCCAGCCGCCCGCACGCGCCTGGTCCTCGCCGTTAGTGCCCCAAGCCGCGGATCCAGTGCCGGCGATCACGGCGATTCCTGTGCTGCATCCTGCTGCAGCCAGGAGAAGGCGCGTGTCGTGGACAACGGAGACCAAGGCGCCCGGAGCCAATGGTTGGATCAGTTCTGCCAATGCGTTTGCATCTTCGGTGGTGTCGATCCCGCCGGAACCGACCACCACCCGCGCAACGGACTCGCCCCGGAGTGTGGCGAAGACGCCCTCCAGGTTCCTGCGGGCTTGGGCTCGGCTCACGTTCTGGACATTGGCGCTGCCGCCGGAAGTATCGGCAACGGCAGTGCCGTCCAACCACTTGATGCCGCGTGTCTTTGAACCTCCAATGTCCAAACCCACGACTGCGCCGATAGTGCTCGGGTGTGTCACTCGAATGTCCCTTCTGCCGTTGAGGCCGCCGGCGCGAACTCGGCGGCCGGCATGATGCTGTCGGGCCTGATTCCAACCCCTTGCAGTACCGGATACCGCGACCACGCATCCAGTGCCGGGCCCTCAGCGGCACCAAGCGTGGATGCCACGCGGAAGGTGTGGCTTTCCCCAGGCAGCAGCGAAACGCATTGTTCGGAAACAGTCGCCAGCGGGTCAATCCGGTCCGCCTGCAGAACCACGTCGCGCACGATCGTTTCCGCCGTGACAGTCACTTCAATGCCGCCGG
Organism: Arthrobacter sp. NPDC080031; assembly: GCF_040702485.1. Lineage (NCBI taxonomy): Bacteria > Bacillati > Actinomycetota > Actinomycetes > Micrococcales > Micrococcaceae > Arthrobacter > Arthrobacter sp. NPDC080031. The sequence continues at coordinate 38,827 of NZ_JBFBLA010000019.1, forward strand.
GGATACGCAATGCCCAGGCAGTGACCCGTGCGGGCTCCTTGATCCGATCTTTGTCCTCGGCGTAGAAGTGGAGGATTCGGTCCCCATACCCGAGTCCATCACCACGCGCCACGAGGACATCGCTCAAGGGCCGCTCAGTCTCGCGAAGATCATGCGGGAGGCTGATTTCGGCCGTGCCCCTGGGGCCGACGTCGAACACGAATTGATGCGAGGCTTCCAGCCGGAGGACCGACGGGACAGCCTGCGTTGGAGAAGCTGTGCGGAGGCGCTCCACAGTGAGTGTTCCCCTCCACGGCTCTGCGGAATCGTTGACCAGAACGACGACGAGCCCGCCGTCGCGGCGCTGTATGGTCGCCAGCCGAGGCCGGTAGGCCTCACGGATTGCGTACCACAGCGGTTTAAGCTGACCGTATCCATCGATGGCGGCCCAGGATGTGACGGGCCAACAGTCGTTGAGTTGCCAGAGAATGGAGCCGGCGCAAACGGGCCAGCCTGCACGGAAGTGTTCGATTCCGAATCGGATCGCGCGGGCCTGGTTTACCTGGGTGAGGAAGTGCCATTCCTGGAAGTTCGCGGGCTCGGGAAGATGCGCGGAGAGTCCTCTCTGCAGCTTCCCTGTTCCGTCTTCGGCCTTCTGGTGCTGGAGGAACGCCGGGGATTCGAGGTGCAGGTCGCCTGGCTCGAGGGCTCGGGTGAGGGTGGACCAGTTGGGCGGCCCCTGGAAACCAAATTCGGACACGAACCGAGAGTTCCACTCCGCGTAATGCGAATAGTCCTTTTGGTTCCAGACATCCCAGATATGCACGTTCCCATGCCTCGGATCGTTGGGATGCAGTTCGGGATCTCCGGAGTAAGGGCTGCCGTTCCAGTACGGGCGGGTGGGATCCAACTCTGTTACGAGGGCGGGCAAGAGCTCGGAATAGTAGCCCCATCCCCAATTTCGACCCTCGAGCTGGGGCTTCCAATCCCAATCCCAGAAGCCCCAGACGCATTCGTTATTTCCATTCCAAAGCACCAGGCTCGGGTGGCTCATGAGCCGAGTGATATTGTCCCGGACCTCATTGGCGACTTCCTCGGCGAGCGGCCCGTCTTCCGGGTATCCGGCACACGCAAAGAGGAAATCCTGCCAGACGAGTATCCCCATGCGGTCGCAAAGTTCGTAGAAGGTGTCCGACTCGTACACACCACCGCCCCACACACGGAGTAGGTTCATGTTTGCCGCAGTGGCCTGCGAAAGACGCTGCCGGAGCTGCTCGTGGGTGATGCGTGACGGGAAGCAATCGTCAGGGATCCAATTGGCACCCTTCACGAAAATGTCGGTTCCATTGATGGCAAAGACAAAACTGGTTCCGGCCTCGTCTTGTTCGGTCTTGAGCTCGAATTGCCGGAATCCGACGTCCTTGGACCAGGCGTCAAGGTGGTGCCCCTCCGCGTCCAGCGTCACTGTCAGCGCGGAGAGTGGTTGGGCACCCATGTCGTGGGGCCACCACAGTTCCACATCCTCAAGATCGACCACTACGCGGGCCTTGTCGGAGTCCGCCGGAAGGGAGATCGATTCGGTCTTGTCCAGAATGGCGATCTTGAGTCCGAGCTCGCCTGAAACGCCTGGTGCCCGCAGAACCTCTATATCCACTTCCACACGGGCGTGACCGCTCGTGGGGAGTCCGCCGGGGCGGAGCCCGTGGGCCGGGGTAGTGGTGACGGAGGGACGGACTGATTCCAGCCGCGCAGTCCCATACCTTCGGATGCTCACAGGTTTCCAGGGACCAGCCGTCACCAGGTTCGGGCCCCAGTCCCATCCGAAGTTGCAGGCCGACTTGCGCACGTACTGGAATGGCTCAGGATTGCCGTTGGGCTGGACTCCCGCAGCCGCCCGGATTTGCTCGGCATAGTCGCGCACGTTCTTGAAGGTTAATGCCAAGTCATTGGCACCGGGCCTGACGACGTCGGTGACGTCCACGACATAGCGGCGGTGTTGGTTGTACGTATGTGCGAGGTCTTGCCCGTTGACCCGTATGACGGCGACGGTGTCCAAGCCGTCGAAGACGAGCTCCGTCCGCCGGTCTTCAGTGCCGTCATGGTCGAAGGTCGTGGAGTATTCCCACTCGCTTCGGCCTACCCAATGCTGGGACTCCTCGTTTTGGCCAGTATAGGGATCGGGAAGGTGGCCATGGTCCATGAGGACCGTGTGGACAACCGACGGAACCGTTGCCGCAAGCCTCCAGCCCACGGCACCGGGCGGGGAGTCCGGTGCCGGAGCGGTCACTTTCAATGCCCATCCCTTGGCGAGGTTGGTCGTTTCAATCATGGTGTGTGCCTTATCAATCGAGTCGGTCAGCCAAGGACGGGAGTGGGTTGTTTAGCCGCGGTCTGCGCGGTAGAAGTACATCTCCCGTGATCCCGAAGGGGCATCCCAGCCTTGGGCGAACATCCAGGTTCCGCCGAACTTGAGCAGACCGCCCCAAGCCAGTGACCCTCCTCTGTGCATCGCTTTCTGGGTGAACGGTTGGTTCACGTCATAGAGCGCCTGCGCGGCGGAGAATTGGCCGTCTGCGTCGCCGTAGAAGAAGTCCAGCACCAGCTTGCCGCCGTCGCTCGCGGTCCCGTGGCCGTCGTCGACAATGGCGCAGGCGACCTCGTGCAGCGAGCCGCCCAGCGGACCCAGGTCCAGATACTCCTGCGGCTCGAACGTCCAATTCACCATGTCGGTGGACCGTCCCACATGGGTGGTTCCGCCGCAGCCCTCGGAAAGATACATGAGGTACTGGCAACCGATCTTGACGGCCTCGCCCTGGGCGTTTCGGGGGATGACGGCCCCTTTGGCCCAGAAGCGTGAAACCTCGTAAGGGACGGCCAAGCCGAGCTTTTCCCAATGGATCAAGTCGTCGGACACGGCAACATTGATGTCGCAGCCTACGTCGCCAAGGGGGTAGACGTCCGGGTCCTGGCCAGCCTGCTCAGCGCTGCGGTCGATTGTCCAGATCCCGTTGTAGAACATGTAGTAGCGGCCATTGGCCTGGTACACCTTGGGATCTTCGCAGCCGAGGATCTCATTGTCCTGGGTGGGGTAGATCACTGGATTGGAGGGGTTGTCCTGCCACCCGGTTCCGGGATCGTAGACCGCAACACCGATACGGCTGGAGACCGACTCCTTACGCGGGGATGCCCGGTAGAAAAGGTAGAGCTTGCCGTCGCGCTCCATGACGGAGGGGTTGAAGATTGAATCCGCGGTCCAACCGATGCCGGTTGGATCGGCCCAGTCCTGGACCTGGCGGAAGGTCAGGGAATCGTCCTTGCGGAAGGGGCCGACAGCCCATTCCGGGTGCTCGGGATACTCGGCGGAAAACTGGTCGGTGGAGATGGTGTCGGTGAGCGGATTGCTGAACGTAAGCGCTCCCTCGTAGCTGTGGAGCAGGGCTTCCGTGGTGATTTTCTGCATGTGGTTCTTCCTGTGGTGATAAGTGGGCCCACACCGGCGAGGGCCCCGGCCTGAGCTTGCGAAGGCTGGGAGCCGGTGGGGACTAGTTGCGGACCAGCGTCACCCAGGTGAACCCACCCGGGGCTACAGTGACGCGGCCGGAATGGTCTGCCCCGATCTGGTCGGGACCGGGTGTGACGGGCTGGCCGGAAGCATCGAAGGCTTGCTGGCTCAGATGGAAACCTCCGGGCATGTCCACTTTTCGATCGGTGCTTCCCGACGCCGCGCTGATGTACAGGGTTGATTGGCCTCCGGAGCCAGAGACGGAAACCGAGGAGATCTGCGGCTGCAGAAGCACCCCATCGATCGACACGTCGTTTCCGGCCTTGGCGTTCAAGCTTTCCTGGCCCGCTGGCAGGGCCCGGTCAAGGGAGAACGGGAAGAGCTTGCCGGGAGCTCCCGTGATGCCTTGCTCGCCGGCCCCACCGTTGGGCGTGGTGCCGAGGAAAGTGCTTCCGGAAGACCACGACGTCGTTCCCGCGGGTTCGGGGCGCTGGTTCACGATGGGGTATGCATTCCGCGGCTGGTCCGAAGCCGGGACCGGGATCTTCAGGGTGCCGCCCGCGTTGAGGGCGACGTATGCACCGCCGGACCAGTTTGCCTCACCAGTCCATGCGGAGGCGGGTTTGACCACTGCGCCGCCGGTGATGGTTCCGGATTCGGCTTCGGCCACCTTGAGTCCGTCCGTCCCGACGGTGCTGGTGATTCCCAGGGCCATGGCTCTAAGATCCGGATCGGCGTCCAAAGTGAGCATCGAGAGGAGGGTGTGGATAGTGGATTCCGCGCCGGAGTTGGGGTTGATGCGGCCGTCGGTTTCGATTCCGTCGATTGCGGTGCCGGTTGCCGGGTTGTAGGCGGCCTTTCCACTGCGGTTGGCACCGAAGTACCAACCGGCAGCAACAGCTGCGACGTCCAGGAGGCCCGGAGCGTTCGCGGCCTTGGCGGTGGCCACGAGTCCTTCAACCCGCGAGTCCACGCCATAGGCGATCTGCGCCTCACCGGGGGTCGGGCTCCAGGCATTGTCCGGTCCGCCCGCAGCGAGGAGCTGCGGAGTGAATTGAGCGGAGTCCTTGACTGCTGCCGTCAGGAGGTCGGGGCGATGCAGCAACGGGGACGCGCTGGCGACGGCAGCGGCTGCCATGCCGCCCCAAGCGTGCCACAGGGTCCGGGACTGGTTCCATGGAAGAATCGCTCCGAAGGGCCACTGCTGAACAGATCCCGAGGACATCGCGGCGATACCCTCGGTGAGCTGGCTCAGCGCGGTAGTGGCAGCACCGTCGTCGGGCGCGGCCTTTGCGTAGGCGGAGAGTCCGAGCACGGCTTCGGCGGAAGCGTCCGCACCTCCGGTGATCAGCCAAGCGGGGACCTTGGCGCCGTCCGCAACGTCGTAGTTTCCATACTTGGCGAGGGACTGTTTGTTCAGGGACGCGACGGCGAGGTCCAGCCTGGTCTGCAGGAACGCGGCAAACTGGGGATCGGCGGACTTGAACGCCGCAAACCCTTCGCCAAGCGCCCACACTGTCCTGGCCAGCCAGTAGGACTCGGCTGAATCGCTGGGATCCGGAAGCTCCACCGGCTTGGCACTTGGCGTCAGTGTGCCGTCAGCCTGCTGCCACAAAACCACGTTTCCTGCGTTGGGGCCGGAAGACGTCTGCAGATACGTCAGCTCGCGCAGCACGTCGAAGGCGCGGATGCGGCTAGAGGTGTCGCCGGTCTGCTGCCACTGGCGCAAGTAGACGACGGCGGTGCGGGCAATATCGTCCGCGTTGAAGGCCCCTTGGCTCCAGTACCCTGTGGCCGGGTCCTTGGAACCCCCGCCTACCCGGGTGTAACTGCCGTCGGCATTCTTGTTGGCGTACGTCCAGGGTGCTTGTGCTGCGGGATGTTCGCCGATCTGGTAGGTCGTGTGGCCATCCACGGCATGAAGGGGAACCGTGTCCAGCAGGAAATTCAGGTGGGACAGATTGGTCAACGGCGCCTGCGATACCGCTGCCGGTGCCTGCGTCACGGCGGCCGGGGCCGGCTGTCCCGCTGACGCCACCCCAACCCCGGCCAAGAGCATGGACAGCGTTGCGACAACTGCGACAGGGGCGGATTTCAGCCGCGCATTAACAAGCCGTGCACTAACAAGGGGTGGTGTCATGTCTAACTCCTATGGACGTGGAAGAGGGGCTGAACTGGCTAAGCGGGGCTGGCCAAGCGGAACCGGCTAAGCGCGGTCCAGGCGTGCCACGCCGATCTTCGAATCAGCCATGCCATAGAAGACGAACAGTTGCTCGCCGATCTTCTCTATTGCGGTGGGGAAAACGACGTTCGGGACGATGCCCGAGATCTCGTCTTCCGTTTCCGGCGCCAGCAGCGGCTTGTCGCTGCGGGCGATCACGATCGAAGGATCCTCGCTGTCCAGGATCATCGCGGCGGCTGTGTAGTTGACGTTCTGCTGGTGGTCGAAGGCAGACTTTTCCATCGACCCGGAGACGCCGTGGTAGATCAGGAGCCAGCCCTCGTCGACGCGGATCGGTGCAGGGCCGCCGCCGATCTTGAGTTCTTCGAAGGGGAACTCGCTCAGGGCCACGAGCTTGTGCTTGCGCATGTGAACGAGGTTGAGCATGTCCCTCTCGACGTCTGCAACGGCGACATAGGAGATCCAGATACCCGGGCGCGGGTCATCGAGGCCGGCCGGCAGGTGCTCGCCTTCGCCCTCGCGGATCCAGCCGAGGTCCCACATGGGGCGGTGCAGCAAGGCGTAGGAGGGGACGCCGTCGGGGTCGTTGATCGGTTCGGGGAAGAACACTGCGTCCTTGTTGGCGAACAAGTTCAAATCCATGGACAAGTCGGCCTGGTACTCGAAATGGCAAGGCCCCAGGCGGTCCCACGTGCGCAGGTCTTCGGAATGGGCGAAGGCCAGGCGGGGTCCCAGCGGTCCGTAGGCGACATAGGTCATCAGGTGGCGGCCGAGCGACGGTACCCAGGTGATGCGGGGATCTTCGGTTCCCGCGTTGTTCCGGCCCCGCTCCCACCCTTCGTCCGGTGCCAGGACAACGCCTTCGCGTTCTACGCCGGACGGGACGCCGTCGTCTCCGACGATCACCTTCGCGAGCCCGACACGGGAGACATTGCCCTTTGCCACGAGGCGCGGCAGAAGGTACAGCTCGCCGTCGGGTCCGCGGCCGCTGGCCGGGTTGAGGACGCCTTCGGCTTCGAACTCGTTCCCGTCCTCCGGGGTCATGATGACGCCGGCGCGGGTGAGGGTGAACGGGACAGGGGGGAGTGCTGAAGTTGAGGAAGTCATAGAGCTTAGCCCTTTACGCTTGATCCGATATTGGTGGAAATGAATTGGCGCTGGAAGAAAATGAACAGCGCGACGGCGGGGGCCGCGAGAACGCAGGCGCCGGCAAGGATCGCGCCGAACGGGTTTGATGCCGTGGCGGCGATGTTCGAGATGTAGTTCGCCAGGGAGACGGCGAGTGGCTGAATGGCTTGGTCCTTGGTGACGAGGAATGGCCACAAGAACTCATTCCATGGACCGATGAACGTCAGCAGGACAGCCGTGACAATGGCGGGCCGGACCAGGGGGATCGCTATCTGCCAAAGGATCCTCAGCTCGGTGGCTCCGTCGATGCGGGCGGCTTCGAACAAGGTGGAGGGCAGTTGCATGAAGTACTGGCGGAAGACGAACACTGCGGTGGAATTGATCGCGAACGGCAGGATCATGCCCAGGTAGGTGTCGGCGAGACCGTAGTCCCGCACAATCATGACGTACAGCGGGATGAGCAGGAGCTGGAACGGGATCATCTGCACCAGCAGCATCATCCCGAACACAACTCCCTTGCCGCGGAATTGCATCTGAGCGAGCGCATAGCCCACCAGGAGCCCGAACACCACGGTGAAGAATATGACGCCGCCGGTGAAAATACCCGAGTTGGCCAGGCCTTTCAGCAGGTCGATCGAGTTGTTGATGTTGCTGTAGTTCTCGCCGGTGATGTTTGCCGGACTAGGGAATGCTCCGCCCACGGAGGTGTCCGGATTGGTTTGGAGCGAGCCAATGAACATGTAGTAGAACGGGAAGAGGAAGACGAATGCTCCAATAGCCAGCAGCACGAAGCTTCCCACGCCCAGGTTCTTGCGCTTCGCCACGGAACCGCCCTTGCGGGAGGCCGCAGATCCGGGTGTCGTGGCTTCGGAAACCGCTTCTTCGGGCTCGCCGGCACGTGGCCGGCGGGCGTCGTCGTCGTCGTTCTTGAGAGTTGCCTTATCGGAAATCGACACGTCAGTCCTCCTTCCCGCCTACGAGGCGTTTCTGGATCAGGGTGATCAGCAACACGCCGATCACCAGTACCACTCCCAGCGCTGATGCCACATCGGGATTCCCCTGCAGGATTCCCTTCTGGTACATCAGGAACACCGGCGACGTCGAGGCGCCGTCCGGGCCGCCTCCGCCGGTCAGCAGATAGGGCTCGGTGAACAGGTTCGCTCCGGTGATGGTGGCGAGCAGGGTCACCAACACGCTGGCGGAGCGCACTCCCGGAACAGTGATGTTCCAGAACTGGACCCATTTGTTCCCCCCGTCCACCGAGGCGGACTCGTACAGCTCGTCCGGGATGTTCTGAAGTGCGGCCAAGTAAAGCAGGATGAAGAATCCCAACTGCTTCCATGTCACGTACAAAGCCACTGTTGGCATTGCCAGCCAGGAGTTCGTCAACCACGAGGGGTTCGGGGCCAGCGGCCCCAGAATGGAGTTGACCAGCCCGTTCTGCTGGAACAGGAACAGCCAGACCCCGACGACGGCGACGCTCGCCGTGACGTACGGGACGTAGTAGCTGACCCGGAAGAAAGTCCTGAGCCTGGTCACCCGGTTCAAGGCGTTGGCCAGGACCAAGGACAGCCCCACGGTCAGCGGCACGTTGATGATCAGGAAGACGCCGATATTGGCGAAGGAACGTTGTACTTCGGGATCGGACAGGACGCTGATGTAGTTGTCCAACCCCACGAAGGGCCGGTCAACCTGGACGCCCGGAGCGGTGAAGAAGAACTGGTGGAAAGAGATGTAGACGGCGTACCCCAGCGGATATGCCAGCACTCCGAGGATGAAGATGACGTAGGGGGCGCTGAACAGCAGTCCCAGTGGCTGGCGGCCCAGGAAGTTCTTGCGTTTCCTGGGCGCCTGCCGCTGGTCCACGGTCCGCCCGGCAGCGTCTCCCGTAGCGGGACCCCCGGCTGAGCGTAGTGACATCGGGATTCGCCTGCTACTTCTGGGCTGCCAGTTGGTTGATCTTCTCCGAAGCACCCTTGAAAGCGTCATCGATGCTCTGGTTTCCGAAGATCACGGACTTGCTCCATGCGTCCCGGAAGGTCTGCCAGATCTGGACCGAGTTGGTGACGTTGGGAACTTCCACGGTGCGTCCGGCCTGATCTGCGAACTGCTTGTAGGCCGGGTTCTGGCTGAAGTAGTCAGGGTAGGCGGTTGTCAGGTCCTTGCGCATGGGCATCTGTCCGGTTGCGGAGAGGAGCTTGCCGTCCTGATCCTTGCTGGTGGCGAACTTCATGACCTCCCATGCGGTGCCTTGGTTCTTGCACGAGGAGTACATCGCGATGTTCTTGGCATCGGAGAAGGTGGAGCCGTTGGTCTGCGGTTGCGTGCCAGGGACTGGCACGGTTCCCCAGTTCACCTTGCCCTTGTATGCGGCAACAGCCCACGGGCCCGCGAGGGCCATGCCGGCCTTGCCGTCTGCGAAGGAGTCACCCTTGTACGCTTCCTTGGAAGCCAGGTTCTCCTTGTAGAGGGTCTGGAACATCGTGGCGACCTGCTTGCCCTGATCGCTGTCAAAGGTGGCCTTGCCATCCTTGAGCAGCGTCGTGCCACCAGAATTGGCGGCGTAGAACGGGTAGAAGTCGAACCAAGGCTGGTAGAAGTCGCTCGACGGCGAAGGCCACACGGCGTTGGCAACGGCGCCGGACTTCACGAGCGTGCGGGAGGTGTCCAGGAATTCAGACTCCGTACCCAGCTTGGGCTTTTCCGGGTCCAGGCCGGCTTTCGCGAAGACGTCCTTGTTGTAGAAGAGGACCACCGGGTTGGACTTCCACGGCAGCTGGTACATCTTGCCGTCGGATGACTTGTACTGGTTGGCGAGGTCGCCGGTGCGGTCCTTGATGTACTGGGCGCCGTCCGGGAAGGAATCCAGCGGGACCAGGCCGCCCTGCTTCTGGAACTGCGGAACGGCTACCGGAGCGGTGTTGAAGACCAGGCAAGGAGCGTTGCCGGCGGTGATTGCTGCCCCGATGACTTCTTCGGAGCTTTTGCCTGCCGGGATTTCCTGCGCATCGACCTGCTGGTCAGGATGGGCGGCATTCCATTCCGCCACCATGGCCTTGCCCCACTTCACCTCGAACTCATTGTTGGAGTACCAGATCTTGATGGGGCCTTTGGCTGTGGTGGCAGCGTTCGATCCGGGGCCGGGGCTGCTTGAGGCGCCTCCGCCGCATGCGGCCAGGCCGGCTCCGATAACCGCGATAGCCGTGAGGGAGAGAATCCTCGAACTAATTTTTCCGTGCTTCATTGCAACTCCTTTTCGGGGTAAAACTTTGACGTGCGGCGGCGAATTTGCCTTCAGAGGGAATGGCAAATAACCCCACCCAATTGCGGGTAATCGATCTTCGTGGGGTCTAGTTGTTCGGCAGGCTGGGGACGGGCCCGGTGGATGCCCGGACTACCAGCTTGGGAGAGGGCAGATAGACGTCCTCCGCATGGGCTCCGCCGAGGAGGCTCAGCAGCTGCTGGGCGGCAACACGCCCCCAGAGCAGCGGATCGGCGGGGACAGTGGTCAACGGAGGGTTGAGATAAGTGGCGAGCTCTGTGTCGTCGTAACCCGTGATGGACAGGTCATCGGGAACAGTCAGTCCGAGGGACTGGGCGTAGGACTGGCCGGCAGTGGCCATCAGGTCGTTCGCGTAGATGATCGCAGTGGGCCGTTGGGCCGAGCGGAGCAGTTCGGCAGTTGCCGCCAATCCTCCGGCGGCGGTAAAGTCCGCCTCAATGAAGGCGCCGGCCTCGAGCCCGGCTTTTGACATGGCGTTTTGCCAAGCCAGCCGCCGGCTTCGGCCGTGGATGTAACTCTGGGGCCCGCCCACGTGCCCGATTTTGGTGTGTCCGAGGGAAACCAGATGCTCGACCGCGGCCGCAATGCCTGCGGTATCGTCCATGCAGACAGCAGGGAACGGCGAGGACGTTTCGGGCCGATTAAGGGTGACGGCCGGAATCCTGAGGCTCTTCAACAAAGCGATCCGGGAGTCGTCAACCCTCATGTCCGTAAGGATGACGCCGTCCACCCGGCTATCGGCGGCCAGCTTCCGGTAGCCGAGTTCCTCGGCGTCGGCGCTGGCGGCAACGGTAAGCACGAGCGCGTATTCGTGCTCAACCAAGGTGGTCTCGATCCCGGCGATGAACGCGGGGAAGAAGGGGTCCGTTCCCAAAAGCCTGGGGTCCCTTGCGATGACGAGCCCGACGGCGAAGGCCTTGGCTGAAGACAGGCTCTTGGCGCGAAGATTGGGCTTCCACCCCAGTTCCCGGGCTACCCTGAGAATGCGCTCGCGGGTGTCATCACTGACGCCCGGCTGACCATTCAACGCGTACGAGACGGCACCCTTGCTCACGCCGGCTGCCTGCGCAACGTCGTTGATGGTCACTGTCATGTTTGCCTCATTGCCACTTGGTGATCGGGATCACTGAACCGGTTTTGTTATGTCTACTGAACCGGTTCAGAAAGCGATTGTCAAGGGCAATCAAGAAATTTAAGTTATTGGCCGCTCGATTGTTGAAGGCGAATGACGCTGGCGACCGCCCCGTCGTCGGGGGCGGCCGCCAGTGTCAAAAACTGCGGGTGTCAAAGCTGCGGGCTTTAGTGCTCGGTGGCCGCCACAGCCGCCTTCTTGGCGTCTTTCTCGGCGCGCAAGGCCTCCGACTGCTGCTGTTCCTCGGCCTTTTCCTGGTGGATGACCTCCGCGAGGAGCTTCTCCATCTCCTTGGCAACGCCTGCGGCGGAGGCAGGGTTCTGCCCGGTCACCAATCGGTCGTCGACCACAACCTTCTCTGCGAAGACATCGGCGAAGACGTGGGTCGCGCCTTGTTCCTTGAGCCTGTCTGCCAGGAAGAACGGGATGACCTTGTCCATGCCTGCGGCAACTTCTTCTTCGTTGGTGAACGCCGCCACCTCCCGGCCCCCGATGAGCTTGAACCCGTCGGCCAGGTCCACGTTAAGCAAACCCGCGGGTCCGTGGCAGACCGCGCCCACTACACCTCCGGCGTCGTAGACGCTGGCAACTAGTTTCTGCAGGCCTTCGCTGTCCGGGAAGTCCCACATGGTGCCGTGGCCTCCCACGAGGAAGACTGCGTCGTACTGGGCCGGGTCGACAACGTCCACGCGGGCGGTGTTGTAGAGGCCCGCGCGGGTGGTCTCGTCTTCGGTGAAGGCCACCTGGATGGGGTCTTGCGAGTCCACCTCATCGCGCGGGGGTTGGCCACCCTGGATGGATGCGAAGTCGACGAAGTGCCCGGAATCCTTGAAAACCTTCCAAGGATGTGCGGCCTCGGCCACGTTGTAGCCGGTCTTCTTTCCTGTGTCGCCGAGCTCGGAAACGCTGGTCAGTACCATGAGGATTTTCTTCATGAAGTGCTCCTATCGTCCCAACCCACCCTACGCCTAGCCCGAATTCAGGCCCGCCCCGCCCAAGTAGCTCGCAGTTGTTGTCGTTATGAGGCCCGTAAACGACAACAACTGTCAGCTAGTGGGGAGTGTGGCAGAGACTCAGCAGCCCTCGAAATCCGTGAGCACCTTGACCTTGTCGGCCGACGCCGAGGACGGGTCGAAGGCGTAGCCGAGCCATTCCCGTGCCAGCCTGCTGGCCAGTTCCACCCCGACTACGCGCTGGCCCATGGTGAGGACCTGGCAATCGTTGGACAGGATGGATCGCTCCACGGAGAAGGAATCGTGGGCCGTGGTGGCGCGGATGCCGTCCACCTTGTTCGCTGCGATGGCCACGCCGATTCCCGTGCCGCAGAACAGGATTGCCCGGTCAGCCTGGCCATCCCGGATGAGTTCACCCGCCTTGATGCCGACGTACGGGTAAGGCCTGGTGAAATCATCCAAAGCGTCGCCGCGGTTGACGCCGATGTCGATGATTTCGCTGATCCGGGGATCGTCCCGCAGGTCCGCCATGATGCGGTCTTTGTAGTCGACGCCTGCTTCATCGGCGCCCAGGATGAGTCGGAAACCCATGGTCTGTCCTTTCGTGGTCATGCGATGGCTCCGGCGTGCTTGCCGGCAGTAGCGGACGCCGCCGCGCCGCTTGAGGCACTCACAAGGTGCGGTCCCATGACTGTGAAGATCATTGCCAGCGAAGTGGCTCCGGGGTCGGCTGTGCCCAAGCTTTTTTCAGCGAGCGGCCGGGCCCGTCCTTTAAGCGGACGGAGCGAGGCCGTGGCTTGCGCAGCCGAGGTGGCCGCCCCGGCAGCTTCGGCCCAGGCAACATCCGGAAGGACGCCCTCGGAGACGCGCTTGCTGAAGGTTTCGGCGAAGGGGAGCAGGGCATCCACCATGGTTTTGTCGCCGATCTCGGCCTTGCCGAGTTCGGTGATCCTCGCGGCGAACGCTGTCACGGCACCGGCAAGCTCCGAAGGTCCTGGCGTTTGCTCATTGCCAAGGGATTCGCCGAATGCCCGGAGGCCAGCGCCCCACAGGACGCCGGACGTTCCGCCGGCTTTGTCCGCCCAGGCGTCTCCGGCGGCACCCAACATATCGCCGGCTCCGGCGCCGTTGCCGAGGGCCTTCGCGGCGGCCGCAGTGGCTGCATCGATGCCGCGGACCATCCCGCGGCCGTGGTCGCCGTCGCCCGCTACCGCGTCCATGTCGCCAAGGTGCGATTCGGCGTCGTGCAGTGCGTTCCGGGCAGCCTCGAGCGCGTCCGCGCAGCTCGCGGCATAGTTGCGCGAGTCCGGGCTGGCCGCAAATTCCATGGCGACAGGGCCGCCGTCGAACGCTTCCTCCGCAAACTGGCCCCCCGTCAACAGCGCCGCGTTGCCGCGCCGGTACGCTGGCGTTTCAGCGGGGGCCGTCCAAAGCGGTTCGAGTTCCTCGTCCAGCCACGTGATGGTGAGGGAGACGCCGGACATGTCCAGGCTCGTGACCAGTTCGCCGACCTCCGGCATGACCAGGGTGTAACCGGCTGCCCGCAGCAACGGAGCCACGGTCAGCCATAGGACGAAGAGTTCTTCGTGCTTGGTTGAACCGAGTCCGTTGAGGATCACGGCGATACGGTTGCCTGCCCCGTGCGGGGTTTCCGCCAGCAGCCGCGCGACGAGTTCCTGGCCGAGTTCCTTGGCTGGCGGAAGATCGGTGTCGAACAAACCGGGCTCGCCGTGGATGCCCAGGCCAAGTCCCATCTGCTTGTCCTTGAGCGTGAACAGCGGCGCTTCGGCGCCGGGGAAGGTGCAGCCGTGGAAGGCGCTGCCGATGGTGCGGGTCAGGCTGTTGGCCTTCCTGCCCAAGCGCACGACGTCGCTAAGCCCGGCTCCCGCTTCGGCGGCGGCGCCCATGATCTTGAAGACCGTGAAGTCGCCCGCGATGCCGCGGCGTTTGGCCGATTCCGACGGCGGCGCGCTCGCAATGTCGTCTGTCACCAGCACGTTTTCCACGGCGATGCCTTCCGCAGCCAGGCGCTCGCTGGCCATGCCGAAGTTCAGGACGTCTCCGGCGTAGTTGCCGTAGGTGAACACCACGCCGGCGCCGGAATCGGCGGCCTTGGCGACGGAGTAGGCCTGTTGCGCGGACGGGGAGGTGAAGATGTTGCCCACGACGGCGCCGTCGGCGAGTCCCGCGCCGATGAGTCCGGCGAATGCCGGGTAATGCCCGGATCCGCCGCCGGCCAGGACCGCGACCTTGGGCTGCTCGGGACGGTGGCGGCGCACTGCGCCGCCGGGAACCTGGCGCACCAGGCCGGAGTGGAGGTCGCAAAAGCCGGCGAGGGCTTCGTCTGCGAAATCGGCGGGATCGTTGAAGATTTTGGTCATCGTGGGCTCTTTCGGCTACGGATGCGGGGCCTGCTAGTGGATGTGGCTTCCACCGTTGATGTCGATGGTCGTGCCTGTGAGGTAGGCGGATTCCTCGGAAGACAGGAACGTGATGACGGCGGCGATTTCCTCGGTGGTGGCGTTGCGGCCCAGGGGGATGCCGGCGTTGATGGCGGCTTCCTGCTCGTCGGTGCTGCCGACGCGGATGTTGGTGTCCACGGCGCCCGGAGTAATGGCGTTCACGGTGACGCCGGTTGCACCAATTTCGCGGGCCAAAGCCTTGGTGAAGCCGAGGATGGCTGCCTTCGCGGCGGAGTAGGGGACCTTGCCGAAGACGCCGCCGCCGCGCTGGGCGGAGACGGAGGACATGTTCACGATGCGGCCCCAGCCGCTGGCGATCATGTCCGGCAGGAAAGCCTTGGTCACGAGGTAGGTGCCGGTGGCGTTCACGTCCATGATCTTGTGCCACAGTTCCAATGTGGTCTCGAGGAACGGTACGGGAGAGGTGATGCCCGCGATGTTCGCGAGGGCGCCGACGGCAGGGAGGTTGCCTGAGCTGATCTCGGTGGCGACTGCCTTGTATGCCGCGTTGACGGAAGCCTCGTTGGCGACATCGATCTCGTAACCGAACGCAGGGACGTTGAACTGGTTGCCGATTTCCGCTGCGACCTTGGCGGACTTCTCGCCGTCGAGGTCCAGGATCACCACGGCCCAGCCGTTGCTGGCGTAGCGGCGCGCGGTGGTGATGCCGATGCCCCGGTCCGAGGTTGCCCCGGTGAGGACAGCGGTTCGCTGGATGGTGGTGGTCATGATGCTCCTTGGATTGTTCGTTGGTGATAACTAGATGAGGTCTGTGATGAAGCTGGCGGCTTTGGCGGCCGCCGCCGGGCGTTCGTCGTGGGTGACGTCGCGGGTTTCGAGCTCGAGCGAGAAATGGCCGCTGTAGCCGATGGCTGCCAGCGAGCTGAGTCCGGCGGCGAAGTCAGCCTGGCCGTTTCCGATGCTGAGGTTGATGTTGCCCGGAACCGCGTCCCTGAGGTGGACGTGGGCGATCCGGCCCCGATGGCGTTCGATGTACTCGAGCGGGTCTTCGCCCGCTGCGACGATGTGGCTGAAGTCCATGACAATCCCGACGCCGGAGCCCGCCAGGCGCGCCGCAAGCTGTTCGGCGCGCTCCAGGTTCCAGCAGAACCGGAGGAAGTGCAGGGATTCGGTCCAGAGTTCGACGCCGAACTCCGCCGCGCGCTGTCCGGCGCCGATGAGCTGGGCCGCGATGGTGTCCAGGTCCTCGTCGAGGCTGCGGACCGGATCGTGCGATAACGCTCCGCAAGGGAGGACCAGGGCTTTCGCACCGGCGTTTGCGGTGAGGGTGAGGAGCGCATCGAGATGCTTTTGGCGGGCGGCGCGCTGGCCGGCGTCGAGCACCGCGTTGAGGTCGCCTATATCGCCGTTGACCGAGCGGACCCGCAACCCCGAGGCGGCGACCTCCGCAGTCACGGCGGCGACGGCGTCGGAATCAAGGTCATAGGGAACGTGATCGCAGACGCCCGGCAGTGCGCCGAGGTCGATTTCCTCAAAGCCCAGGCCATTGATGGTGCGCAATGCCGTGGGTAGATCCTGGTGCCGGAAGCTGATGGACGAGCAACCGAGTCGGGAGTTGAACATCTTCGTTTCCTCCAGTCGAGCCCGAAGGCCGTAGTGATGGGAACCACGGTATCTAAGTTAACTGTCAACAGTCAACCCTTGAAGTTGACTGTTGACATAGGTAGATGATGCCGGTCACACTGGCATATCATGTGTTAACAGTCGACAGTGCTGGAGCATCTAGCCTCAGTCGCTCTTCGAAAGGGATTCACCAATGAGCAAAGAAGCTCTGACCATGGGCGGTCCGGTCCACGGCACCAAAGACGCAAGGCGCGTCGCCATCGGCTCCGGCGTCGGCGCGGTCATCGAAACCTATGACTTCATCGGCTTCGGCACCGCGGCTGCCCTGTACTTCGGAACGGCGTTCTTCCCGGGAAGTGATCCGGTGACCGGCACCCTCGCCGCTTTCGCGACCCTCGGCGTCGGCTTCGCTGCCCGTCCCATCGGCGGCATCATCGGCGGCCACCTGGGCGACAAACTGGGACGTAAGCCCGTCCTCGTGGCCTCGTTGATCCTGATGGGCGTGGCCACGTTCCTGATCGGCCTTCTTCCCACCTACAGCCAGGTGGGTCTCTTGGCGCCGGCGCTGCTCGTGTTCGTCCGCATCGTCCAAGGCCTGGCCTTCGGAGCCGAGTGGGGCGGCGCCATCCTGATGAGCTACGAGCACGCTCCCTGGAAGAAGAAGGGAAAGTACACGGGCATCGTCCAGGCCGGATTCCCCGTGGGACTCCTGCTGGCCAACCTGACGTTCCTCGTCAGCGTCCAGCTTGGCGGCGAACTCGCCTGGCGCATTCCGTTCCTCGCCAGCATCGTGTTGGTTGTCGTGGGCTTGATCATCCGTTCCAAGGTCCCGGAATCGCCGGTCTTCGACGAGGTCAAGGAGAACGGGGCAATCGTGAAGTCGCCCATCCTGGAGGTCCTGAAGACTGACTGGCGCAACATCGTCAAGGGAATCGGCCTCCGCATTGCCGAGACCGCAGGCTACGCCGTCTCCATCACCTACATGATTTCCTACCTGAACGGCCAGCACCTGGCAGACAAGACCCAGACCCTGGTGGCCCTCTGCATCGCTTCGGCCATCGGCATCTTCGCAACCCAGGCCTGGGCGCGGCTGACGGACAGGATCGGACGGCGTCCCGTCTACATCTGGTCCTGCGCCTTTGCGGTCCTCTTTGCCATCCCGATGTTCCTGCTGGTCAACACCGGTTTGTTCATCTTCATCATTGCCACGATCGCCGTCTCCTACGGCGTATGCCAGAACTCCCTCGCCGGTGCCCAGGGCGCCTGGTTCCCCGAGCTGTTCCACGCGAAAACCCGGGCCTCGGGCGCTTCGTTGGCTTATCAGATCTCGGCCATGGTGTCCGGCTTTACGCCCTTCATCACCACGCTGCTCTTCGTCGCCATGGGCTGGATGGGCCCGGCATTGCTCTTCGGCCTGTACGCCGCAATCGGTCTCTGGGCAGCTTTGGCCACCCGCGAAACCTGGGGCAAGCGGGAGCGCCAATTGGCCGATGAGGCCACCAAAAGCACTCCCCAGTCGGTGAATGCCTGATGACGGTGGCACAGGACCAACGCACACCTAGGCGAATCGGAGAGACTACGATGGAGCGCATCGAACGGGTGGGTGCCGCCGCCAACCGGATCCGGCACCACGCCCTCAACATGGGCGAAGTCCAGGGCCAGGGCTATGTCGGCCAGGCACTCGGAGCGGCCGACATGCTAGCCGCGGTCTATGCGGACCAGCTCCGCTACCGCGCCAATGATCCCGGGTGGGAGGGCAGGGACCGGTTCCTGCTCTCCACTGGCCATTACGCAATCGGCCACTACGCGGCACTGGCCGAGGCCGGGATCATTCCCGTGGAGGAACTCGAAAGCTACGGCTCGGACGATTCCCGCCTCCCAATGTCCGGGATGTCGACGTACACGCCGGGCATGGAAATCTCCGGGGGGTCGCTTGGCCACGGGCTCTCCATCGCCGTCGGAATTGCCCTTGGCCTGCGGTATCAGGGCTCCAGCGCGAGGGTGTACAACTTCCTCTCCGACGGAGAACTGGACGAAGGGTCCACCTGGGAAGCCGCCATGGGCGCGCACCACCATCAGTTGGGGAACCTGACCGCCATGGTGGATATCAACGCACTGCAGGCGGACGGAAAGACAGACACGGTCCTCCGCACGGAGCCTGTCACCGAAAAGTGGGAAGCCTTCGGCTGGTACACGCAGCGGGTGGACGGGAACGACGTGGGTGCGTTGCTGGCGGCGTTCGACAACGCAGCCGCCCAGGCGGCCGCCGTCGGGCGCCCTTCCGTGATCCTGTGCGACACGAAGGTGGGGCGCGGCGTGCCGTTGCTCGAGGAACGCGAAAAGGCGCACTTCATGCGCATCGAAGAACACGAATGGCAGCTCTGCCGCACGCAGCTGACCGCAGGATCCAACGGGAAGGCCGGCCGATGAGCACCGTCACAGCACCCAAGCTGAAAACGTCCGCCATGATCGCGTCCTTCGCGGACCCGGGCCAAAAGACTTCTTCCGCGCCTTTCGGCCACGCGTTGGTGAAGGCCGCCGAAGCTGACCCGCGAATCGTCGGACTCACCGCCGACCTGGGCAAATACACGGACATGCATATCTTCGCGCAGGCCTTCCCGGAGCGGTTCTTCCAGATGGGCATGGCTGAGCAGCTGCTCTTCGGTGCTGCGGCAGGGTTCGCCGAGACCGGCTTGGTGCCGTTCGCCTCGACCTATTCCGTGTTTGCCGCGCGCCGGGCTTACGATTTCCTGTGCCTCGACATCGCCGAGCCGAACCTCAACGTGAACATCGTGGGCGGACTCCCGGGCCTGACAACGGGCTACGGCCCCAGCCACCAGGCCACGGAGGACATGGCGATCTTCCGCGGCATGCCCAATCTGACCATCGTCGATCCATGCGACTCCGTGGACATCGAACAAGCGGTGCCGCAACTGGCCGCCAGCGACGGCCCGACGTACCTGCGCCTCTTGCGGGGCAACGTCCCCACCGTGCTGGACGAGTACGACTACACGTTCGAACTGGGCAAGGCGAAGGTGCTTCGGGCTGGCAACGACGTCGTGTTCGTCTCCAGCGGATTGATGACCATGCGCGCGCTGCAGGCAGCGGAGGCGCTCGCCGCGCACAAGGTGGATGTCGCCGTGGTGCACGCCCCCACCATCAAACCGTTCGACGCCGCCACCGTCCTGGCGGAACTGAACACCGACCGCCTGGCCATCACGCTGGAGAACCACAGCGTGGTGGGCGGCTTGTTCGAAACCGTGGCCTCGGCCGTGGTCACGGCCGGGCTGGGCAAGCGGGTGGTTCCCGTGGCACTTCCGGACGAGTTTCTCGACGCAGGTGCGCTGCCCACCCTGCATGAGCGCTACGGATTGTCGGTGCAGCGGATCGTCGCGAAGGTCCTCGCTGAACTGGGCTGAGCCTGGCAAATTCGTTGGCAGGAGCGCGGAGCAGGCGGGGGCCGGTTCCGCGCTCCTGCCGTAAGATCAACAGTTAACACACCGACTGTAAACAGTCGACCACTGACATTGAGGACGGACATGATGGCCGGAGCAACAGCACCTCTTCTGGGACTGGAAAAGAAGAGCCTCCGCGAGCAGGCGCTTTCTGCTCTGCGCACCGCCATCACGAGCGGCGAGCTGGAGCCCGGCCGGCACCTCGTGGAAACCGAGCTGTCTGACATGCTCCAGATCAGCCGCGGGACGCTCAGGGAGGCCTTGCGGCAACTCGAGCAGGAGGGCCTGCTGTCCGCTGGTCCGCGCGGCCGGCTCTCCGTCCGCCACCTCGATGCCAAGGAAATCCGCGATATCTACTCCGTGCGGGCAGCCCTGGAGTCCCTCGCCGCGCGCACGCTCTGCGAGTTGCCGGACCGCCAACAGGTGATCGCTTCGCTGCGCTCCGCCATCGACGCCATGGCCGCTGCGGCCAAAGGAAGCCTCGAGGAACAGATCGAGTCCGATCTGGAATTCCACCGTACGATGTGCCGTCTCACGGGCAACGAGACCCTGCTCCATTCCTGGGAGTCCCTGGAGGGATCCATCCGGATGTCCATCATGTTCGCCGGACTGGAAAAGGGCGTCAAGAACATGAGCGTCGAGCGGCACCACGACATCGTGGCGGCCATCGAGACCGGTGATGCATCGCTGGCGCGCAAGACCATCCTCGAGCACATGGACAGCGCTGCCGCGGTGCTGGTGGCCTAAGCGCCCGACGGCGGCGCTCAACTTTCGCCGTAACGGCGCTAAAGATGGGGGTCACTGCCAGTACCCCTCAAGACAGAGTCTCCCTTGTTTTCGGCAAGGGCTGTTTCCTTGAACCATGACTCGTCCCGAAACCACGTTGCCGGCTCCGGTTCCTCCCTCGGCCATGAGCGATGGACCCCGGGCACGGCTCACGCTCGTCATTGCCTCGCTGGGGTTCTTCCTGATCACCCTCGACATCCTGATCGTCAATGTCGCGCTCACCAGCATCGGCAAGGAACTCGGGGGCGGAACGGCAGGCCTGCAATGGGTGATCGACGGCTACACGCTGATGTTCGCCGCGTTGTTGCTGTTCGCGGGGAACCTATCGGATCGGATCGGCGCGAAAAGGGCGCTGGGATGGGGCATTGCGTTGTTCCTGGTGGCGTCCGTCGGGTGCGCACTCGCGCCGACGTCGGGAATTCTCATTGCTGCCCGCTTCCTCCAAGGAGGTGCGGCATCGATCATGCTGCCGGCGTCGATGGCGCTGATTCGGCAAGCCTTTCCCGATCCCCGCCGACGAGCACATGCCCTCGGGATCTGGGCGGTCGGCGGGGCCGTGGCCGGAGCAGTGGGACCCCTAGTGGGCGGCCTCCTCACCACGCTGGACTGGCGGCTCGTGTTCGGCATCAACCTTCCCGTGTGCGTCGCGATGCTGGTGCTCCTGGCTTCCGTTGCGACGTCCCCGCGACAGCCAACTCCGTTCGACTGGGCCGGCCAGGCCGCGGCAATCGTTGCCCTGACGGCGTTGATGTACGGTCTCATCACGGGAGGGACCGCGGGCTTCGGCACGGTGCCCGTCATCGGCAGCCTGGTCCTCGCGGCAATCAGCCTCGCTGCTTTCCTTGTAATCCAGGCGCGCGGCCGGCACCCGATGATGCCGCTTGAGTTGTTTCGCTCCACCGGCATGAGAATCTCGCTCTCGGTCGGTTTCGCGTTCATGGTGGGCCACTTCGGTACCGTCTTTGTCGTCAGTCTCTTCCTCCAACAGCACGTCGGACTCACACCGCTTCAGGCCGGTTTCACGTTCCTTCCTTCCGCGGCGTTCAGCATCGTCGGCAACATCGTCAGCGGTACCCTCTCGAACCGGTTCGGGACGCGGGTACCGGTGGTCGTCGGATTGACGTCCATGGTGGTGGGACTCACCGCGATGCTTCTCGCGGCGCCGCTGGGATCTCCACTACTCGTCGGTACCTTCCTGGTTTTCACGGGTTCGGGTGGATCGATCGCGATGCCGCAGGTCACCGCCGTCGTACTCGCGAGCGTCCCGAGCGAAAAGGCAGGCACGGCGAGCGCGGTCTTCAACACGTTCCGCCAGGTGGGCGGCGCGGTGGCCATCGCGGTCTTTGGCGCCCTCATTGCCGAGCGCACCAACTTCGTCCACGGGATGCAGACCAGCTTCATCATCGCGGCGTCGCTTCTCCTCCTCACCGCGCTCGCCAGCCTTTTCATCCACTCACCGGGCGTTGCCAAGGAGAGCCAGCCGTCCCGCTAGCTCACCCGCCGACGTACGCCGCCAGGTGCTCGCCGGTCAGGGTGGAGCGGGCTGCGACGAGATCGGCGGGCGGGCCCTCAAACACGACCTTCCCGCCGTCGTGACCGGCGCCCGGGCCGAGGTCGATGATCCAGTCGGCATGCGCCATGACCGCCTGGTGGTGCTCGATGACGATGACAGACTTCCCGGAGTCCACGAGCCGGTCGAGCAGACCGAGCAGCTGTTCGACGTCGGCGAGGTGCAGGCCCGAGGTGGGCTCGTCGAGAACGAGCACACCGCCCTTTTCACCCATGTGGGTGGCCAGTTTGATCCGCTGCCGTTCGCCGCCGGAAAGGGTGGTGAGCGGTTGGCCGAGGCTGAGGTAACCGAGCCCGACGTCGGCAAGCCGCTGCAGGATCGCGTGGGCCGCCGGGATCCTGGATTCGCCCGCGGAGAAGAACTCCTCAGCCTCCTTCACGGACATCGCCAACACCTCAGCGATGTTGCGGCCGCCGAGGCGGTATTCGAGCACCGATGCCTGGAACCGTTTGCCTTCGCACTCTTCGCAGGGGGTGGACACAGTGTCCATGAACCCGAGATCCGTATAGATGACGCCCGCGCCGTTGCAGGTGGGGCATGCGCCCTCGGAGTTCGCGCTGAACAGCGCCGGCTTCACGCCGTTGGACTTCGCGAACGCCTTGCGGATCGGCTCAAGCAGTCCGGTGTAAGTCGCGGGGTTGCTCCGCCGGGAGCCCTTGATAGCCCCTTGATCAATCGAAACGACGCCGTCCCGCTTGGACAGCGAGCCGTGGATCAACGAACTCTTCCCCGAACCGGCGACGCCCGTGACCACAACCAGGACCCCGAGCGGAATGTCGATGTCGAGGTTGCGCAGGTTGTTCTCTCTCGCGCCTCGGATCTCGAGTGCGCCGCGCGATGTCCGCACCGTCTTCTTGAGGGCGGCGCGATCCTCAAGGTGACGCCCGGTCAGGGTTCCGCTGGACCTTAGCCCTTCGAGCGTGCCCTCAAAGACCACTTCGCCACCGGCGGTCCCTGCTCCGGGACCGAGATCGACGACGTGGTCGGCGATCGCGATCGCCTCCGGTTTGTGCTCCACGACGAGCACGGTGTTGCCCTTGTCCCGCAGTTGCAGCAGCAGCTTGTTCATGCGTTGGATGTCGTGCGGGTGCAAGCCGATGGTGGGCTCGTCGAAGACGTAGGTAACGTCCGTGAGCGAGGAGCCCAGATGCCGGATCATCTTGGTGCGCTGCGCTTCCCCGCCGGAGAGCGTTCCTGCCGGCCGGTCGAGCGAGAGATAGCCGAGCCCGATCTCAGCGAACGAATCAAGGAGGTGCCGCAGCCCTTTGAGCAGCGGGGCAACCGACGGCTCGTCCAGACCCCGCACCCATTCTGCGAGGTCGCTGATCTGCATGGAGCATGCGTCGGCGATGCTGATTCCCTTGATCTTCGACGAGCGGGCCGCCTCGGTAAGCCGGGTGCCATCGCAATCGGGACAGGTGGTGAAGGTGATCGCCCGCTCGACGAAGGCACGGATGTGCGGCTGCATTCCCTCCGGGTCCTTGGAGAGCATGGACTTCTGGATCTTCGGGATCAGGCCTTCGTAGGTCAGGTTGATGCCCTCGACCTTGATCTTGGTCGGTTCCTTGTGGAGCAGGTCGTGGAGTTCCTTTTTGGTGTACTTACTGATCGGCTTGTCCATGTCGAAGAAGCCGGAACCGCTGAAGATGCGGCCAAACCAGCCGTCCATGCTGTAGCCGGGGATGGTGAGCGCGCCCTCTGCGAGCGACTTGCTGCTGTCGTACAGCGCGGTCAGATCGAAGTCGGTGACGGAGCCACGCCCTTCGCAGCGTGGGCACATGCCGCCCGTGATGCTGAAACTGCGGCGCTCCTTCGTTGTGGTGCCGCCCCGCTCAACGGTGACCGCGCCGGCGCCTGAGATCGAGGCGACATTGAACGAGAACGCCTGCGGCGATCCGATATGCGGCTGGCCAAGCCGGCTGAAGAGCATGCGCAGCATGGCGTTGGCATCGGTGGCGGTACCCACTGTGGAACGGGGGTTTGCGCCCATTCGCTCCTGGTCGACGATGATCGCGGTCGTGAGTCCCTCGAGCAGGTCCACGTCCGGCCGCGCCATAGTCGGCATGAAACCTTGCACGAAGGTGCTGTACGTTTCGTTGATCATGCGCTGCGATTCCGCGGCGATCGTGGCGAACACGAGGGAGCTCTTGCCCGAACCGGAGACGCCCGTGAACACCGTCAGCCGCCGCTTCGGCAGCTCGATGCTGATGTCCTTGAGGTTGTTCTCCCGCGCGCCCTGCACCCGGATCAGATCGTGGGTGTCAGCGATGTGCAGCTCAGGCGACTGCGTGTCCGTGCTCGTGGCTGTGCTCATCATGTCTCCATCTTTAGCGCGGGTCGTCTTCGCGGTATTCGTCGGCGTCTGGTTGGCTACTGGGGGTCCTGAAGCAGCCCGAGGACGTTGCCGTCCGGGTCGGTGACGGTGGCTACTAAACGGCCGCCTCCGACGTCGTGGGCGGCTTCGTTCACTGTGGCGCCCGCTGCAGTTACTTCGGCCAGCTTCGCCTCGATGTCAGAAACGTGCCAGTAGGCCACGGGCGAGGTCATGTGTTGGGGACCGCCGCCCGGCACCAGCCCGATGTGCTGGCCCGCGACGTCGAAGCCGACGTAATAGGGTCCGTCGGCTTGCGGTTGTATGCCAAGCAGCGCGGCATAAACGGCTTTTGCCGCCGCGAGATCGGAAACGGGGTGCAGCACGGTCTTGATTCCCTCGG
Organism: Arthrobacter sp. NPDC080031; assembly: GCF_040702485.1. Lineage (NCBI taxonomy): Bacteria > Bacillati > Actinomycetota > Actinomycetes > Micrococcales > Micrococcaceae > Arthrobacter > Arthrobacter sp. NPDC080031. The sequence continues at coordinate 63,557 of NZ_JBFBLA010000019.1, forward strand.
TGGAAGAGTCGCTCATGATCACTCCTGAAGTCATTGCGGACGAAGCTGGCGTGGACGATGTTGTCCATGACCGCCATTCTAGGCGCGGCCCGGAAGCGGCGCTTCTCCATTCCTGACCGGTCTGGGAGCACGCTCAGGCCTTGCTGCCGAGGTGCCGGATCAACGCGTCGAGGATCGGCACCTGCCCGCTCACCAGTTTGGCGCGGGCAACGGAGTCCGTGGCCCATATGGCGCCGTCGATCTCCGGGTAGCTCCGGATCACGCCGGATCCCCGCGGCCACTCCAGCTCAAAGGTGTTGCTCACGATTCTCTCGGGGTCGAAGTCCGACTCCGCCGTGAAGGCTGTGATGAGCTTTCCCGACGGTTGGCGGAAAGTTCCCAGCTGGAGGTATTCGACAGAGGGTGCAGCCACGCCCATTTCCTCCGCGAACTCACGCTTGGCGGCGGCCAAGGGATCCTCCTCTTCGAGGTATTCGCCTTTGGGGATGGACCAGGCGCGTGCATCCTTACGGGCCCAGAACGGGCCGCCCATGTGGGCTATCCACACTTCCAATTCCGCAGTGGAGTTTCGACGGTACAACAGAATGCCCGCGCTTCGAACTGTCATTTGCCCTCCCAGGCATAGGTTATCCGCAGGGCCGGGCTGCCGGGATCCGCAGCACTCCCAGGGCCTCAACCAAATACGGGACCGGATCCGAATCCGTCCCCGCGGCCCACTGCATCCACGCCTCGAACGTCGCCCCGAGATAAGCGGCGCACACATAGCCTGCCGCGCTTTCGCTGATGCCCAACTCCATGAGGTAAAGCCGCGCCCGTTCCCGCTGTGGAGCCAGGGCATCGTAGCTTCTGCTCGCCAACTCAGGGCGCTCTGCAATCAGGCGCAGGCGCCCGCGCGTGACGGAAAGGTCCGGGATCGCCGAAGCCCCGGCGATCGCTGCCGCCCGCAATCCCGCGAGGATGCCGCCCTCGGAAGTGTCGCCATCGGCCGGGCCCGCTGTGCGGGCGTTCTCCAGCACCTGTCCCGAGGCTTCCACCACCGGTTCCATGCCGCCCCAGACGAGGTCAGCCTTGCTCGGGAAGTAGCGGTACAGGCTCTTCCGCCCGATTCCAGCCTTGCGTGCGATGTTTTCCATCGACGTTCGTTCGTAGCCGTTCTCGGCAAAAAGCCGGAGCGCGACGCCGGCCACGGCGTCCGGATCGATTGTCGCCGGTCGTCCGGCGGAGCGCGCACCGGCCGGCTTCGTATGGTCTGAAGGCACCTCTCCAGTATCCACTCTTGCATCATGGCACGGAGTGTCATGAGGGGTGCCTGCGCATCGGGAAAGAAGGCGGGCGTGTGGACGCCCTGCGTCTTCAGCCGGTGTAGCCCTCCACTTGTTTTGGGGGCCGTGGCTTGGCCTCGTTCGGGTTCTCCCCGTACTGTCTCTTTGCGCGCCGTTGCCGCAGCAGGTCCCAGCACTGATCCAGGTCCTGTTCAATTCGCTCCAGCCGTGCGCGGTCAGGGGCATGCGCAGGACCAGGCGGGGCCGCCTCTGCCTTCTCCCGGAGTTCCCGCTCCTCCTCCACCAGCGATTGGATGCGGTGCAGAATGCCCTGTTCGTCCATGGTGACCCTCTTCCTGAACTAGCCGTTACCAGTCAGGTTAGTGAGCTGTGCTGGGTGTGAACAGAGGCGGTAGTCGCGGGAGCCATCCCGGCAGTCTGCCGTTTGCGGAATACTAGGACGCAGATTCAGGATTTCCGCAAGCGAAGGCGGTGATTAGCCGTGAACGGCGAAAGCAGTGCATTCAAGCGCCGGCTGGAGCGAGCCATGGAGCTACGGAATGTCCGCGCGAGCGGAATGACGGCCGAGGAAGAAGCCGAACTTGAGGCCGCTGAGGAAGAAGAGCGGCAGAAGCGTAAGAAGGTGGACGACGCCGCGCGGGTGGAATACCTGATCCGCGATGCCATGGCGCAAGGGAAGTTCGACAACCTGAAGTACGCGGGCAAGCCGATCCCGGGGCTGGGGGAGCGCTACGATCCCGATTGGTGGGTCAAAGGCCTCATCCAGCGCGAGCATCTCAGCGGCCTTGGCCCGAAGGCGATTCTGCTCCGGACCGAGGATGCCGAACTGGAGGCAAAGCTCGATGCGCTGTACTCGGAAAAGCAGGTGCGCGAGCTCGTGGAGGACTTCAACGCCCGGGTCATCGACGCACGGCGCCAGCTCCAGGGCGGCCCGCCGGTGATCACGAAAACCCGCGACGTCGGCGTCGAGCTGGAACACTGGCGCGAGCGCCGGGAAGCGGCCGCCCAGGCAAGCGCGGTCCAGGAAGCCGTGAATCAGGACCTTGCGGTCAAGCGGCCGTGGTGGCGTCGCATTTGGAACGGTTCGGGATAGGCCGGGCTCAGCGGCTCGGTTTGGTGTTGAACGCGGGCGTTCCTGCCAGCCGGCCGCCGTCGACGGTGAGGACGGTTCCAGTGACGAACGAGGATTGGTCCGAGCAGAGCCAGAGGGCCGCCGAAGCAACATCGGCCGTGGAGCCGATCCGGCCCAGCGGCACGGCCGCGGCCACACGGTCCTGGGCGGCCTGGCCCGCTCCTGCAAGCCGCTCCGTGAGGATGGGGCCGGGAGCGATCGCGTTGACCCGGATCCCCTTGGAGGCGTAGTCGAGGGCAGCAACCCGTGTCAGGCCGCCGACGCCGAACTTGCTCGCCACATAGCCGCTCATGCCCGCGACCCCTTGTTCGCCTGCTGTGGAGGACATGTTCACGATCGCCCCGCCGCTCCCGCTTGCCAGCATGAGCTCGATTTCGTATTTCAGGCAGAGGAACACTCCGCGCAGGTTGACTGCGATTGCACTGTCGAACTCCGCGCTCGCCCACTCGGCCAGCGGCGCCGGGGCCCGCCCGCCGCCCGCGGCATTGTTGACCGCAACGTCGAGCCGGCCGAAGCGGTCCCGGATTTGCGCCATCAGGGCTTTCACCGAGTCCTCATCACCCACATCCGCGGGGATGGCTACGGCGCTCCCGCCGGCCGCCGCGATAGCGGCGACCTTCTCGGACAAGCCCGCGCCGTCACGCGAGGCAAGGACGATGTCTGCCCCGGCGCCAGCCAGCGCGGTGGCGATTTCCGCCCCGATTCCGCGGCTCGCTCCGGTGACGAGCGCGACCTTGCCGGACAGCGACCGGGTGGGATCCGCCGTCGTCATGGTGTTGTCCGGCTTGCGCCGCGCGTTTGGCTTGCGCCGGGCGTTTGGCTTGCGCCGGGCGCGTGTCCGCGGGGCTCTTGGTTCGCGGCAGCCCGGTTGCGTGGGAGGAGGAAGCCGGCAGCAACCAGCCAGAGAAGGCCGCCGAAACGTCCGATCGGCAGCAGGAACTGAAGAGGCTCGATCGCCATGGAAAGGAAGCTCAATTCGGACAGTGCGGCAATGACCAGGCCGGTCCACGCCAGCCAACGGGGCATGAAGCCCAGGATCAGGGCCGGGACTGCGATACCCGCCACGAGGAGGCCGATTCCGACGACGAATCCGACCCCTCCGGTGATGAACGCGAGGAACGCGAGTGCGTGGGTGAGGGTGACATCCGTGGTGATTTCGGGCCGGCTCAGCAGCCACGTCACGGACCCCGACAGCATCAGGAAGATGGCTGCGCTGACGCCGCCAAAGAAGCTGATGGCCGGTCCGGGAACGCGCACGCCGAGCCGGAGCTGCCGGGCGTAGACGGTGGCCGCGTAGATCCCCAACGGCACGGCGGAGCCGAATTGGAGCATGCCGCCGACCCGCATGGCAGCGACGTTTTGCTGGAAGAATGCGGCCACCTGCCCCGTGGAAGCAAAGGGCGAGACGAACGTTTGGCCGCCTGTCAGGACTGCGGACGTGATGAGGCTGGCGAGGAAAATGCCCAGGCTCACGAGGGCAAGGACGCCGGGGTGTGGGCCGCCTGACCGGGCTGGACGGCCTTCGCCGGGAATCGAACGACTACTCATGGCTGAACCTTTCTCGTAGTGCTGAACCTTCGTAATTGAATCACTATTGAAATGGTTCACCTCTAGAATTGTTCTGTCAAGCATGTATTCTGAATCCATGGACTTAGCCACACCGGGCCGGCCGAAACGGACTGCCTTTCTCTTGTCGCAGCTAGGCGCCGTAGCGTCGTCGCGATTTGCCGACCGCACTCGGGAAATCGGCCTCACGCCGAGCGACGCCGGTGTCATCCGCCTTCTCGGACGCGCCCCCGGGCTGAGCCAGCGCTCCCTTGCGGACAGGCTCGGCGCTGTCCCCAGCCGGGTGGTTTCACTCATCGACTCGCTGCAGGACCGCGGCCTCGTGGAGAGGGTACGCAGCAGCACGGACCGGCGGAACTATGAACTCCACCTCACGGACGCCGGCAAACGCGTACTGCGCGAACTGCGCGGGATTGCCGAACAGCATGAAGCGGAACTTTTGGCGCCGCTGACAGACGAGCAGGCCACGCAACTTGGCGCGCTTCTCTCGCAGCTCGCCAGCGGTCACGGACTGGACAGCGACCTCCACCGCGATGTCGGACGCGACGGCGGAACTGGCGGCGGGCGCGACGGCGGACGGAAGGCCTGATCGGGCGCTCGAGCCGCGTGCCGCCGTCGGGAGCTGCCATGACAATAAGGGCACGATTTTCTCCGTTATGTGGGGAATAGCAGCTGCATGGTGTATGTTGCACATTCGCCAGCAAACACACAAGAGAAGAGATAACCCCAGGTGGCAACCGATTACGACGAACTCCGCTCCGACGTCGCGGAATCCCAAAGCACGTCACTTCAGGCACTGCAGTCTGCCAACGCTCCGGACGCTCGCAGCGTTGTACGGGAGCTGGACGAGGCCGATGCTTTTGAAGGCAACGAGGTACCAGGCGGCGAGTTCGTGGCCGAGGAACTGATCATTGCGGTCGTTCCCCAGAAGGAAGACGAGTTCACCTGCTACTCGTGTTTCCTCGTCCGTCACCGCTCCCAGATTGCCCGTGAAAAGAACGGCCACGCGTACTGCGTAGAGTGCGAAGGCTGAGCCTCTGACGCCCGGCGCCGTCCGTCACAATCCGGGCCCCGACAGTTGCGTTCCTCACAGGGGATTTAAGCGCTTCTTCTTGGCGAGCTTTTCATAGCGGGCCTCGGAGTCCGCGGCTCGCTGCTCTTCGGCAGCGAGCAGGGGGCCATAAGGCGAGCTGTCCTCCACCGGTCCGCCCATATCGTTTGCGAGCCGGAGCAGCACCGAACGGCTGACAACGCTGTCCTGGTGCTCTCCTAGGATCTTCTGGATCTTTTGGGCGCGACGGGCCAACTTCGCTGCGGGTTTACCGTGGACGTCCTGCAGGGCTTCGGCTGCATGCCGCAGCCGTTTCGCATCTTTGCGGATTTGGTGCAACGCCATGTCATGTTGTGCGCCAGCCTCCCGGGTCGCGGCCTTCTGGGACCGGCGCACCCGCTTGATCGCTTTCGCGGCGAGCTTGGCCGTGACGGGACGGGCCTTCTTCCCGGCACGGGGTCTTGTGGGAGGCTCGTCGCGGAATTTCTCAAGCGCGTCCAGAAGCCGGAAATAGCGTTTCGTTCCCAAGGAGCGGAGCATCCCGCGGTACCCTGAGTTGAAAGCTTCCTCGAGTTCGGCGTTGATCCTGGTGGCAGCCGAAGCGGGCACGACGCCATCGGGTTGGTCATTCAGCAGTTCCCCGATCCGGTCGCGCAGCACCTCTGCATCCCGGGCCTTGCCTAGCACCTTGGTCAGCCATTTCAGTTCCGCCTTGAGCTGGTCCCCGGCTTCGGCGTCGAAGAGCTTGCCGTAGGCGGACAAAGCCGAGCGGAGCCTGCGGGCGGCCGAGCGCATGCCGTGGACGGCGTCGTCGGCGCCTTGCCGGACACCGGAGTCCAGTGCCGTGATTTCGGCGATCTGTGCGGCTATGTAGGCAACCACTGCGTCTCCCGCGGAACCCTTCGGGCGCGCTTTTGGTGGTGTGGGCACGGCGGATGGCCAGGCGGTCCCGAATGCGCGGGCCAGTTTTGAAGCATGTCCGGAAGGGCTTGCGCCGGCCACTGACAGAACGCGCTCCGCACTCTCAAACAGGTCTTTATCGCCGTGCACCAGTTCGAATTCCCATTCCCGCCATTTCCGCTCCAATTGCATTGGGTGCAAGGTCTCGGCCGTCACATGGTCATCCGCGAAGTCGGCCAGGGTGACATCCTCGCTTCCGTGCAGCCGATGCAAAGTGCGGCGGGTATGGATCCGGGCCACGGGCCTGAGTTCTTCGCCACGGGTGAATACGAGGAGCCGCTCCGCCAGTTCCTCGGGAACGGCCTCAGGCTGCCCTAGGGGCGCATGGATTTCCACACGGGTGTCCCGGTCTGCCGGCAGCTTCAGATGCCAGCCTGAGTCGGTGCCTCCGGTGCGGCGTCGCAAGGTGATGCGGTGCTTGGCAAGGGTGAGGCCGTCCGTGTCGAAGTAGACGGCCTCAAGTTGATGATCTGCCGGGTCAGCGACCCGTTCGACGCCGGTGATGTCCACGAACGCGGGGAGGGGCGTTTCCAAGTCAGCGTCGTACTTGCGTTCTGTTTCCACGGAATCCTGGGTCGACATGTCGTTTCCCGTCCTTCTCGAATCTGGTCCGCACCTATAGGCATCCTCCCACTAGGCCTCGTGCAGGGAAAGACCAGCGCAGGGTAGCGCGCGATCGCCTTGGGCTTGAGCCGGATGTCCTGCACGGCGGTCATCTCCTTGGGCTGTCGAATCCGGCGGGGGTTGCCGACTACCTCTTGCGACGATGAGTTTTTGCAACCTGAGGCGTCCGATTCCCTAGACCGGAATCGGCCCAAGCCCTAAGATCACTCTGACGGCACCAGCCCTGGCTGATCGATGTCCGTCGCGGTCTCACCCTCAGCGTGAGCGCCGGGTCCGTTCCGCGACTCCTGGGTCTTCGAACGGACCCGGTCGGCCTCTGCTTGCCACTCGACGGCGATACCGTTGCGGTCCGCTTAACGCCCGAAGGAACAAACCGCGCGATAGTTAGAGAGTAATTACTCGTAGATGGTGACTACGACCCGCCAACGGAGGATGCTTGATTGGTGGGAGGAAAAATCATGACACGAGATGTGAGTCATTTCGAGCACCTATCGGCGTGGACAGAAAACGACATGAAGCCAGCCGTCGGCAAGTTGCTGCGCGGCAGTGGCATGCCTTCCGAGCAGCCGGAAGACAGCCGTCCGTCGCCCTTGGATTTCCAGATCCCTGATGAACTGGACCGCGCCCTGGAATCGGCTTCACAAACGCTCAGCCTCACGCCCAGCGAGATCCTGCGCGAGGCCCTGTCCGAATGGCTGGGGACCCACGGACAGCCAGCCACGGGCCACCATCCGTTCGGGAAGCACGCCGCGCTTTAACGTGCGCCAGCTTCCCGAGGGCTGGGCATCCACGGCCAGCCCCCGGGTATGGAATGCAAACTGCCTTTAGCCGCCGCAGTACTTGCTGTAATTGGTGCCCGCGTTCTGGTAGTCGTTCTTCATCCCATTGAGCTTCGCGGTATCAGGGTTGTCCTTCGAGGACTCGTCCAGATAGTCCACAAGCGTCTTCAGGGTGGGCTTCAGCTCATCCGAGGACACGGCTTCGATCGGGCGGAGCTGGTTGGCTACGCGGATGGTTCCCGTTTTGTCCGTGGTGTTGGTGGGGTTCGAGATGACGGTCTTGACCCGGCTGCAGGTGTCCGCGGTGCTCAGCTGCTGCGATGCGGAGCAGGCTGAAGCGGAGAGGAGGAGTCCGGCCGCGAGCAGGGTTGTGGTGATTTTCTTCATGGTTCCCTCAGTAGTTGCTGACGTTTGATTGTAAGCAGACGGGGCGTGGCGCCCAATGCGGGCAAAGCCGGCGGAACGGTCCGTTTCGTACTGCCCGGGGTCGGATGGGTACAGAGGAGGGGCGCCTCGGCTGTCCGGCCGAGGCGCCCCTGCAGTGTTTGAAGCGCGCTGGGTCAGCGTTGGGGGAGGGTTTTGGTCCCCTCGATCTGCACGGCCTGCAGCTTGTTCGGGTCCAAGCCAAGGGTCTTCAGGATGGTCGGCGCAATCTGCGTCGTCTCGACAGCGGTGGTTACGGTCCGGGCGTGTTCGTCGTTGGCACCCGAGATTACGAGCGGCACATCGCGGTCGTCCGCGCTGGCTCCGCCGTGTTCGGCGATCTTGGCCTTGCCGCCGGTGTAAACCACGCCGGTCTGGGCGATGCCCAGGATGTCCGGGTAGCGTGCGTCGCTGGTTTGGGTGCCGAAGTAGTTTGCAACTTCGCTGCCCGCGTAGACCTTGCTCAACCCCGAGGTTGTCACGGTCTTGGCAGCTCCGTTGATGTCGTTACCGGCGGCAGAGTGCGCTGCCAGGTAATCCTTGGCGAACTGCGCGGCCGCCTGCGAGTGGTCCGAAAGCCACAGCTGCATGATGTCGTCGTCGGTAGAGAACGCGACGAGGTCTGCGGTGCCGGGGTGTGCGGACTTCCACGCCGCGTTCAGGCCGTCGATGATTGCGCTGTCAGGGACCCTCGTCAGCGTCGAAGAGTCCATCGGTGACTGACCGTGCTTGGCAGAAAGGATCACTGTTGTGTCCTTGGCGCGGCCGGAAGCGGCCAGTGCGGACTCGAACTTCCCCACGGAAGCGTTGACGAAGTCCAGGGCTTTGCTCAAGAGCGGCCCGGGAACTGTACCGCCCTGAAGATAACCGCCGGTGAGGCCGTCCGACGTCGGGAGCTTCTGTGCCGTCGAGACGGCCTGGAAGTTCATCCCGAAGATGCCCGGCACTTCGGCCGTCTTGGTACCGGAGTGGTCCTTGCCGTCGATTTCGTTCAGCACGGCCTGGACCTTGTAACCGTCGTACTGCTGGGTCGCGGCGTTGTCCTGCGTCCAGTCGCCGGTGAACGGAGATGCGGCCTTGCTGTTGATTTCCGGGGTGAACAGGTCATCCAGGCCCTTGCCCGAAGGGCCGTTCAGGATTTCGTAGGCCGGGTGCTTGTCCGACCACGCAGTGGTCAGGCCAGCGCTCTTGGCGACTTCGAAGACCGTGTTTACCTTCAAATACTGGTGCGGGTAGACCGGCTCGCAGGTTGCCGGGTCAACCGGGAGGGCGGCCGGGTCAAGGAGCGTGCCGGGCTGTCCCGTCATGTTCAGGATGCTTGCCGGAAGACCGGGCAAGCCTTGGCCGGCGTCGAGCGCGTTCTGGTTCTTGTCTGCGGCTTCGGTGAATGCCACTTCGGCGCCGGGCGCCGTGTTCTTGCAGTCCGTTGTGCCCGCGGGCAGCAGGGCCCGGTTGAAGGTGTCGTCGTAGTAGACCCCTGTGGTCCCGGGATTGCCGCCGGTCAGCTGGCCGACCAGGCCCGGGAAGGAATCCGAAGGCACCGGAGTCTGGGCGTGCGTGTAGCTGGTGCCGTGGTTGACCAGCGCCGCAAGGGCCGACGTCGGGTGGTTCTTCACATACAAGTCCAGATCCTTCTGGTGGAGGCCGTCCACCGAAAGCAGCAGGACATGCTTGGAGGTTTCACCCTGGCCGCCCTGGTCCTTGTTGCGGTCTGGTCCCTGCTGGCCCTGGACGTTCTGGCCACCGCGTGAAGCGTCGTCGGCCATCGCCGGAGCCACCGCGGATCCGGCCATGAGCACGGCCCCCAGGACCGCTGCTGTGGCAAGCCCGTTCTTCTTGGCTGTCTTCATCAAAATAAGACCCTTCGCTATTGCGTTCTTATCGATCGAGAATGCGTCCCCCGGATGATTCTTGTTGCGGGGGAGGGTCTCCGTCCCGCCGATGGGGCCTCACCGCCGAAACGTTCACGACAGATTCAATTGCGGGTGGCCGAACTCTTCCGAAACTCACAGGAAACCCGCGTACCCCCGCCGGCGACCGGGGGTACGCGGGCTACTGGCCAGGAATTCTGAAGCTCAGTGCGAAGGAGTCGGCGTAGGTGTCCCCGCCATGGACGGGGGCGGCGCAGGGAAGCCCGTTGCCGGGTACAGTCCGCCGACCTGGGTCATGTAGTTGGCCCACTGCGGACCGGCCAGCATGTAGCCGTCAACGGCCGGGTAGAACTTGCCGTTGATGGTGACGTTCTGTCCGGCCCGGGTATGTCCTGCCATGGTGTCGCCGAAGAAGGACGCCGTGGCGAGCCCGGTGGTGTATCCGACAACCCAGGTGGAGCCGTTGCTGTTGTTGGTTCCCGTTTTTGCCGCGGTGGGGAACCGGTCCTGGACTTTCGGTTGGATGTAGACGCCGGATCCCTGTTTCAGGACGTCCTGGAGAACCGAGTTGACGCCGCGGGCAACCTCGGGCTTGATGGCAGGGTGGCATGAACTGGCTTGGGCGGGCAGCTTCCCGCCGGATGGATCCGTGATGCCCACTATCGCGATCGGTGCGCAGTACGTGCCGTCGTTGGCGAACGTGGCAAAGGCGTCGGCCAGCACAAGGGGAGCGACTTCGGTGCCCCCGAGGAGGTTGCCCAGTTGGTGCATGTTCACGGGTGCGTTGTCCACGCCACTGTGGAGACCCACCGCATCCACCACTTTCTGGATGCCGCAGAAGTCCAGTTGGGCCGCCTCGGCAAAGGTTGCGGTGTTGATGGAGTTGTAGAGCCCGTAATTGACGGGCATGGGACGGTAGTAACCCTCGTCGTTGTTGCGGAGATCGTCCGCCGTGCCGAGGCCTGCGACTTTCTGGGCCGTGCTGTACCCGCCGAGTACCTTCCCGCAGCTGTCCCTCCAGGGGAATCCGAGCGGATAGACCCTCTGCGACGCGTCCACCACCGTGGTCATGGACTTGCCCTCGTTGAGCCACTCCGTGAAAGTGAACGGCTTCATGGCCGAACCAGGCTGGAACCCTCCGGCGCCGTTCAGGTCATTGCCGTTGGCGTCTTTGGAATCGACATTGAAGTTGAGCTGGGTATCGAATTTTCCGGGTTCGGGAAGAAATACCGTGTTCTGTGCCATGGCCAGGATCTTGCCCGTGCCGGGCTGCACCGTGACCAAGGAGGCGCCCCACTTGTCCGGGTTCGCGCCTGCCGTGGCATCGACCTGCGTCTGGGCGACTGCCTGCAGCCGGCTGTCCAACGTGGTGGTGATCGTCAAGCCGCCGCTGTACAGGAGCTGTTCCCGGTCCGTGACGCTGGCACCGTAGGCCGGGTCGTTGAGGACGAGGTGGGAGATGTAGTCGCAAAAGTACGCAGCCATGTTTGCGGCGGCGCAGCCTTGCTTCGCTGGCGTGATGGCGAGCTTCAGGGGGGTGGCGACGGCGGCCGCATACGCTGCCTGCTGTATCTTGCCCTGGGCGAGCATGTCGGACAGCACCAGGTTGCGGCGTTGGATGGAGTTGTCGGGATGGACGGAGGGGTCGAAGTAGCTGGGACTGTTGACCAGGCCGGCGAGCAGGGCTGCCTGCGGAAGGCTCAGGTCCTTGGCGGAAACGCTGAAGAAGTGCTGCGCCGCGGCTTCGATGCCGTATGCGTCCCGGTTGAAGAAGACGATGTTGAGGTAGCCCTCCAGGATCTGGTCCTTCGTGAATTTCTTCTCCAGTTCGACGGCGAGTTTCATTTCGCGCACCTTGTCGCCAATGGATTTCTGACCGCTGAGCACCACTTGTCCGGTCTTGCCTGCCGCCAAACGGGACTCGTTGAGTACATTGGTCACGTACTGCTGGGTCAGGGTCGATGCACCCTCGTTGGTGTGTTTGGTGAAATTGGACGCCAATGCCCTGAGAATCCCTTGGGGGTCGACGCCGCCGTGCTCGTAGAAGCGGTTGTCCTCGATGGCGACAATCGCTTCCTTGATGTAGGGCGACATCTGGTCCAGGCTGACCCGAACACGGTTCTCGGCAAAAAAGGTGGCGATCTTCTTTCCGTCTGCGCTGAGCACTTTGGTCGACTGTGACGGCGCGTTGACCACCAGATCACCCGGGAGGTTGTCGAAGTACTGGATCGAACCGCTGACGGCCATCCCGGCCGACGCCACACCGGGGACTACTAGTCCGGCGGCCAATACGCCGCAAACCGCACTCACCAGGAAGAATCCGAAGACCCTTCGCAGGACTCTGGCCAAACCACTTTTCGGGTTGTTCTTCGGCGCCATTTTTCCAGCTATCAACCGTGCGTCTTTATAGATTACGCCGACATTCCACGCGTCACATAGGCCCCGAAATCCTTGGCGACATGGCCCCGGCGGTTATGTTCGTCACTTCGCCCGCGCGCTGACCCGGTCTGGCGTTTTTCCGGATGCATACTGAAGTTATCCGGGCGCGGTGATGGAAGGCAGGTGGCAGCCGGTGGAGACATTGATGGCTGTTGTGAGGAGCGAGTATTTTCCGGCGGGAGCGGTGCTCTTGGGCGTGGTTTTGTTCTGGACACTCGGCTTGCTCGGGGGGTTGTCCTGGTTGAGCGGAGCTCAGCAGCCCTTGGCCATCCTGACGTGGATGATCTTCATCTACGGCGTGGTCGTGCTGTCTCCCATCGCCGGAATCTGGGCCGCCGTTGACCTTGCCCGCCGCTGGTTGCGGAACCGCCAGGCTCGCCGCCAGCAGCTCGGGTCGGCCGACGTCGAGTCCCTCTAGTCCCCACCGGCTCCCAGCCTTCGCAAGCTCAGGCCGGGTCCCGCGCCGGCGTGGGCCCAGACCGGCGGGGGCCCAGGCGATAGCCTGAGGCTAGCGCCTGCCAACGATCGGGCCGCACGGAACGAGGACTCCCTATGATCACACGCGTCGACGTCGATGAAGCTGCCGCCCGGATTGCGGGGAGGATCCGCCGCACACCCGTTTTCGAGGCGGATGCCGGGACGGTGCCCGGGCAATTGTGGTTCAAATGCGAGTTCATGCAGCACACGGGGACGTTCAAGACGAGGGGCGCTTTCAACCGCGTGCTGGCCGCCCGGGAGCGCGGCGAGCTGAAGGACGATGTCGGAATCGTCGTCGCCTCCGGAGGCAACGCGGGGCTGGCGAATGCCTATGCCGCGGCGCAACTCGGGGTGCCCGCGACCGTTTTTGTCCCCGAGACCGCACCGGCCGTGAAGGTCAAGAAGCTCAAGGCCAGCGGAGCCACGGTGGTCCAGCGCGGAACCGAGTACGCCGAAGCGTTTGATGCCGCCCTCGAGTTCGCCGCCGAAACCGGCGCAGTCTACTGCCACGCTTATGACCAAGCCGAAATCGCGGCTGGCGCCGGCACCGTCGGCTCGGAGCTTCTGGAACAGCTGGACGGCATAGACACCGTGGTGGTGGCCGTTGGAGGCGGCGGACTCATGGCGGGAATCGCGGCCGCCGTCGAAGGTCACGCCCGGGTTATCGGCGTCGAGCCGGACAATGCTCCCACTCTCTTTTCGGCCCTCGCCGCAGGGGCACCCGTTGACGTTGCCGTCTCCGGGATCGCCGCGGATTCCCTGGGGGCCCGGCAGATCGGCCGGATCGGTTTCGAGGTGGCCGTCCGCACAGGCGTCCGGACGGTCCTGGTGTCCGACGACGACATCGCCGCGGCGCGCTCCCTGCTCTGGGAGCAGTACCGGATTGTCGTCGAACATGGCGCGGCCGCCGCTTTCGCGGCCGTGAACTCCGGAGCGTATGTCCCGGCAGAAGGGGAACGCGTGGCCGTGATCCTCTGTGGCGCCAATACCGATCCCGCCACGGTCTGAAGTGGCCTGCCGTGGCCCTGCCGCGAGACCTCGACAGTTGCTAAGCTCAAGCCACAATGCCGGGGCACGCAAAACCGCTTCATGAACGGACAGGTGACATGTGCGATTGATCATCATGGGCCCTCCTGGCTCGGGCAAGGGTACCCAGGCTGAGCACATCGCCGGGCACTTCGGCATACCTGCCATTTCCACCGGGGATATCTTCCGCGCGCACGTCGGCGGCAAGACAGAACTCGGAGCCGAAGCCAGCAAGTACATGGACCGCGGTGAGTTCGTGCCCGATCATGTCACCAATGCCATGATCCGTCAGCGGCTTGGCGACGCCGACGTCCTGGCAGGATTCCTCCTGGACGGATATCCCCGCACGACGGCGCAGATCGAGGCATTGGACGGCATTCTGGCCGGCAACCAGCAGCGGCTGGATGCCGTGGTCGAACTAGCGGTCGACGACGACGAGGTCGTCGCGCGGATGCTCCGCAGGGCGCAGGAGCAGGGCCGAAGCGACGACACAGCACCGGTGATCCGACGTCGGCTGGAACTTTACCGTAACGAGACACAGGCAGTGGTTGAGCGATACTCCGAACGCGGAATCGTGCTCGCGGTGGACGGTTCCGGCCAGCGGGAAGAGATCACGGCCAAGGCAATAGCTGCCATTGAATCAGCACTAGGAAAGGGACTGTGAACGGTCAACCGGCTACCGGCCAAAGAATCGAAGACTATGCAATGATCGGGGACCTGCACACCGCAGCCCTCGTCAGCACTGCGGGCTCCATAGACTGGCTGTGCCTCCCGCGATTCGATTCGCCTGCGTGCTTCGCTGCGCTCCTGGATTCCCCTCAAGCCGGGCGCTGGCTCTTGGCGCCGGAATCGGGGGGCATTTGCACTCGCCGCCAGTACCGGGACGGAACCCTCATCCTGGAAACGGAATGGGAAACCAAAGAGGGACACGTCCGGGTTATCGACTTCATGCCGCCGCGCGACGCCGTCGCGGACATCGTGCGCGTCGTTGAAGGGATTCGCGGCACGGTCAAGATGCGTGGGGAACTGATCCTGAGGTTCGACTATGGACACGTGGTGCCCTGGGTGCGCCGTGACAGGCACGGCCTCCGGGCGGTTGCCGGCCCGGACTCCGTCTACCTCAAGACCCCGGCGCCGTTGGTGGGCAAGGACTTCACCACGGTCAGCGAGTTCACCGTGAACGCCGGTGACCACATCCCCTTTGTCCTGACCTGGGCGCCCAGTCACGAACGGCGGCCGCGCACGGTCGAGGCAGACATCGCGCTTGAGGACACCGCAGCATTCTGGACCGACTGGTCCAGGCGTTGCAGCGTCCGGGGGCCGTACCGGAAGGCCGTCCAGCGTTCCTTGATCACGCTGAAGGCCCTGACCTATGCGCCTACCGGGGGCATTGTTGCCGCCGCCACCACCTCGCTGCCCGAACAGATCGGCGGACCGCGGAACTGGGACTACCGCTATTGCTGGCTGCGTGATGCCACGTTGACCCTTCAAGCCTTCCTGGCCGCAGGCTACACCGAGGAGGCCAGTGCGTGGCGGGACTGGCTCCTGCGGGCGGTGGCCGGCGATCCCGCCGACCTCCAGATCATGTACAGCTTGCACGGTCACCGGCGATTGCCCGAGACGGAGCTGACGTGGCTTGCGGGGTATCAGGGTTCGAAGCCGGTGCGAATCGGGAATGCGGCAGCGGAGCAGCTTCAGCTGGACGTCTGGGGAGAGGTCCTGGACTGCCTGTCCCTGACAAGGGCATCGCTGATGACCGTCGGCGATGAGTCCTGGGCCATCCAGACCGCCTTGATGCGCCACCTTGAGAGCACCTGGGACAAACCCGACAACGGACTTTGGGAAGTACGCGGCCCGCGGCGCCACTTCGTCCACTCGAAAGTGATGGCGTGGGTAGCGGCTGACCGGATGGTCCGGGGAATCCGTGAATCCGGGATGCCCGGTCCGCTGGATCGCTGGGAGGCTTTGCGGGACACCATCCATGACGAAGTCATGACCCACGGATACGACGCGGAACGCAATACCTTCGTCCAGTCCTACGGGAGCAAGGAGTTGGACGCGAGCCTTCTCCTCATCCCCAAAGTGGGCTTCCTGCCACACGACGATCCGCGCGTGATCGGCACTATCGACGCCATCCAGCGTGAGCTGACGGAAGACGGTTTTGTGCTGCGCTACCGTCCGCAAGACAGCGACGACGGACTGCCGGGCACGGAGGGCGTCTTCCTTGCGTGTTCCTTCTGGATGGTGGACGCGCTCTTGGGGGCGGGGCGCCGCTCGGAGGCGACAGCCCTCTTCGAGAGGATCCTGGGCCTGCGCAATGATGTGGGCCTGCTGAGCGAAGAATGGGACGCACATGCGGGCCGCCAACTTGGCAATATGCCCCAGGCCTTCAGCCATTTCGGCTTGGTGCTCAGTGCCTTGCAACTTCACCACGGCAAGGCGCATCACAGCAATGTCCCGATCGGCGGGGCCCCGGCGTCGGGCTCTCCGTCGCCAGGGTCAGGTTCGCCGTCGGGGGCGTCCTCGACCGCTTGAGGGGCGGTTCTGGCCTGACGTTCCCGAGCGCTTGGGCCAGCGGAAGATCCGCCTCGCCAAGGCCAGCCCCGCTCCGAGGTTGAGCATTGGCAGGTAGGCCCGTGCCACCGCGGTCCCCACGGCGGGCAGGGAAGCGGCATCGGGGTAGAGCATGTAAAGCGGCTCGTACCGGGGCCGGAATTTTGCTTTGAACGCCAAGAGGGACCTGAACCCGTACACCGGTTCCAAAGTCGCCCCCAACCAGTCGAGCAGGCGGTCGAGGCTGCCGGGAGGCCGGGATCGCGGCTTTGGGCGCGGCACCTCCGATGGGTCCTCTTCGACACGCGCCAGCGGCGCCCCGGAAAGGCTCAGGAATTCGCATCCTTCGTCTTTGAGGCTGAGGGCCGCTGATGCGATGAGGAATTCGATGCTGGCACGGAATCCGCCGCTGCGGCGACGCATGAAATCGAGGGTCCAGCCAACGATGTGCCCGTTGCGGTAGACGGGCAACCAAGAGGTGACTGCGTGTACTGTGTGGCGCTTGTCGATGGCAAGCAGGCAGCGCACCTCGGGGTCGTCGAGTTCGTCAAGGCTGCCCAGTGTAAAGCCCATCTCGGGCATGTTCTTATCTGCTACCCATTCTTCGGAGATTTCCTCGATCTGGACCTGGACCGAGAAAGGGGCCGAGGCGTAACTCGTCCATTCGTAGCGGATGCCTGCCTTCGCGGCATTGTTCAACGCCGTGCGGATGTCCTGGAACTTCTTGCCCTTGAAGGAGACCGAATTCAGTGGCAGGACTGTTTCCTGGGCTACTTGTGCAGAGCTCCATCCGGAGGAATCCGCGTAGTCGCGCAACTCCTGGGGTACGGAGTAGAAACACGGCGTCCATCCGTTGCCCCTGCAATAGCGGGCAAATTCGTCGAAGACGGCGGTCCTCTCGGATTTGGGTCCCACCGGGCCGCCCAGCGTAAGCGCCACCCCCGTGCTGACCCGGTAGGCAACAAAGGACCGTCCGGAAGCGGAGAACCAGTACATGTTTCCCGGCCAAGTGGTCATCCAGGACAGTGAGCTTCCCTCCCACGCCTTGATGACCTTCCGGGCACGCTCAGTACTGGCGTCGTGCCGGGTGTGAGCCTGGTGGAGGAACGTCCTGAAAATGAGGACACCGGCGACCGCCCAAAAGACGACCCCCACGCCTTCGTACACGAGAACGGCGGCCGTGCCTTGGGGGAAGATCGCCGGCGGCACATCCAGGACGAAGCCCAGCGGAAGGAACCGGTCAGGGACATCGGCCAGTAGCTCCGGCAGTCCCGGAACAGGGGAGAAATCCTGCGCGAGGAAGAACCCGGCGCCGACATAGACGACACTGAGCACAGCCGCTATCGCAAGTACCCGGACCGCGAGGCGTCTGTAGGTCCCCTTCGGCGCCTGGACATGAAACAGCCGCCGGGTCGCGAGCAGGATGATGGTCAGCGCAAGGGGCAGAAGCAGCGGCAGAGCCAGGGTGAACGGCTGCGAGGAAGCCGATCCTTCGATAGCGACGATCCCCTCGCTCGCGCCGGTAGCCGAAGTCGTCGGCTGCAGGACTCCGGCGAGTGCAATTCCGGCCAGGACGGAAAGGCCCACCTGGATCAAAAGGGTCCCCACCCAGGCAAAGCGCCGTCCGCGGCGCAGGCCCTCCGCAAGCAGCAGAAGGAGGAAGGACGGAAGAATGGCCATGAAGATCCCGCCGGCACCGGCACGCAACTGCAGCTGTGCGACGGCACAGTCCTTCGCTTGTACCGGGTCCGAGCAGAGGGCCTGGAGCGTTTGGGGATCGACCGGCTGGATGTTGGTAAACAGGAAACGCAGGATGGACAACGGTCCTACGGCATGCGGGATGAGGCCGGCGACTACCGGACCGATCGCCGATACGGCAATGAGCAGCGAAAGCAGCACCCGGCCCTCGTGCCGGGAACTGACCGGGCGCGCAAACCGTGGCCGTCGGCCCATCAGCAGCGGCCCGAGAGCCGTACCCGCACCTGCGGCGCCGAGCCTGACCAGGTCCGCAAACCCTCCGCTGTACAGGGCGAGGAGGAGTAACAAGGCGAAGACGACGAGCCGGATACGGCGCCTCCACAGGGTTGCCATGGACGCAGTTCCCGCCATGGCGGTACCGATGATGAACGCACTGGGACCCACGAAGAGGTGGCCGCCTATCTCCGCAATCCAGCTACCGAGCAATCCTTGGGCCAGGGCAAGGAATCCAAGCGCAATGCCGACGCCCAGAATCTGGCTGGAGACAGCAGCGATTGCGTACGCGCGCCGGCCCATTCGCCGTTCCAAAGGCACGCCCAGCAGCAGCACCAGAGCAGTCTCCAGCACATAGCCAGTCAGGTCCCTTGCCCAGACGGCGGAAGTCATCACAGCCCACCAGTGATCAGGCACGGAGCGGGGCGTAAGTGCGAAATTGAGCCGCAGTTGCGCGTCCGGTCCGGTGGCGAGACTGGAGGTCAGCGCTCCCAATCCCCAGAAAAGGATGACAAAACCCAACGTGAGCTGCGCTGAGCGCAGTCGTCCCGTCCATGATCGCCGCGAACGGACATCGGGGACGGGGTGGGTTTCCGGCTCGGACGCCGGTGCGTGCACGGGGTTCCTATCTGCGCGTCGGAAAGATGGGGTGCGAAATGAAATTCTTCCACACCGGCCGTCCGACGAGGGTAATTCCCACGTCGCCGTGACCTTCCGCGTCCCGATCCAATAGACTCCGACGTAGGCAGGCTGCCGGATCGTCCCGTCACCCGTCTATGAGCAATGCAAAGTTGCCCAGACAACGCTTAAACGAGCAGAAAGCAAGCCCGGGACAGGTCGATGCACAAATCTCGCGTACTCCGCTCCGCCGCATCCGTGATCGCCGCCGGAGTGCTCTTGGCAGGCTGTTCACAGGCGCCCGCTGAACCGGGCGACCCATCCAGTGGCCGGCAGACGGTGGCACCCGTTGCACCCTCGGGGAGTCCGGCGGCTGCGGGCCAAGGTCCCAAGAAACCCGATTCCGGGCCGGATCCGGCAAAGCTTCCCGTGGGGTCCTTGTACAAGAACCCAAGCAACAACCGGAACGAAATCATCCTCGCGGACATCCGGCGCACGGCCGTCCTCATTGGAGACTCCCAGTCGGAGCCAATGGGCTCATGGCCGCGGGAGGCTTTGGGCTCGCTCGGTTACAAGGTGTACTCCGTGGCCCGGGGCGGTACGGGATACGTGGCCGCGACGAGCAAGAGCGGCAACTACATCGATGCGCTGCAACGGGGAGACTGGATCCTGCCTTATGGGTCGCCGCCGCTGATCGTTGTCGAAGGCGGAGGCAACGATGCCTCCCATAACGCCAGCGATGAGCAGATCACGGCCAATGCCAACAGGCTCCTCGCCGCGCTCAAAAAGAGGTACCCGCTGGCGAAGATCGTGATCATCGGAACTCTTGCCAGGGGTGCCAACGCGGGCGGGGGTCGCCGTACCCAGGTTGACGCGCTGCTGGGCAATATTGCAGCCAAGGCCGGGGCTCCCTTCTTCAGCGTCGGGGACTGGATCAGCAAATATCAGGTCGCCGGGGACCTGGTGGACGGCGTTCACCTGAATGCTGCCGGGCACGCCAAGCTCAGCGGTGTACTGGCGGCGGACATGGCCGCGGCGGGACTTCGCCTGCAGCCGGATCCGACCGCGCCAACGGAAGGCTGAGCCGATCGAAGGCTGAAGCTGGCAGAAGTTCGCGCGCCGGAGAACAATTGACTTATGGTCAGCTATTCAGCCCTTGAACAAGCGTCCAGCAAGAATCCGCATGACTGGGGCCGGGCGATGGCAACGGCGATGACGAAGCTCCTTGATGCGGCTCGCATTGACGGACGGCATTTTGAACACGAGTTCCTCTATGGTGAGGAACTGCGCATGAGGATCGACGAGAATAACGACGGAGCCACAGTCAAGCTCACGTGGACGCCCGCGGACCAAGAACAAGAATCCACGGATGCCTAGGCGGCGAATAGCGCAGGCCTATGGTGTTGTCGCGTCCACCACGCAGAAGCGGTTGCCGCCGATGGACAACATGGTTACTCCGCTTCGATGGGCCGATGGCCGTTGCTTCCGAGCAGGCTGCGGGTCAGGGCCTCACCGTCGGCCATGAGCTGTCCCACCGCGGTGCCGAGGTGCGAATCGCCGGGAGTGTCGCCCGCCAGCGCTGCCGCGACCACCGAGCGTCGGATCAGCTCCTTCGCGAACGACGCCGTGGTGCCGGCTGTCCGGTCTGCGGCGGCTTCGATCGACGATGGGGAGAACGCGAGTCCGTTCGAATACAGCCGCAAAAGTTCCACCCGCTCTTGCTTGGACGGAAGTGGGATTTCCACCGCCAGGTCCACTCGTCCTGGCCGCTGGGAGAGCGCCCGCTCCAAAAGGTCCACGCGGTTGGTGGTCAGCACGAACGCGACGTCGGCGTCGTTGTCCAACCCGTCCATGGCGTCCAGCACCTCGAAGAGCAACGGTTTGGGACCGTGGCCGAAGCTGCGGTCTTCGGCGATCAGATCGCAATCTTCCAGCACCACGATGGACGGCGCCAAGGCCCGGGCGATCTTGGCTGCCTCGGCAATCCTGGCGAGCGAACCGCCTGAGAGGAGCACCGCCGTCGTACCCTCGCTTCGGCTCAGCAGATACCGTACCGTGTGTGTCTTGCCGGTCCCCGGCGGTCCGTAGAGAAGGAGGCCGCGCTTGAGATGCTGTCCGTGCGTAGCCAAGATGTCCGCTTGCCGGGCAATGCCCAGAGTGTGGCCCTCCACTTTGTCGAGGAGGCCATCCGGAAGGACCACGTCGCTGCTGGCGAGTTCCGGGCGCCTGATGAAGGTCACCCCACTGATGCTCGGCCCATAATCGCTGACTGCGAGGGCAATGATCTGGCCTTTGAAAACACTTTGGTGCTCCATGTCGCGCCGCACCTCGCCCAGGAGCTCCGAAGCGACGGCGGGGTGGGTGGCCAGGACTTCGAGCGAGGCATTTTGCCGGCCTCGATCCGCCTTGGCACCGCGCTGGAGGACCGCTACGGGTGATCCGGCGTAGCTGAACAGCCAGAGCCCCAGTGCAACGGCCTGGCGCTGTTTGTCCGGACCGGTGGCGAGGTTGGTGTAGTCGGCCTGGGCGAGGGGAAGTTGCGGGTAGCCACTGGATTGCTGCAACATGTCGCTGAAGGACATGTGGTGGCGCTGATCGCCGCCGCCGATTCCTACCAGTCGCCAGTCCGGGTCGCGGCCAGCCAGCCCTTCCATCACGATGTCCACATCCACCAAGCGGTGCGGCGGAATCTCCTCCGCCACGACGGATAGTTCATGTGCGGGTACGCCGAGGTGCCCGGTCAACGCCTGTGGAAGCTGCTCGCGGTTATCGGCATGGTCCAATCCGGACTGGGCCAGCCGAGTCAGTGTTGCGAAGTCTTCGATGAATTTCCCCAATTTTTCATCCATGCACAGACCCTAGCAGGAGGGGCTCCGATTCAGCAGAGCCCGTTCATGGTCGCGATGGCCACCTGCCGGAGCTGCTCGAACTCCGGCTGGCCGCTGCCGTCCGTCGATTCAATGTGTTTGTCCGTGTCGGAGGGATACGCGAAGCTCATGGCTATCTGGCGGCTCCCGTCGCTCGTGGACAACGCGATGCTCGCAAACCAGGTGCTGCCGCCGTAGCCGTAGTAGAAGCCGTTCGTGCATTCGTCATTCCAACGCTGCAGCCCGAGGCCGTGGTTCTCCTGCCATAGGGTTTGCATGTCGCGGAGGGTATTCGCCGTGAGCAGCCGGCCCTGCATGAGCGCTGCATAGAACGTGTTGATATCGCCCACCGTGGAGATGACTCCCTCGGCGGGGGAACCGACCAGGTACTCCGGCTGCGAGGCATTGATGCGCTCGCCGTCGATGAATTCATAACTCTGGATCATGTCGCGCGCATCCCGTTCCGGCTCGGCAGACAGCGAGGTGTGGCTCATTCCGAGCGGCACGAAGATCTCTGAATTCAGGACGTCCCCGATCGGCTGTCCGCGGAGTTTTTGTACGATGGCTGCCAAGGCGAAGTAGTTGGCATCCGAGAAGCGGAACAGCTGGAAGTTGGCGTGTGCCCACGGCACGGTTCCGGCCATCCGGAGATAGTCCTGGATGCTGAACCTGGTGTCGATGGCCTGTTTGGGCGGCATGGCCTTCAAGATGGCTTCCGGTGCGTCGGGCAGGCCGGAGCTGTGGTTCAACAAGGAGCGGATCGTAACGGGACCGGGCGGGTGGACGAGCTGCTCGAATTCCGGGAAGTACTCCGTGACGGGATCCTCCAGGCCCAGCTTTCCTTCCTGGACAAGCTTGAGCACCGAGACTGCCACCATCGACTGCGTGATGCCGCCGGCCTGGATCCGGTCCGTCACGGCTACTGGTTCGCCGGTCTCGACGTCCTGGCTGCCGTAGGCCTGGGACCATTCCCGGCCCCGGACTTTGATCTGGACGACCACGGCCGGTGCGCCCCGGTTGAGCATCTCATGCGCGAAGAAATCCGCAACAGGGGATTCAGGATGTGCAGTTTGCGCATCGGACGTCGGGGTACCCGCCAGGGGTTCACTTGTCAGGGGGTAGGTGCAAGCGCCGGACGCCAAGGTCAAAGCCAGGACGACGGCCACCCGGAATCCCGCCCGGGATATGCGGGAAGTATGAGAGGCCCGCGCAGCCTCCATGGCTGCCTCCTGAAGCTACGCTGCAGGACAACGGCTGGGCGCCGTTGCCCCCGTAGTTTCGATCGTCCTCTTCGGAAGCGAGGGGGTCAACGTTGAGACCGCGGGTGCGGCCCAAACCCAACTGACTCGCAGTAGTTGTCGTTATGAGCGCTCATAACGACATTAACTGCGAGTCAGTTGGGGTAGCCGGGAGGGAGACCCTAGGTCAGTTTGATCTGCCGGTTCATGTCCTTGTACAGCAAGTAACGGAACTGGCCCGGGCCGCCGGCGTAGCAGGCCTGCGGGCAGAAGGCGCGGAGCCACATGAAGTCGCCGGCTTCCACTTCCACCCAGTCATTGTTGAGCAGGTACATGGCTTTGCCCTCAAGCACGTAGAGGCCGTGCTCCATGACGTGGGTCTCCGGGAACGGGATGACCCCGCCCGGCTGGAACGTCACAATGTTCACCTGCATGTCGTGGGCCAGGTCGCTGGAATCCGTGAAACGGGTGGTCTTCCAGGCGCCGTTGGTGTCCGGCATCGCGGTGGGTTCCACCTCGGCATCACTCGTGACGAAGGACTTTGCCTCGTAACCCTCAAGCCGTTCGTAGGCCTTGCGGATCCATTGGAAGGAGACGATGTCGTCGGAGACGTTTTCCAGGCCCCACGATGCACCGGCGGCCAGGTAGGCATAACCGCCCTCCTCGAGCTCGTGCAGTTCGCCGTCGAGAGTCAGGTTGACCTTGCCCTTGGTGACGAAGATGACGCCTTCGACGCCTGCCTCGAACTCGGCCTTGGGAGCCCCGCCTCCCGGGCCGATCTCAACGATCAACTGGGAGAACGTGGTGGCGAATCCGGAAATCGGGCGGGCCAGGATCCAGGAACGGGTGTTGGAGAAACCCGGCAGGGTGCTGGTCACGATGTCGGTCATGACGCCCTTGGGGATCACGGTGTAGGCCTCCGTGACAATGGCCCGTTCCGTGGTGAGGTGGGTCTGCGGCGGCAGCCCGCCCTGGGGGTAGTAGTACTTTCCCATCATTGGATCCTTACTTGGAGGTGGATTGTGCCAGCCGGGGATGCGCCAGTGCAGTCAGCCGGGAGAGTTCGACGCCGGCAAGCGCCAGCACTTCTTCGGAACCCACCGCTCCGCACTGGACGCCGCGCAGGACGAAGGCCGCGAGGGCGCGGGCAGTGGCGGGTTCGTCCATGACGCCGCCTTCGGTGCGGTCCACGTAGTTGCGGAGGCGCGCCGCGGCAGCAGGCAGGCCGTCACGGTAGAAGGCGTACGTTGCCGCGAACCGGCTGGGCAACTGGGCAGCGTGCAGGTCCCAGCCCTGGTAGTAGCCGCGTTCAAGGGAACGGCGGACCAGCCGGCCGTGCAGCTTCCACGCATTTTCCACGTTGTCGCCCACCGGGACGATGTTGGTGGAGCCATCGGAGAGCCGGATGCCCGTGCCCGCAACGGCCAACTGCATGACTTCCTTCGCGAAATCCGCCACCGGGTGCTCCATGGACTGGTACTCCGCGGAGATCTGCAGCGAAGCGGAGTAGTCGTAGGTGCCGTAGTGCAATGCGCTGATCCGGCCCGGGACTGCGTGCGGGAGCCGGGCCACGGGGGAAGTTCCCTCCGGGCCGAGGATCAGCTGGGGCGTTTCCACTTGGACCTCGAAACGGAGCCGGCCCGCCGGAAGCGAGTGGATCTCTTCGAGCCTCGAGACCGCGAAGTCCATGGCCTGTACCTGGGCCACCGTCGTGACTTTCGGCAGGGTCAGGATGAGGCCCTCGGGCAGCTCCCCGGCCGAGGCCAACGTGGAGACGAACAGGTCCAGGGTCTTCAGGCCACGTGCCCGGGTGGGCGCCTCGAAGCACTTGAACCGGATGCCGATGAACGGCGGGGCGGAACCCGCGGCAACGGCTTCGCTGACGGCCTGCGCGGCCGCTACGGCGGCGACGTCTTCTGCTTCGTCGCCCCGGTCGCCGTAGCCGTCCTCGAAGTCGAGGCGCAAGTCCTCGATCGGTTCGCTGCGCAGTTTGGCAGCCACGCGGGTGGCGACGGCGGCAGCCAGTTCGGGCTCCTGGCCCAGCAACGAACCGAGCCTTTCGAGACCGCCGTGGGCCTCCGCCGTCGTGCTCGCCTGGGCGCCCCATTCCGCGGAGAGCGACGGCGTGAAACGGTCCGCCGGGACGTACACCGTGTGCACGGGCTGGCGGGTGCCGTCGTCACCGGGGTAGTTGCGCTCCAGGAGCTGGTCGGTGGCCGCCAGCTGGGAATCGATGGCGGCGAAATCCGACGGAGTCAGGGAAGACGGGAAAGAGGATGCGGCCATTCCTACACCAGCTCGTAGGCGGGAGTGGTCAGGAAGTCCGTGTAATCCTCGGACAGACAGATGTCCGCGATGAGGCGGCTCGCCGGCTCGTAGAACTTCTCGAAGGACTCGGCGTCAACCTCGCTGCGCAGGCGCTCGGTCTCTTCGCCGAGGATCTTGGTCACCAGTTCACGGGTGACGGTGTTGCCCGTGTCCGCCAGGACGGACTTGTTGCGGATCTGCTGCCACACCTGTGAACGGGAGATTTCCGCCGTCGCGGCGTCTTCCATGAGGTTGTGGATCGCGACGGCGCCGCTGCCGGAGAGCCATACGGCAGTGTACGCGACGGCGACGTAGAGGTTCAGGCGAAGCCCGGACTCGGTCACCTGGCCACCGGCGGAGGAAATGTCCAACAGCTGATCGGCGGTCACGGAGACCTCCGGACGCTGCTTGTCCAGCTGGTTCGGCTTGTCGCCCAGGACCGAGTCGAACACTTCGCGGCATGTGGAGACGAGGTCCGGGTGGGCCACCCAGGAACCATCGAAACCGTCGTTGGCCTCGCGCGTCTTGTCCGCGCGCACCTTCTCGAAGGCCTGCGCTGTGACTTCGGGCTCGCGGCGGTTCGGGATGACGGCAGCCATGCCGCCCATGGCGAATGCGCCGCGCTTGTGGCAGGTCTTGACCAGCAGCTCGGTGTAGGCGCGCATGAATGGAGCAGTCATGACCACCGACGCGCGGTCCGGCAGGATGAAGGACTCGCCGGCGTCGCGGAAGTACTTGACGATGCTGAAGAGGTAGTCCCAACGGCCGGCGTTCAGGCCGGAAGCGTGGTCCCGCAGTTCGTAGAGGAACTCGTCCATTTCGAATGCGGCCGGGATGGTTTCGATCAGCATGGTGGCACGCACGCTGCCCTGCGGGATCCCGAGGTAGTCCTGGGCGAAGACGAAGATGTCGTTCCACAGGCGGGCCTCAAGGTGGCTTTCCATCTTGGGCAGGTAGTAGTACGGGCCGTGGCCATTGAGCAGGAGCTGCTTGGCCACGTGGAAGAAGTGCAGGCCGAAGTCCACCAGCGCGCCCACTGTGGGTTCGCCGTCGAGCAGCAAGTGCCGTTCGTCCATGTGCCAGCCGCGGGGGCGGGCGACGACGACGGCGAGCGGCGCGTCCGTGCGGAGCCGGTATTCCTTGCCCTCGGGGGAGGTGTAGCTCAGGGTGCCCTGGGCGGCGTCGCGGAGGTTGAGGATGGCGTCGATGACGTTCGCCCACGTCGGGGTGCTGGCATCCTCGAGGTCCGCGAGCCATACCTTGGCGCCGGAGTTCAAGGCATTGATGGCCATCTTGGCCGGGGAAGCCGGGCCGGTCATCTCGACCCGGCGGTCCTGCAACGCCTGCGGTGCTTCGGCAACTTTCCAGTCGCCGACGCGGATGTGCTGCGTTTCGGGCAGGAAATCCAAGCGTCCGGTGCGGGCCACTTCTTCACGCTTGGCGACGCGCGCCGCCAGCAGCTCGGTGCGGGTGCCCGCGAAACGGCGGTGCAGTTCCTCCACGAAGGCCAACGCCTTGGGAGTCAGGATCTCCTCGGCTCGTTCGATCGGCCGGGGGTCTGTGACTGTGAGAGCCATGGGATGGTCCTTTCCTAGAGAGCGCTAGCGGACTGCGTTTGCTGCTGCCGCGCGTTTGCGGCGTTTGCTGCGTTTGCAACGGCTGCGGCGACGTCGGCGGCAACGTGGGGGTCGAAGACGCTGGGGATAATGTAGCTCGCATTCAGTTCATCATCTGCAACCCGGTTGGCGATAGCCTCCGCGGCGGCCACGAGCATTTCCGGGATGATGTCCGATGCTCCGGCGTCGAGCAATCCGCGGAAGAAGCCCGGGAAGGCAAGCACGTTGTTGATCTGGTTGGGGAAGTCGCTCCGGCCGGTGGCGACCACGGCTGCGTGCTTGGACGCAATCACCGGGTCGATTTCCGGGGTGGGGTTGGCCATGGCGAACACGATCGCGTCCTCGGCCATCGAAGCGACCTGCTCTTCGCCGATTACGTGAGGAGCGCTGACGCCGATGAACACGTCCGCACCGTCGAGGGCTTCGTGCAGCGTGCCCGAGAAGCCGGCCTCGTTGGTGTTCGCGGCAATCCAGGAGCGGTGCTCGTCGTCGTACTTTTCGCCCGAGTGGATGGCGCCGGAGCGGCCGGCCGCGACGATGTGCTGGGCGCCCTGGGCCTTGAGGAGCTGGATGATCGCCGAGCCCGCGGCGCCCACGCCGGAGACCACGATCTTGACCTCGGACAGCTTCTTGTCCACGACACGCAGCGCGTTGACGAGCGCCGCGAGCGTGACGATCGCCGTTCCGTGCTGGTCGTCATGGAAGACGGGGATGTCCAGCTCGTCGCGGAGCCGCTTCTCGATTTCGAAGCAGCGCGGGGCTGCGATGTCTTCAAGGTTGATGCCGCCGTAGACCGGAGCCATGGCCTTGGCGATCATGATGATTTCCTCGGTGTCCTGGGTGTCCAGGCAGACTGGCCAGGCGTCGACGTTAGCGAACTGCTTGAACAGCGCGGCCTTGCCTTCCATGACAGGCAGGGCTGCGGCCGGGCCGATGTTGCCCAGGCCAAGGACGGCCGAACCGTCAGTGAGGACGGCGATCGTGTTGCGCTTGACTGTCAGGTTGCGGGCGGCGGCGGGGTCCTCGGCGATGGCGAGGCAGACGCGTGCGACGCCGGGAGTGTAGGCGCGCGAAAGGTCGTCGCGGTTGCGCAGGGCCACCTTCGGTACGACCTCGAGCTTGCCGCCCAGGTGCATGAGGAACGTGCGGTCCGACACGTGCTGGACCGTGACGCCGTCGAGCGCGTTGAGGGCGTCCTTGACGCGGTTGGCGTGGTCTTCGTCCGTGGTGTTGCAGGTGACGTCGACAACCAGGGTGTCGTGGTGCGACTCGGTCACATCCAGTGCGGTGACGGCCGCACCGGCGGCGGCGGCTGCTGCGGCCAGCTCGCTCGTGGCTGTGAAGCTCGACGGCGCGGCGACGCGCAGGGTGATCGAATTTCCGGGGCTCGGGTTCGCCATTGAATTTCCTCCTCGTACAGGCCCGTAGTGGGCCTCCGCTCAAACCGAATGTTTTCGTATTATGGATATTATTATCTACAAAGTGGAAACACAAGCCCTAGTTGGTGGGCAAGCAATCCGGCGTCGCGTGCTGTATCTTGAGTGTTCTAAGCAATTCTTTTCACGATGCGGATAAGAGTTGTCGGATTCCGAGCCATAGGAGACAACGGAATGGCTGAAAAGCCCTCGGGAGGCGTGCAGTCCGTCGAGCGCGTCTTCGAACTGCTGGAACTCATCACCGACGCCGGCGGAGACGTCACGTTGAGCGAACTGTCGTCGTCGACAGACCTGCCGCTCCCCACCATCCACCGCCTGCTGCGCACCTTGGTGTCCCTCGGCTACATCCGGCAACTGCCCAATCGTCGCTACGCGCTGGGCCCCCGGCTCATCCGGCTTGGCGAAGGCGCCAACAAGCAACTCGGTGCTTTGGCCCGTCCCCAGCTGAAGTCCCTCGTGGACCGGCTTGGCGAAACGTCCAACATGGCTGTCCTGGATTCGGACATGGTCATCTACGTTGCCCAGGTGCCGTCGCTGCACTCCATGCGCATGTTCACCGAGGTGGGCCGCCGCGCCCATACCCACGACACCGGCGTCGGGAAGGCCATCCTGGCCCAGTTGGATGACGAGGTGGTCCGCGGGATCGTGGCCCGCACGGGCATGCCGACTCCCACGGCAAAGAGCATCGGGGACATCGAGTCCCTCCTCGCCGATTTGAACCGGATCCGGGAACGCGGCTACTCCATCGACGAGGAAGAGCAGGAGATCGGCGTCCGTTGCTTCGCGATGGCCGTACCCAACGCTCCGACGCCGACCGCTATTTCCGTTTCCGGACCGGTGTCCCGCGTGGACCAGCACTTCGCCGACCGCGCCGTACCCTTGCTGCGCGAGGCTGCCCTCGCGATCTCGGCCGAGCTGAACCAGAACTAGCGCCCGCTTTCTCGCGCGAACTGGCAGCTGTTGCCCCTTTTCCTGCGGTTTAGGGGCAACAACTGCCAGCTCGGCGGGAGGATAGTCCCTTAGACGAGGGCGCCGTCGTTCGCTTCGACGCCGTTCGGCTCCAGGTTGATCATGGGCGAGCGCTTTTCGAAGTACCAGAAGGTCAGCAGGCCCAGGGCGCAACCGAGGAACCAGCTGTAGTTGCCGATCCAGGTTGCGTTGACCGTGGTGGCTCCTGAGTCCAGGAGCGCCTTGGGGATCAGTACAGAAGCGATGGAGACGACGCCGCTGATGGCCACTGCTTTCACCGCGTTGGGGTTGTAGCCGTTGCGGAACCAGTATTTGCCGTTGGGCTTCATCGTGTACATGTCCTCAACCCACACCTTCTGCTTGCCCACCAGGTAGTAGCCGGCGATCAGGATGCCGAAGAGCGGGCCGATCAGCGCACCCAGTACGCCAAGCGTGTAGTGGATGGCGTCGTCGTTCGAGTACCAGTTCCAGGGGGTCAGGATGACGGATCCGCCCGCGGCGATCATGCCGCCCATGCGCCAGCTGATCTTCTGGGGGCTCACGTTGGAGAAGTCGAACGCCGGCGAGATGAAGTTGGCCACGATGTTGATGCCCACGGTTGCGATGACAAAGGTCAGTCCGCCGAGCAGCACGGCGAACACCGAATCGATTTCCTGGACGGTCTTGACCGGGTCCGTGATGAGGTGCCCGAACACCGGGATGGTAGCCGACGCCGTGATGACGGTCAGCAGCGAGAAGAATAGGAAGTTGACCGGCAGGCCCAGGAGATTACCCTTCTTGACGGCCTTGAAGCTCTTGCCGTAGCGCGCGAAGTCGCCGAAGTTGAGCATGGGACCCGAGAAGTAGGACACTACCAAGGCGATTGCGGAGATCATGACCGGGATGGACGCAGCGAAGTCGAGTGGTTGGCCGGCGGACAGGTTCAGGCTGATGTTGCTGATGCCGGCCTTGGAAACCAAGTAGATGGCCAGGACCAACATGACCACGTACACGGCTGGACCGGCGAAGTCGATGAACTTGCGGATGCTTTCCATTCCGTTCCAGAACAATGCGGCCTGGGCCACCCAGAGGATTCCGTAGCAAATCCAACCCAGGGCAGAGAGGCCGAGGAAGCCGTATTGATGCACGTCGTACAACGGTTTCATGGCGGGGAAGAACTTCAGGAACACGATCACCAAGGCTTCGGAGGCCAGGAAGGTTTGAACTCCGTACCAGGCGACGGCGATCAGGCCGCGGATGATAGCTGGAATGTTGGCGCCCTTGACGCCGAAGACCGCGCGGTTGATCACCGGGTACGGTACGCCGGTCTTTTGGCTGGGCTTCGCCACGAGGTTGCAGAAAACCTGGACGATAACGATGCCCACCAGCAGGGCGACCAACACTTGCCAGCTGGCCAGGCCGAGGGCGAAGAGGCTGCCCGCCGTCACATAGCCGCCGATGCTGTGGACGTCTGACATCCAGAAGGCGAACAGGTTGTAGCTGCTCCAGCGCTGGTTCTTCAGGGGCGCCAGGTCTTCGTTGCTGAGCCGCGGATCGCGGTGTACTGCGGCTTCGTCAATCGGGCTGCCCAGCAGGGTGCCGGTTTTCTCTGTGCCGGTTTTCTCTGGGGCGAGTTGTGCTTCGGCCATCGGTTCCTCGAATCAGGGTTATCCACGACAGGGGCAGTCGTTTCACTGATTCAATTGAATGGAACAGATGTTTCAACGCCGTTTCCGGGCCGCTAACTCTTCTTTACGCTTGCTCGACGCCGGGTTCGGGCCGCGGCCGCCTACCGCCGCTCGATCTCCCCCAGAGAGTCGTAGACGCCGGTTATTTCCCTGACACGGTCCCTTCCCGGGCGCCCCCGGGCGGTCAGCACGCCGTTCGCGAGGACGCTCATGAGGCTCATGGCTGAGGCATAGCTGTCAAAGGCGGCGCTGCCCTCCACAGGGCACTCGATCCAAACGGAGGCCTCCGCCGCAAGCCAACGGGCGCTCGGGTCCGCGATCAGGATGGTGCTCGCGCCTGTGGCGGTGGCGGCCTTCAGGACCTGGTGGAAGCCGTCCGGCCGGCGCCGGAAGCCGATCAGGACCACGACGTCGTTCGCGTCCAGCCCTGCCAGTTCCTCGCCCACGCTTTGGCCCGGCTGTGGGGCGAGGCTTACCGAGGGACGGCACTGCAGGAGCTGCTGCCGTAGGTGAAGGGCTACAGGGAAACTGTTGCGGAAGCCGATCAGCAAGACCTTGCCGGCCTCGGCCAATTGCTGCGTCACCCTGTGGAGGCGATCGTCGTCGAGCGTTTCGAAAAGCCGGTTCAGGCTCTGCTGTTCCGTTGCCAAATGCAGGGGGATTCCGCCGTCGGCCTCCTGTTTGGCGAGCGGCACTCCGCTGGATCTCATGTTCCGGGTGTGTTCCTTCACCTCATTGAAATCGGCGAATCCGAGGCGGCGAAAGAGCCTGCTCATGGTGGCTTTGGAGACCCCGCTGAGCTGTGCGAGCTCGGCCGCGTTGTAGACAGCCAAGTCGCCGAGGCGGTCCAGCAGGGTGTCTGCGGCCTTTTGCTCCTGCGGCCCAAGTTCCGAATAGTGTTGTTCGATCCGCTCATCGATCCTCATGAAACAACCGTCTCACGCGGACGTGGCAAAAACGTATGCAACGCGAACTGGCAGGTGCTGCCCGTTCCTTTGCGGGAAGGGCAACACCTGCCAGTTCGGCGGAGCAAAGGGGTCAGTGCTCGGCCGAAGTGTCCGACTTGAGCGGCACTTCCTTGCCCTCGGCGTCGATCAGTTTGCCGTTCTCGAAACGGTCGCCGTGCGCGAGGCATTTGACGTCCGCCTCGGTCACCACGCGGCCCGTACCTGCCACGAACACCGATTGGTTGTCCGAGTTGCCGGCTTTGAAGTGGTTGAACAGGACATTCAGGACGATCGCCATGAGGGCGGCTGAGCTGATGCCCGAGTGGAAGATCGTGGAGAACCAGGACGGGAACTGGTCGTAGAACTTCGGGGCGGCGATCGGGATCATGCCGAAGCCGATGGACGCAGCCACGATGATCAGGTTCATGTTGTTGCGGTACTCCACTTTGGAGAGAGTCCGGATACCGCTCGCGGCTACCGTTCCAAAGAGTACGACGCCGGCACCGCCCAGGACGGGCGTCGGAACCGCTGCGACAACCCGGCCGAGGATGGGCAGCACGCCGAGGACCACCAGGATGAGCCCGCCGGCGCTTACCACGAAGCGGCTCTTGATGCCCGTGATGGCCACGAGTCCGACGTTCTGGGCGAAGGCGCTCTGGGTGAAGGAGTTGAAGAGGGGCGAAACGGCACTTGAGAGCATATCGGCGCGCAGGCCGTTGCCGATGCGCTTGGAATCGACCTTGGTGCCTACGATTTCCCCGACGGCGATGATGTCCGCCGAGGTCTCGGTCAGGGTGACCAGGATGACGATCAACATCGAAACGATGGACGCGATCTCGAAGGTTGGAGCACCGAACGCGAACGGCGTGGGGAAGGCTACCACCGGACCTTGGCCGACCTTGGAGAAATCGGCCATTCCCGTGGCGAGGGCGATGACGGTTCCGATCACCATGGCAAGGAGGATGGAAAGACGGGAGATGGCCGCGTTTCCAACCTTGCTGAGGAGCAGGACGATGCCCATCGTGGCCGCAGCGAGTCCGATGTTCGCCACGCTGCCGTAGGTGGGGGCGGCGGCGTTGCCGCCCATCGCCCAGTTCGCCGCGACCGGCATGAGGGTCAGCCCGATGGTGGTGATGACGGTACCCGTGACGACGGGTGGGAAGAATTTGATGATCTTGGAGAAAAGCGGTGTGATCACCAGGCCGATGAGGGACGCCACGATGACCGAGCCGAACACCGCTTGGATCCCGCCGCCGCCGTGGACGATCGCCACCATGGTGGAAACGCCGGCGAAGGACACGCCCTGGACCAGCGGCAGCTGCGATCCGAAGAACGGGATGCCGACAGTCTGCAGAATGGTGGCGAGGCCTCCGACAAACAGGCAGGCAGCGATCAGGAGGCCGATGTCCTGCGAGGACATGCCTGCGGCGGCTCCGATGATGAGCGGCGGGGCGATGATGCCGCCGTACATGGTCAAGACGTGCTGGAAGCCGTAGGCGAACGTGCTCCCGATCGAGAGGCGCTTGTCCTCGGGGCGGGCTGGCCCGGAAGTTGTGGGGCGGGTTTTATTCTTCGTGTTCATGGCAGACTTTCTTGGTTCATGGCAGACGTCTTTGTCTGGCTAACTTTGTCTGGCTAACAATGTGGTTTTTGGGTGCGGGTGAGTGCCCAACTGGCTCGCATTTGATGTCGTTTTGGGGCTCCAAAACGACACTTGCTGCGAGTCAGTTGGGCGGATACCCGGGGTCAGCAGAAGCCGGCGATGCCGTTCCACGCAGCCGGGGCAGGTGTGGTGTTCTCGCGCTGGACCGTGGCTTCGATCAAGCCGTACGGGCGGTCGGCGGCGTAGAAGACCTCGTTGGGGTTGTCGAGGCCGAACGGGCTGAGGTCCACCAGGAAGTGGTGCTTATTGGGCATCGAGAACTTGATCTCGTCCACTTCGCTGTGGGCCTCCAGGACCTTCTTGCCCATGTCGAACAGGGTTTGCTGCAGGGCGTGGGAGTAGTTCTCCGTGAAGCCTTCCAAAAGCAGGGCCTTGATGTCCTCGTAGCTCTTGTTGAAGTCGGTGCCGGCAGCGTCCAGACCGGTGTTGTAGCGCCAGCGGGCCGAGACATCGGTAGCGAGGATGCGGTCCGTGGTCTCGGGCAGCGTGGTGTACCGGTCGCGGGGGTAGCCCACGAAGCCGGATTGCGTGGTCTTGAGGACGGTCAGGTCCTTGAGGCCGGAGATGACGTGCGTTGTGTTGCCTTCACGGACCACGACGGCGGTGCGGACTTCCTGCCCCTTGCGGACAAAGCTGTGGTCGTGTTCGGAGCCGTGTGCCTGGATGCGGTCCCAAGTGTAGGCCTCGGCTTCCCAGCGGCCACCCGTGACCCACTCGAAGCCCGAGGTGAAGTGTTCGCTCAGGCGCAGGAGGAAGGCTTCGGGCGAGCCGATGCCGTCACGGGCGAAGGCGTAGATGGTGTTCTTCTGGGTATCCGTGGCGACGACGTGCGCGTTGTCGCCCTGGAGGTGCGCAGCCTGGAAGTCGCCACGCAATTGCGAGGTGACATTCAGGTCTTCGATCTGGTGGCGGTCGGTATCGCGGGTGACTTTGACGACGCGGACTTCTGCCTTGCCGTACTGGTTGTCGCCGAGGACGATGTTGTTGCTCATGGTCATATCCCAACTTCTACGAGGTGGAACCACTAAGGTCCACCAATGAAATTAAGCGCGTGTTTCATACGCGTTTCTGGTGGAGCCGACCCAACAAAAAAGAGCCGGCATCCATTGATGCCAGCTCATTACGACCCTGCCTGCTGCTCCCAGGTTACGTGACCTGCGCCACGAATTGAAGAAAGCCTAGCCCACGTTTGCCAGTGGTGTACATCACTTCCGGCGAATCGTTACCTACTTTTTGATTGTGACCGACGGCGGCTGGCGGCCGGGGCGTGGTCCGATGGGCACCCCTTGACGAGGCTCGAGGATCCCACCTACCATTTCCATATAACAAAAATTGTTTTCCAGTATGTGGAAAATGACATCGCCACGGAGAACTTGAGCGCATGAAATAGGAGGACAGATGGACTCGCAGGATAAGAACAACGTCGTGGAATTCCCGGCGCCCGGCCAGGAACTGTACCTGCCCTTCGGCGCTACGGATCCTGACTTCTACATTCCGGCCGACTGTGACCGCATGCCCGGGACTTTCTCCCGTTGGCTGCGCGCCCTTCCGGTATTCGGCCGGCAGGGTTCCTCTTAGGCGAATACGTGGGTGTGGCCCGGGTGCTGCGTTCCAGAACGCAGCACCCGGGCCACACCCACGATCTCGGTCAACGTGGAGCGAGGAGAACCCTACGCCGGCAGGGCCTTGGCGATAGTCGAAACGATCATGCTCACTTTGACGGCTACGAGGATGAAACTCACAGCAAACAGGCCAATCAGTGCCCAAACCGGTGCGAGTCCGCGCTGTGGGGCGACCTTGTGGACGATCACGGAGCGGCCCACCACGTAGACTCCTGCGCCCAGGAAGGCCCATGCCCAGTGGAAGGGGCGGACCACCCCGTCCCTTTGCAGCTTTTGCCAGTCGAGGTAGGACAAGAGAACGCTGACGCCGTAGATGAGCCAACCTGTGGCGACGAGTAGGAAGTATGGAACGCTGAAAGAGCTGGGATCGAGGACCGGCACACGCCTGGCGCCCGCGTACCGCACGTGGAAGACCGGATTCCAGAGCAGCAGGATAATCAGCGTGATGACCGGCAGCAGCGTGACGAGCCAGATGAACGGATTGTAGACCGGCGTCTGCCTGCTGATTTCCGGGCGCGGCGCGGGCTGGACAGGCGCCCCGTATTGCCCAGGCGCACCGTATTGCCCAGGTCCCACGTATTGCCCTGGCCGCGCGGCCGCGGGCCACGCTGTGCCGGCCTGACCTGGGACGGCCTGACCTGGGCCGGCCTGACCTGGACCGGCCTGACCTGGGCCGGCCTGACCTGCGCCGGGCTGACCGGGTGGGTTCCAGGCGTTTTCAGTCCAGGCGTTACCGTCCCACCAGCGTAGTTGCCCGGAGCCCGAGGGATCCGGGTACCAACCTGGAGGAGTCGGCGTATTGTGCTGGGGGACGGTCATGATTTGCCTCCTGATCTGCGACCTAATCGAGAGGCTACCCCTAACCGCTGATGATTTTCTGTGCGGCGGCTGAGTGTTTGGCAATAAGTTCCGGGATGTCCAGATCGGGAATCTGGCCGTCCACAACGCGCCATTTGCCACCTACCATGACGCGGTCGGCGCGGTCCGCCGCGCAGAGCAACAATGCCGCGACGGGATCGTGGCTGCCGGAGAAGCGCAGCCCCTCGGGCTTGAACAGGGCAAGGTCTGCCTGCATGCCGGGAGCGATCTGGCCGATGTCGGTGCGGCCCAACACCGCAGCGGATCCCCGCGTCGCCCAGCCGAGGGCGCGTTCGACGGGGACGTCCGCTCCGTAGCGCAGCCGTTGCAGATACAGCGCCTGCCGCGCTTCGAGGATCATGTTGGAGGCATCGTTCGACGCCGAACCGTCCACTCCCAGCCCTACCGGAACCCCGGCCGCCTCGAGCTCCAGAACCCGTGCGGTGCCGGACGCGAGCCGCATGTTCGACGTCGGGCAGTGCGCGACGGCGGTGCCCGCGGCACCCAGCCGGGCGATCTCCTCGTCGTCGAAATGGATGCCGTGGCCAAGCCAGGTGCGCTTTCCGAGCCAGCCGACGCTGTCCAGATAGTCCACGGTGCGCAACCCGAACATCTCACGGCAGAAATCTTCCTCGTCGATGGTTTCCGCGAGGTGCGTGTGCAGCCGGACATCCAACCGTTCGGCCATGGCGGCGCTCTCGGCCATGATCTCCCTGGTCACCGAGAACGGCGAGCAGGGGGCCAGCCCGATCTGGATGACCGCGCCGTCTCCCCGTTCGTGGTACTTCCCGATCAGCCTTTCGCTGTCCGCGAGGATCACCTCCGGGCGCTGCACAGTGGAGCGCGGCGGCAGGCCGCCGTCGTCCTCGCCCAGTGTCATGGACCCGCGGGTGAGCGTGGCGCGCATGCCGAGTTCACGCACGACGCCGACCTCGACGTCGATCGCGTCCTCAAGTCCCGCGGGGAAGAGGTAGTGGTGGTCGGCCGCCGTGGTGCAACCGGAAAGCAGGAGTTCCGCAAGGGCTACTTTCACGGCAAGTTCGAGGCTGTCCGGCGTCAGCCGCGCCCACACGGGATACAGGTTCCGCAACCACGGGAAGAGCGGAGCGTTCGCCACCGGGCCCCAGGCACGGGTGAGCGTTTGGTAGAAGTGGTGGTGCGTGTTGATGAGGCCTGGCAGCAGGACATGGCTGCCGGCGTCGAAAGTTTCACGGCACGGCGCGGAAGGGTGTTTTCCGGCGGGGACGAGCTCCGCGATTTTCCCATCGCTGACCACGATGCCGCCCCGGGCGTCGAGCCCGTTGGCGGTGAACACATCGAGGGGATTCTTGATCCAGAGCCGGGATGAGGCTGGATCCGTTGCCGGGGCTGCCGGCTGGAAATCAGGTTTAGGGGACACTGGAATCCTTGTCTGGTCGGCGTAGTTGCGTTCCAGCTCAGTGGTTCCTGTCTGCTGATCCAGGTTCCGGCAGGTCGTCCCTGCCGATGGCACTCAGCGTAGGTGGCTCGCCGAAGTGCGTCAATGTGACCGACGCCCGGACCCGGTTCCCGCCCGGTTCTACCCCGTTGCTTGGTCGAATTTCACATGTCGAAACTTTTTTTCCAGAAACTATGGCGCGGCTCACATCTCTGGTGCTAATCTCAATTTGCCAAAGGCGGGCACCCGGACTCCGGGAAGCTATCTACCAGGCGAAACCTTCAAAAGCACATGCTGAAGCCTGGTAATCGCAGCACTGGTCTGTCATGTTCAGATGCCTCCCTGGTTACAGGCTTCCTCAGCACTAAGGAAGTCGCACATGAGTACCACCGTCACGGCCGAACATTTCTTGGCCACATCCATTGAGCTGGCAACAGCCAATGTCCTCAACAGCGGCGGGCCGTTCGGCGCCGTCATTGTCACCGCGGATGGCCGCGCCTTCGAAGGCGTCAACCGGGTCACCGCAAGCAACGACCCCACGGCGCATGCCGAGGTCACCGCGATCCGCAACGCCTGCCGCGAGCTCGGCACCTTCGATCTCAGCGGAGCCACCCTCTACACGAGCTGCGAGCCATGCCCCATGTGCCTCGCCTCGGCGCTCTGGGCCCGCATCGGCAACGTGGTCTTCGCAGCCGATCGGCACGACGCCGCTTCCGTCGGCTTCGACGACGCCGTCTTCTACGAATACTTCGAAAACGAGGACCGGAACACGCTGATGCCGGTCACCAAGCTGGAACTGGGCGACCCCCAAGCACCGGCCATCCTGGAACCGTTCAACACCTGGAACACGCTTGACTCCAGGATTGACTACTAGGGCCGGTGGCTGAAAATGACAATCCTGGACCCCGCAGAAATGCGAACGGCAACTGAAAAGCAGGCTGCGCTTTCCGGCGCAGGGCAGACAGAGGCACGCGAAAAGCACACGGCAACCGGACTGGCACAGCGGGGCAACAGCCCCAGGCCCCCGGCGTCGAACTCCTTCCTGGATCGTTTCTTCCAGATCACCAAGCGTGGCTCCACGCTGGCCCGCGAATTCCGCGGCGGCATCGTCACGTTCTTCACGATGGCGTACATCGTTATCCTCAACCCCCTGATCCTGGGCGGATTCTCAGCCCAGAACGCACCCACGGACGTGGCTGGCGGATGGTTGTCCGCAGCGCAAGTGGGGGCAGTCACCGGCCTGACCGCCGGCGTCATGACGGTCCTCTTCGGCCTCATAGCGAACCTTCCGTTCGGGCTCGCCGCAGGCTTGGGAATCAACTCGTTCCTCGCAGTCGCCGTCATCCATGAAGTCACCTGGCCGGAAGCCATGGGCCTTGTGGTCATCAACGGCATCCTGATTGTCCTGTTCGGCGTCACGGGCGCCCGGACCGCGATCTTCAAAGCCGTCCCCAAGGAACTCAAGGCCGCCATCACCGTTGGCATCGGCCTGTTCATCGCCTTCATCGGCTTCGTCGATTCCGGCTTCGTCCGCGCCACGAAAGGCGGACCGCCGGTACAGCTCGGCAACGATGGTTCCATCACCTCCATACCTACCCTCGTTTTCATTGTCGGTCTGCTGGTCATGGGAATCCTCGTGGCCCGTAAGATCCAGGGCGGCCTCCTGATCGGAATCGTCGCCACCACGGTCCTCGCCGCCGTCGTCGAGGACGTCATGCACATCGGGCCTGGCAGCGCCGCCAATCCCGGTGGCTGGCACCTCAACACCCCGGTACTGTCCGGCCAGCTGGTTTCCGCCCCGGACTTCAGCCTGGTGGGCCACTTCGACCTCTTCGGTTCGTTCTCGCGGATCGGCGGCTTGGCGGCCACGATGCTGGTGTTCACCCTGGTGTTCACCAACTTCTTCGACGCCATGGGCACCATGACCGGCCTCGCCAAGAGCGCCGGCGTCGCCTACAAGGACGGGACGTTCCCCAAGCTCAAATCGGCCTTCATCGTCGAAGGCCTGGGCGCGGTAGCCGGCGGCGCGACGTCGGGCTCGTCCAACACCGTGTACATCGACTCCGCTGCCGGGATTGGCGAAGGCGCCCGCACCGGCCTGGCGTCGGTGGTCACCGGCCTGCTGTTCCTGGGTTCGATGTTCCTGACCCCGCTCACCAGCGTGGTTCCGCTCGAGGTCGCTGCCGCGGCCCTGGTTGTGGTCGGCGCCATGATGATGGCACAGATCCGCGAGATCAAGTTCTCCAAGTTCTCCGTGGCCCTGCCTGCCTTCCTCACTATCGTCACGATGCCGCTGACATACTCCATCGCCAACGGCATCGGGGTCGGATTCATCTCCTGGGCCGTGATCCACGCGGCATCGGGGAAGGGCAGGAAAGTCCATCCGCTCATGTGGGTGGTGACCCTGGGCTTCTTGATCTACTTCGCCCGCGGGCCGATCAGCGCCCTCTTGGGATCGTGACCGAGGGTAGTCGGCCAGGAGCGTAGCCGGCCATTGAGACGGCGGTCCGGCCGCAAAATTACCGCAATGAATAGGCGTCCGCCGATCGTCAACCGCATCAAGCGAACGACGACGGCGGGCGGCGGTGGGGTGCGGCCGCTCCGCTAAGGACCGGGGTGGGAAATGAGAGGCCCGCCCCGGTCCTCTTCACGCAACGGGGTACGTGTTTACCCGAAGCTCTCCTGTACAGACGCAAGGAATGAGAATATGAGGCAAGATCGCACACTGCCCCGGGCGGGTCGCCGGTCCGGGACCTCGGTAAAGGAGGTGTTGCCATGCTGGATTTGATGCCTTCGCTGGGCACATGGCGGCCCGCGGTCTCCGGTCAGCGATGCGCCGTCGCCACCATCGTGGCCGCGGGAGGCTCCGTGCCCCGTCCCCTCGGCACGTCCATGCTGGTTTCCGAACACGGCGATGTCCTTGGCAGCCTCTCCGGAGGGTGCGTGGAAGGCGCCGTGGTGGAGGCTGCCCTTCAAGCAATGCACGACGGCGGCAGCCGCCTCGAGTCGTTCGGCTACAGCGCCGAGGACGCGTTCGCCGTCGGGCTCACCTGCGGCGGCGAGCTGGAAGTCCACATCCAGCCAATCCAATCAACCAGCGCCGCCGGGCTGGACGAGGCCTTGCTTAATGCCGCTTCCGGTGGTTCTTCCCTGGCGCTCGTCCGCAGGCTCGACGCCGGGGGAGGCGCCGTCGTCGTTCCTGATCCGGCGCGTTTCTCCGCCACAGGTTCACGGGAACTGTCCGCCCTTCTCGGCGGGAATGACGCCCTGATCCGCTCGGCCGCGGCCCAGCTCGAGCCTCTCCTGCATGGCGGACGCACAGGACTGGTGAGGCTCGCCCCGGCCGAAGGCTGCGGGGGCTCCACGCCCGAAGCCGAACCCATTACCCTCTTCGTGGAAAGCCGCTTGCCCGCGGCCCGGATGCTGATCTTCGGCGCCAACGACTTCGGCGCGGCCTTGCTCCCCGCCGGGAAGCTCCTGGGCTACGAGGTCACTTTGTGCGATGCGCGGCCCGCGTTTTCCGGCCAGGGCCGATTCCTCGCCGCCGACCAGCTCGTCACCGACTGGCCGCACCGCTATCTTGCCGCGGAAGCAGCCGCGGCCCGGATCGATTCCCGCACGGTCGTGTGCGTGCTCACCCACGATCCCAAATTCGATATTCCGCTGTTGGAAACCGCCCTTGCCTTGGATCTCGCCTATGTGGGAGCCATGGGTTCCAGACGCAGCCACCGGCAGCGCATCGACGGACTGCTGGAGCGCGGGGTTCCGGTCGAGGTCCTTGAACGCCTGCATTCGCCGATCGGACTGGACCTTGGTGCCGTCACTCCCGCGGAAGTCGCGGTGTCCATTACGGCCGAGATCCTCGCGTCCCGCGCTCCGCGTCCGGCCTCTGCCTGTGCACCCTATCCAGCCTCCGGCTGGGGTTCGCTCAAGGACGGAACAGGGCCGATCCACCAGAGCGCTCCCGAATACAACACCCCCGAACAAAGCAAGGTGACCACATGGACATGAACACCATCGAGTCCGTGGTCGCCACCACGGATCCAGCCCTGTGGCGCGAGGGCGACGCCTGGCTCGCCGGCGGTACGGTCTTGTTCTCCTATGGCAGTCCGGTCGGCAGCGAAGAGCCGCTGAAACGACTCCTGGATCTGGGCCAGGCAGGCTGGCCGGCCGTAACCGTGAGCGACGCCGGCATTGAGCTGGCCGCCACCTGCACCATCGCCGAGCTCTACGCACTTCCGGTGTCGGACGCCGTGGCCGGCCGGGACTGGCCGGGACTGGATCTTTTCCGCCCGTGCTGCGACTCTTTCGTGGCCTCCTTCAAGGTGTGGAACATGTCCACTGTTGGCGGCAATGTGTGCACTTCGCTCCCGGCCGGGCCGATGATTTCACTGTGCGCCGGATTGGACGCGAGGGCCACCATCCTTGGCCGGCACGGCAGCAGCCGCACCGTTCCGGTGGCCGAATTCGTCACCGGGGACGGGACAAACTGCCTGGCACCGGGTGAGCTCCTGCGCAGCATCCAGCTGCCGGCGTCGGCGTTGGCGGCGAAGGTTGCCTTCCGCCGGCTCTCTCTGAGCAACCTCGGGCGGTCCGGGGTGCTGCTGATCGGAAGGCTCGACGCCGATGGCGGC
The DNA here is from genome assembly GCF_040702485.1 of Arthrobacter sp. NPDC080031. NCBI lineage: Bacteria > Bacillati > Actinomycetota > Actinomycetes > Micrococcales > Micrococcaceae > Arthrobacter > Arthrobacter sp. NPDC080031. The sequence continues at coordinate 105,571 of NZ_JBFBLA010000019.1, forward strand.
CTCGTCCTCACCGTCACCGCCGCCACTAAACGGCCTGTACAGCTGCGGTTCGCCACCGCGGAGTTGCCGGACGCAGGCCAGCTGGCCGCCGCCGTCGGGCATTCGATCCCCACGGAGCTGTACCACGACGACATCCACGGGCTCCCGGAATGGCGCCGGGACATGACCTTCCGCCTTGCCGAAGAGATCCGCGCGGAGCTGTGCGGCCCGGGGGAGCCGGGCGGACCGCTCACGGTCTCGGGCGATTTCTGGCCACCGCACGCCACCTCGCCCCAACCGTCTACCCAAGCGGAATCATTCAACACCGAGCAGCAGAAGGAGGCCTGAGCATGGCAATCGAGATCAACGGAACAGCCACCGAGGCCGCACCCCGCCCGGGCCAGTGCCTTCGGACGTTCCTGCGCGAACAGGGCAACTTCGGCGTCAAGAAAGGGTGCGACGGCGGCGACTGCGGCGCGTGCACCGTCCACGTGGACGGTGAACCTGTGCACAGCTGCATCTACCCGGCCGTCCGCGCCGAAGGGCACTCGGTCACCACCATCGAGGGGCTGTCGAGCGGGGACGGGCTGCACCCTGTGCAGCAGCAGTTCCTGGAACACCAAGGTTTCCAGTGCGGCTTCTGCACGGCCGGCATGATGATGACCGCCGCCACCTTCGACGAGGAACAGAAAGCCAACCTCCCGCGAAACCTCAAGGGAAACCTGTGCCGCTGCACGGGCTACCGCTCCATTGCGGACGCTGTGTGCGGTGTGGTCCGCATCGGGCAAAGCACCTCCGACGGCGGTGCGGCCGCCCAAGCCCACGCAGGCCGGCTCGGCGACAACGTTCCCGCGCCTGCGGGACACGCGGTCGTCACCGGTACCGCCCGCTACACGCTCGACGTCCCCCCGGAGCAGCTCCCGGGACTGCTGCATCTGAAGTTGCTGCGCTCGCCGCACCCCCATGCCCGGATTGTTTCCATCGATACGACGACGGCACTCCAGGTACCCGGGGTCGTCGCGGTTTTCACTCATGAGGACGCGCCGGCCCGGTTGTTCTCAACGGCCCAGCACGAGCTTTACACCGATGATCCCGACGACACCAGGGTCCTCGACGACGTCGTGCGCTTCATCGGCCAGCGGGTTGCCGCCGTCGTCGCTGAATCGGTGGGCGCGGCGGAAGCCGGCGCCCGGGCCATCAAGGTTGAGTACGAACTCCTCGACGCTGTCTTCTCGCCGCAGGAGGCGTTGCTGCCCGGGGCACCCGCGATCCACGGCGAGAAGGATGGGGAAACAGCCCGGATTTCACGCCCGCAGAACAACGTCGTGGCGGAGGTCCATTCCGAGCTGGGAAACGTTGAAGCCGGATTCGCAGCGGCCGACTTCATCCACGAGAACACGTACCAGACCCAGCGCGTACAGCACGTCGCCATGGAAACGCACTGTTCCATCGCATGGGTGGAGCCATCCGAGAGTCCAGGAGAGGACCGGCTCATGGTCCGTTCCTCCAGCCAGGTCCCGTTCCTGGTCCGGCGGACCCTCGCCCGCGTGTTCGATCTCCCTGAGGACCGCATCCGCGTGGTCGCCGGCCGCGTGGGCGGCGGATTCGGCGGCAAGCAGGAAGTACTCACCGAGGACCTCGTGGCCATGGCGGCCCTCAAGCTCCGCCGGCCTGTGCAGGTGGAGTTCACCCGCACCGAACAATTCACCGCCACCACCACACGCCACCCCTTCACCATCAAGGTCAAGGCCGGGACGAGCCGGGACGGCCACCTGACGGCGATGCAACTGGACGTGGTCACCAACACGGGCGCGTACGGAAACCACGCGCCCGGAGTGATGTTCCACGGTTGCGGCGAGTCGTTGGCCGTCTACAAGTGCGCCAACAAGAGAGTGGATGCGCAGGCCGTCTACACCAACACGGTCCCGGCCGGAGCCTTCCGTGGCTACGGACTGAGCCAGATGATCTTCGCGATCGAATCGGCCGTGGACGAGCTCGCCGTCGGTGTCGGCATGGACCCCTTGGAGTTCCGGCTCAAGAACATGGTCCGGCCCGGTGACGACATGCTCTCCACCAACCCTGACCCTGAAGAGGACGTGTTCTACGGGAGTTACGGACTGGACCAGTGCGTGGCGTTGGTCCGGGATGCCCTCGAGCGCGGCGGCCAACGCTACCGGGACGCCGGGCTGGACGATCTCGGTCCGGAGTGGGTCACCGGGGTCGGTTCGGCCCTGTCCATGATCGACACCGTTCCGCCTCGCGGGCACTTCGCCCATACGCGCCTCACGCTCCTGCCGGACGGCACGTTCGACGCCGCCGTCGGGACCGCGGAATTCGGCAACGGCACCACCACGGTCCACGCCCAACTGGCGGCGACCGCACTGTCCACCACAGCGCCGAACGTGGCCGTGCGCCAGTCCGACACGGACCTCGTGGAGCACGATACCGGCGCGTTCGGCTCAGCAGGCACCGTGGTGGCCGGGCAGGCAACCTTGCTCGCGGCGCAGGAGCTCGCAGTACGGATCCGGGCCGTGGCCGCTGCGTTCCTCGGTGTTCCGGAGGCGGACTGTGTTTTGGAGGACGGTGCCGCGCGCTGCGGTGAGCGGGTCTTGGCGCTCGCGGAGGTGTACGACGCCGCGCAGCAGCAGGGTGTGGAACTCGCCACCGACGGGCGTTGGGGCGGAACCCCGCGTTCGGTCGCCTTCAACGTCCACGGATTCCGGGTAGCCGTGAACACCGGCACGGGGGAGCTGAGGATCCTGCAGAGCGTCCAGGCGGCCGATGCCGGCGTCGTGGTCAATCCTCGGCAGTGCCGCGGCCAGGTGGAAGGCGGAATCGCGCAGGCTCTTGGTGTCGCGCTGTATGAGGAAGTGCGCGTGAGCGACGCCGGCCGGGTCACCACGGACATCCTGCGGCAGTACCACATCCCTTCCTTCGCGGACGTGCCACGCAGTGAGGTGTACTTCGCGAAAACGAACGACCAGATGGGGCCGCTCGGTGCGAAGTCCATGAGCGAGAGCCCGTTCAACCCCGTGGCGCCCGCGCTGGCCAACGCCATCCGGAACGCCACCGGGGTGCGGTTCGCTTCGCTCCCGATCGCCCGGGACAAGATCTACCTGGCGCTCAAGGATGCCGAAGCCTCCACCCCCACCCAACTGGCTCGCATTTAGTGCCGTTTTGAGGCCCCATAACGGCACCTACTGCGAGTCAGTTGGGCGGCTAGTCGCTGAGGAGGTGCAGCTTGTCCTTCGTGTCGACGTCGGCACCGTCGGCGAGGTCGCTGCAGTCGACGACGTCCACGAGCCCGGGGTGCGCCTTGAGGAAGCGGCGTGCTCCGGCGTCGCCGACGGCGGACTCGGCGACGTCGGCACGGAGGGTGGCGTCGATGATCAAGGGGTGGCCGCGCCGGAGATTTGTTGAGTTGCTGCCTTTGTAGACAGTGTCCGGGTAACCCGCCGCGGTCACTCGGCCCGGCTGGTGCGCGGCGAGCAACCGGGCGACGACGGCGGGCGTCATCCCGGGCTGGTCCACGAGGGCCACCAGGACGTTGTGGCTAGGGGTTGCGGCCGCAACACCCGTACGAAACGAGCTGGCCATGCCGGACGCCCACTCCGGGTTGTCCACTACGAGGTACCCGCCCAGGTCCGTCCCGCGGCGGACATCCTCGGCTCCGGCACCGAGCACCACGACGACCTTGAGGCATCCGCCGTCGAGCAATGTCCTGGCGAGAACCTCCACCAAGGTCTGGCCGCGGAAGGGCAGCAGCGCCTTGGGACCAAGGCCCAGGCGCGTCCCCGCGCCGCCAGCCAACAGCACGCCAGTGGTGGGAGCAGCGCTGGAATCGTTCATGGGGTTCACCCTATCCGTGTGCCCTCGCGAGGTCTCCAGGTTCACCTTGCATTCCAAGATAGGTCTACCGAAAAAGGTTGAATATTACCCGTGGGTAGGCCTTCTGGCAGGCTTCCCTGGCCGATATTCTCTTATGGACTTCACGAGAGTCAGTGGTCATCGAAGGGGATGCAATGACGCATCCGCGGTGGAAAGAGGTTCTATGTCTGGCATTTTCGAAATCTTGACAGCGGGGGAGCAATCGTTCCGTTTCCGGTTGAAGGCTGATGATGGAACGGTAGTGGCGGTATCGCCAAAGTTCCCGGATATTGCGGCCCTTGTGGCCGGTATCAACGCAGTCAGGGAGAATGCCGCCACAGGATTCGTGGTGGATCGCCGCTCGCTCGGAACGTAATAGCAAATCGGCGGTAGTGCTCAAGGAGCACTACCGCCGATCCTTTTTTAAACTTCTTAGGAGTCGCCCCCTGAACCGCCGGTGGTGCCGGCAGTCACGTCGAGGAGCTTGTACCGGTCAATGGCGTACGACGGCGCACTCGGGTCAACTTCGCCCCTCGCCGCGAGGAGTTGCAGGGTTTTCACGACGATGGAGTGGGTGTCGTTTTTGAAGAAGCGGCGTGCGGCCTGGCGGGTGTCGGAGAATCCGAAGCCGTCG
>NZ_JBFBLA010000020.1:0-98803 GCF_040702485.1 Arthrobacter sp. NPDC080031
GACTCGATCTCGATCCGGCGCGGTTTGGCCTTCTCGGCCACCGGGATCCGCAACGTCAGCACCCCGGCGTCATAGCTGGCCCGCACGGCGTCGGTCTCCAGGGCGTCGCCGAGGATGAGCTGGCGGCTGAAGACCCCGCGGGGCCGTTCGGCGGCGATAAGTTCGGTGTTCTCACCGGCAGGGTCCTTCCGCTCTGCCTTCACGGTCAGGACGTTGCGTTCGACGTCGATGTCCACTGAGTCGACGTCGACCCCGGGCAGGTCAAGGGCGACGACGAATTCCTCGCCTTCCTGCCAGGCGTCCATGGGCATGGCCGCCGGGCGGGCCGTGGTGCCCAGAACCTGCTGTGCGAGCCTGTCGAGCTCGCGGAACGGGTCGGTACGCATCAGGATGGTCATTCCTCACTCCTTGCAGATCGGTGCGATCATTTCCTTCAGCCACCTGGTTTGCTATGGTGGCTGGCATAGATTTTTTATAGCACTTGGATGAGGGCCGGGCAAGGAACCTGGTTAGGTTTTTGGGGCCGGATCAGGGACCGGAAGAGTGGCCACACGGCCCGGAACCGCCGTTTCCGCAGCCTGCCACGAAAGGCGGTGCCGGACCGTGCCGCACATGCGGGCAGGAGCGCTTCTCCGGACCGGCAAGGTTTGTGTCGGCGGCCAGCTGCGCCGCCTGTGGGGCCTCCCTGTGCCTTTCGCCGGCATGAATCCTCCAGGCCCGCGTCAAAGGGGGTCTAGGCTGCCAGCCCGGAGTCCTGGCTGTGGGACTTGCGGGTGTGCGGCGAAGCGCCTCGGGGACGCCCGGCGTCGGGGATGCTGGCGCCGTCGGGCACCAGGCTGTCCCCGTGTAGCCGTACTCCGTGGCCGATGCGTGCCCCTGCGCCGATGCGCGAATGGCTGCCGACGCGCACCCTGCTGCCCAGAACCGCTCCGCGGCCCACGTAGACATCGTCCCCAATGAAGACAAGGTCACCTACCACTGCCTGCCGATCGATCCAGCCTCCCCGGCCGACCCGGCATCCGGAGCCGACACAGGCTCCGGCCTCGACGTAGGTTGTTTCAGCGATGAATGAATCCGCCGCTACCCGGGCCCCGGGCCCGATCAAGCCTCCCCCTTGAGGATGCCGGCGATAGGTGGTGGCCTTGCCGGCATCGTCCTCGACCACCTCGAGGTTCCCTCTCCTCCTGCTCATCCTGTTCCTTCCTGCGACTATTTGCCGCATGAAAATTAACGCCGCAGATCCGGCGTTGATTCCGGAACCGGCCCAACGGGCGATGGTCACGGACCAGTGTTCCCCGTCCTGGGCAGGCGGGCAGCCAGGTAGGAAAGAAGGAAGGAAGGGCAGCCGGGAACTCGTCCGGAGTCGAGGAGGCGCAGTCACGAAAGGATGCGGTGTCCGGGCGACCTGGCCCCGGGTTGCGTGGGCGGGCTCCGGCTGAGGTACTTAGCTTTACTCTGCGTCGAGCGGGTTTGGGGTTAACTGTGGCCTTCGACCTCGCCCCCAGCGATGCTTCCCCGCCAGGCCCCGGTCTCTACTTCCCGGCCCTCGATGGATTCCTTGAACCGTTCCAGGTCCTTCTCGATCTGCCGGTCCTCCAGATGAGCCGAGGCGCCGGCCCGTTCCAGGACGGTGCGGGGGTTCCCAGTTCACGTCGACGGATTCCCGCACGGTGGCCATGACTGCTCACTAACGCAGCGGAGCCGGGCCGTGAACGGCCCGCCCCATCGGGGAGGGTGCAGTCCTGGAGGAACTGGCCGATTTGTTGCGGGGTCATAGTGCCCTTCCGGGTTCTTTGACGGTTGCCCGGTTGCCCGGCCCGGGTGCGGTTTCAGGGTTGGGTTCCGTAGATGAATTCCTTGGCGTGGGCGACGGCTTTTCTGAAGGCGTCGTTGCGCAGGGTGGCTTGCTCGGGGTTCTTGGGGTCGGTTTCGAGGTAGTTGGTGTAGCCGGGCCGCAGGACCCAGATGTCGCCGGCCGGGGGCAAGTAGAACACTCCGAAGGAGCGGTGCTGGGGGTCCTCGGTCCAGATCGGGACGACCGCGACCGCGGCGCCGGTGTCGACATTGATCCATTGGGCCCGGGGCATGGGTTGTTCGTGGGTTTCGGGGTCCAGGAACGGTGCTGTTCCCGTGCCCCACCGCTTCTCGAAGCGTTCGTAGAACGCGGGCAACAACTGGCTGTCGTACGGACGCCAGGCACTCATTGGGTCTCCTTGGTCATGTGTGGTTCGGCGATACGGGCGCAATCGGGCGGGGTCCGGTGCCGTGTGTTCATGGGATGGGGACAGGGATGGTCCCCGGTCCGTTCAGCCGGGGACCATCGTTGCGGGAGTCGTCCTTGGGGCCTCTATCTCTGCGCTACCCGCGCTGTGGCGTGGTCTATGGACTTCATCGCCCTCTTTACGTGTTGGCCGCTTCGGTGCTCCCGGTCATGGAAGCCACGTCGATGCTCAGGCGCTGATCTCCTGGCGCTGGTTTCCGGAGGTTTCGATTTCGATGCGGCGCGGCTTTGCCTTCTCCGCCACCGGGATCCGCAGGGTCAGGACGCCGGCGTCGTAGCTTGCCTTCACGCCGTCGGTATCCAGCGCGTCGCCGAGGATGAGCTGGCGGCTGAAGACGCCGCGGGGGCGTTCGGAGGCGATCAGTTCCGTGCCCTCGCCGACGGGCTCCGGGCGTTCGGCCTTGACGGTCAGCACGTTTTGCTCGACGTCGATGTCCACCGAGTCCACGTTGACTCCTGGCAGATCGAAGGCGACCACGAAGTCCTCGCCTTCGCGCCAAGCGTCCATTGGCATCGCCGCGGGCCGTGACGTCGTTCCGAATACCTGCTGGGCCAGCCGGTCGAATTCACGGAACGGATCTGTTCGCATCAGCATGGTTTCTCACTCCTTGCAGATCGCAGTTTACTTCTTTGTAAACCCAGCCGATCTATGGCAGCTGGTATATATTTCTTATAGCACTATGAATGGGTCGGGGCAAGCCTGGTAGGAGAGATTTTGGAGGTACCCGATGGGCGACGCCGAGGACCGGGGCAGGGGTGTGTACGCGATTTCCGGGGCCGCCGAGCTGGTGGGGATGCGGCAGCAAAACCTGCGCCTCTACGAGCGCAGGGGGGCTGGTGGTGCCGGGCAGGACCCTGGGCGGCACCCGGCAGTACAGCGAGGACGATCTGGTGACATTGCGGCGGATCGGTGAGCTGCTGGACCTGGGGTTGAACCTAGCTCGTGCCGCCTTCAGCTGGGTACGACCGCGATCATGTGACCGTGGCTTAGAAGCGTCTCCCAGCCCGGGCATTGACATGGCCAGGGCGCGTTAAGCACTTAAGGGGCCGTCGATGTTGAGCTGCGCACGACCAGACGTGGCTCGAGCATGCGCTCGATGACAGGCTGGGTGGGGTCGGCAAGCCTGTCGAGCGCTGTGATTCCGGCAGTCCGTCCAAGCTCAAGCGCGTGGAGATCCACCGAGGTCAGATCGATTCCGTGGAGTCTGGCGATTCTCGAGTTGTCGTAGCCGACGAGCGAGAGGTCCCGTGGGACTTCAAGGCCGTGTACGTAGGCGCTCTCGCGGACGCCGAGCGCTATCTCGTCGTTGTGCGCGAAGATGGCGGTCGGCCGGTCCAATGCGCCGAAGAGTTGATCGGAGGCTTGCCGTGCCGCTTCCTGGGTGTAGTCGTGGACAAACACCACTTGCGGTACGAGGCCGGCTTCGCGCATGACCTTTTCGTAGGTCTGGCGACGCTCCTCATGGCCTTGGTGCGTTGGTCCGGTCACATGGGCAATGCGGGTGTGTCCGAGCCTGAGCAGATGCTCTGTAGCGGCTCGGGCGCCCGCTACGTCGTTTGAATATACGCTGTCAACGCCTTCCACGCGCCGCGTAACGTTCACGAGAGGCACGTTCCTGGCGAGTTCCTGTACCTCCGCGTCAGGCTCGAGGAGCGTCGCCGCGATGACGACCCCGACTCGCGCTTCGATGAGCGAACCGATCGATCCTTCGTCGATGCTGCCACGGGAGTGGGAAACGCTGAGGATGAGGCGCTTCTTCATGGGGGAGAGGGCCTCGCGCACCCCGCTGAAAATATCAACGTAGACCTGATTGCTGAGATCGAGAAGGAAAAGACCGATGGTAGAGGGGCGTTTACTCGCCAGGTCTGCAGCGGCTGCATTGTGCCGGTAGCCCAGAAGTTTTGCCGCGTCGAAGATTGCCTGTTTGGTCTCATCGCTCACGCCAGGGGCTCCGCGGAAGGCAAATGATACGAGTGTCCGAGATACACCCACCTCGCGCGCAACATCTTCCTGCGTGACTGAGTGAAGTCGCCCTGAAGGCTTATGGAGAGTCACATGAACAACCTGCTCTGATGAATGGCGCCGACGACATGAAGTCTTTTCTACCTTACATTTTGATAACTAACAGAAGGGAGGTGTCTGACTCACCTCGAGCCATCACCAGAGGTTGCCTAGATTCATGATGGCCCCGGGGCAGATGGCGTTGACGCGCACTGCCGGTGCCACTTCAACCGCGAGGGAGATCGTAAACCCGATGAGCCGGGCCTTGTTCGCGCTGTAGTGGGTGATGCCGGGGTAGCCCAAGGGTCCGACCGCCTTGTCATAGACCATGGCGTCAAGGTAGCCCTTGAGCTGCACCCGCGTCAGCACCGCGTGCGCCGCGTCACGCCACGCACATTTTTGGCGCCCACACTGCTCCGAAACCCCGGAATCCCGGGCTCGCAGTCCGTTGGGGGCGCCGAAAACCTGCTCAGCGTGACGCGCTGCGACTACCAGGGGGTCGCGTCAGTTGATCCGCTCGGCCAGGGCGACGATGATTCCCTCTGGACCTCGGACGTAGGCCATGCGCCAGGATCCCTCATACTGGCCGATGCCGCCGATCAACCCGTATCCCTGCGCGGCCAGCCGGTCGACGTGCGCCTGAAGATCGTCAACTTCGAAGGACAGACTGCGCAGCCCGAGCTCGTTGGCCATCGCGGCGGGTGATCCAGGCTCGGGGTCCGGCCTGACGAAGCTGGATAGCTCCACGCCTGTTCCTCCGTCAGGTGTCCGCAGCATGACGATCTCTGTACGGGAATCAGGGATGGCTATGACGGTGTCGATGAACTCGCCCTCCACGAACATCCGGCCCTCGACCTCGAGCCCGAGTCCAACGAAGAACGCCGTCACGTGGTCGAGGTCCTGAACGGTGACACCGACGTGGTCGAACCGCACGATTCGCGACATGGGAAAAGCCTCCAAGTGTTCTTTTACACGGCCAAGACGGAGCCTACCGCGGACTTTAAGGCGAATCCACGTCGGGGGAAAGGCTCCTGCCGCGGGCGGCAGCCTCCGTACGGGGTACGGATTCCATTCGAGCCGGCGGCCCTGCTGGGTGCCGGCAAGCCTGCCGGTTGGCGCACGGACTGTGCGTAGGCGCGGGGAGTGACCATGTAAGACTGGACGCATGTGTCCCCTCCCTGTGAAGCCGCGCGCCCTGTCCGACAGCGTTGACAGCGGGAGCCCGACGCTGCCGGGCCGCGCGCGCCGCCATCTCGCCCTGAGACTGGACGATGCCTGGCTCAGGTTCCAGACGCGACTGGCTATCCGGCGCGGTCGGGTGGAGACCGTCATCCCATACACCGGTTACGGCACCACTTCCTGGGTCCGGGTGTTGGCGCGCGTTGTCCGCAGTGACGCGAGGGACACCGGGACCGGTGCTCAGGCAAGTGCGCTCAAACCATTGCAGGATAGAATGCGCGGCTGGCGCAATTTCACGAGTGCGCCCGTGGCACACGCCGCCGTGCGCGTGACCGTCGCAGGCACCGTCCATGACGTCGAAGCGGACCGCGGAGGCGTGGTCGACGCGCATATCCCCGTAGCCCTCGACGCCGGCTGGCATACGATCACCCTGCAATCCGGGGGATCCGGGGTGGTGGAGGCTCCGGTGCAGATCGTCGCTGACGATACACACTTCGGTATCGTCTCCGATATCGACGACACCGTGATGGTCACCGCGCTGCCCCGTCCGTTCCTGGCCGCTTGGAACACTTTCGTCCTCGATGAACACGCGAGGACCCCGACGCCGGGCATGGCAGTGCTGTACGAGCGGATCGTAAGGACGACGCCCTCGGCTCCCGTGGTGTATCTGTCGACCGGGGCTTGGAATGTCGCACCGACCCTGTCGAGGTTCCTGTCCCGCAATTTGTATCCCGCCGGTCCCATGCTCCTGACCGATTGGGGTCCCACGCCCGACCGCTGGTTCCGCAGCGGCCAGGAGCACAAGCGGACATCTCTGGAACGCCTCGCGGCGGAGTTCCCCGGCGTTAAGTGGCTGCTGGTTGGTGATGACGGACAGCACGACGAGGCCATCTACGCCGAGTTCGCCCAACGCCATCCGCAGAACGTCAGGGCCATCGCGATCCGCCAGCTTTCCGTCAGTGAGGCGGTGCTCGCCGGCGGGCGGTCGAAGTCCCCAGCTCCGCCGACCCCGGGGGTCCCGTGGATCTACTCTCCGGACGGTGCCGGGATGTCGGCCCAGCTCGAGCAAATGGGCATCATCCGGCGCGGCGACCGGTCCGCAGACGTTCCTGAGGGTTCCGACTGAGAAGCAGTTCCATCGGGCCGTGTCAGGAATCCGCCCCAGCTCTGACGCCTAACTCCGCCTATGATTGAGATGAAGGCGCGCACGGAGGTTGACGTGACAACTGCAATTATCGGAGTCGGCAATATCGGGTCCAGCGTCGCCCGCCATCTTGTTGAGGGCGGCGAGCCGGTCGTCTTGGCGGCCCGCGATCAATCCCATGCTGAATCGTTGGCCGCTGAGCTGGGTGCGTTGGCGAGTTCGGCGAGCGTCGCCAATGCCGTGGCACAAGCTGACGCGGTCCTGATGGCCGTGTGGCTGGACACCGAGAAGGAACTCATCTCCCAATTGTCCGACGCGCTGGTCGGCAAGGTGGTAATCGACCCGACCAACCCGATCGGGCCTGATGGCCACGGCGGCTACACCACTACGCTGCCGGAGGGTCAATCAGCAGCCTCGATCGTGGCAAGCCTGCTCCCTGACGGCGCGCATTTCGTGAAAGCCTTCGGCACCTTGGGCGCCGACGCACTGGGTTCGGCCGCCAACCGGGCATCCGGGCGGGCAGTTCTGTTTTACGCAACCGACGACGACGCGGCGGCCGAAACGGTCGAGAGGCTCATTGGTGCCGCTGGCTTTGATCCGGTCAAGGCCGGAGGACTCGACGTGGCCGGCAGGCTGGAGCTGATGCGAGGCGACCTTCACCAGAACGGCGGGCTTGGTGGAAGGCTTTTGAACGCCGACGAGGCGCGTGCCGCACTCTAGGCCCCGTCCTGGCTAGACGAAAACGGATAGCAGCACTGTGAAGCCGAATCCCACGACGGAAATTATGGTTTCCATGACCGACCAGGTCTTGATCGTTTGCCCTACTGTCAGCCCGAAGTATTCCTTGACCAGCCAGAAGCCGGCATCGTTGACATGGGAGAAGAACAGCGATCCGGCCCCGATGGCGAGTACAACCAGCGCCAGCTGAGCCGGCGACAAGCCGGTTGCCAGGGGTGCGATGATGCCGGCCGCCGTCACCGTAGCAACAGTCGCTGAGCCGGTGGCGAGGCGAATCAGCACTGCGATGATCCACCCAAGCACCAGGGCCGACAGGCTCGCCGCCACCGCGATCTTGGCGATCGCGGTTCCGGTACCGCCGTCGACTAGCACCTGCTTGAAGCCGCCGCCCGCGCCGACGATGAGCATGACCCCGACAATCGGCAACAGGCTCTCGCCGATCTTCTTCGTCAGGGTCGAGGCGGAGAATCCCACCCTTGTACCAAAAGTCACCATGGCCAGAAGCACCGCGACGAGCAGCGCAAACACCGGATCGCCGATGAAGTCCAGCAAGGGCCGGAGCGCGGCGCTCTTGTCCATCCAAATGTCTGCCCCGGCTTTGATCAGCATGAGCACCAACGGCGACAGCAAGGTCACCAGGGTCCAGGCAAAGGACGGGCTGCGCGTGGCCTGTGGATCCTGTGCCTTGCCGACGGGCGCTTCGCCACGGGACCCTGCGGCTTTTGCGCCGGGGCCTTGGGACCTGGCCGACTGGCTGTCACCGGCTCCGACCGTGACGGCCAGGCCAGCGCCTGCAGCTCCGATCGGTACGATCCGGGCGGCGAGACGGCCAAAGAGGGGACCTGCGATGATGACGGTTGGAACCGCTATAAGCAAGCCAAAGGCAAGAGTCACACCGACATTGGCATGGAGGATGCCGATCGCGGCCAACGGGCCCGGGTGCGGTGGGATGAAACCGTGGAGTACCGATAAGCCCGCCAGGGCCGGAATGCCAAGACGCATCGCCGGGCCCTTGGAACGGTGGACGGCGAGCATCACGACGGGTATGAGAAGCACGAGCCCGATCTCGAAAAACATGGGGATACCGATAATGCCGGCGATCAACGCCATCTTCCACGGCAGCGTTGCAGGGCGGCCGTGGAGAAGTGTGTCCACGATCTTGTCCGCACCGCCGGAATCGGCCAAGAGTTTGCCAAGCATCGCTCCCAAGGCAATGAGCACGCCGACGTAGCCCAGCACGCCGCCGACGCCGTTTTCGTAGGACGTGGTCACCTTGTCCAAGGCGATTCCCGAGGCAATGCCGACAAAGAGGGCGCCGATGCTCAAGGCCAGGAAAGCATGCATCTTTACCCAAACGATCAGCAAGACGACTATCGCGATGCCGATGGCCGCCACCACAAGGACCTGGGTGTCGTGGCCGGTCCACGGTTGATGCATCGCGTCCGTGGTGGCATCGGTGGCGACCCCGGCGAAGGTCCTGTCGAGGATGGAGATTCCGTTCATGGTTCTCGTCCTGTTCCGCTCGGCCGCAGGCCGAACTTGTCCATGATTTGTTGGGCAATCACTCCCGGACCCGGACCCACGTCGATCCGGATTCCGGGCTCACTCGGGGACAGCTCCTCAAGGTCTGCGAACTGACTCCCCAACATGCTGGCGGGCATGAAATGGCCATGGCGTTCGGCCAACCGTGCGCTGATGGTCTCGGGCGTCCCGGACAGAAAAACGAAGACAACACCTGAACCTCGGCGATTAATGATGTTCCGGTAAGACCGTTTGAGCGCCGAACAAGTGATGACGCCGTTTTCCCCATGATCCAGCCTCCGGTCGACCCACTCGGCGACCTTCTCCAGCCAGGGATATCTGTCCTCATCCGTGAGCGGATGTCCCGCTGCCATCTTGTCGATGTTTGTTTGGGGATGCAAGGCATCGCCCTCTTCGAACGCCCAGCCAAGCCGGCCCGCAAGGAGGGCCGCAACTGTGGACTTGCCGGAACCGGAAACGCCCATGACAACCAGCACAACCGGTTCGTCCAGAGGCGGCGTCGCCATGTCCAGAGGGTCCATGGAGCCCATCTTGGCAGCACGTGGGGCTCTGTGCCATAGCTAATCGCAGCCGGCCTGACGGCGCTTATTCGGGACGCTGTTCGATCTCGGATAGGAGCGGCAATTCTCGAACGGCACGGGAGGCGGCAATCCAGCAAGCTGAAATCACGACGCCGGAGCTCGCCGCGGCGAGTACGGCACCGGTCGGAAGGAACAGGGCCAGAACACCGGCCAGAGCAGCGCCGATCGGGTCGATACCCCACGTGAGGATCCTGCTGGCGGATGAGAATCTTCCGAGGGCTTCGTGGGGAATAAGAAGCTGTTTGAGTGTTTCGGTTCCGGTGATGTTGACCATCACGCAAGACGCCCAGAAACCGAGCGAAAGCCCGAGGAGAAGCACGTTCGCGACGACTTGTCCCGGCGTGAGTAAAAGCATGCCGAGGCCTGCGAAGGCTGGGAGCATGAAAGTTGCCATGAGTGCCCGGACAGGCCGAAACATGTCCCAGACCCAGGGTGCGGCCATCATGGAGAGCAGGCCGATGATTCCACCGATAGCTCCAGCGATGCCGATCTCGGCCGGCGTCATGGATCCAGTCCGCAGTGCATGTGTGACATAGACCGACTGGATCGCCGCGGTGAATAGGTTGAAATGGGCAATCGACAAGGTGACTGGCCGCATCACGCGATCCCGTACGAGAATTGCGAATCCTGTACCCAGCGACAAGAAGTAGCCCCTGAAAGTGAATGTCTCCGGTGGCGCCTGTCGCTCTTCCCGGATCCGGCCAACCGCCAGCGCTGACACCAAGTACGTGAGTGCATCCGAAATAAAGAGGGCCACAGGTGAGAGCAGCTGCAGGAGTATTCCGGCCGTCGCTCCAGCACCAATGTCGCCAGCGGATCTGATTCCCGCGACCCAGGTGTTCGCCGTCGTCAGCTTGGAACGGTGGGCGACGCTCGGGAGAAGGGCTGCGAAGGCGCTGTCGTAGAGCCCGGTCAAGCCCGACACCAGGAAAGCCGCAATCACGAGGGCAAGCAGTGACAGGGTTCCCGTGAGAAACAGAACTGCCATCGCGCTGAGGACCAGTGCTCGAAGTCCGGACATCAGGGACATGAACCGCGTCCTGCGCACCTTGTCGGTCCAAGGTCCCAGCAGCCCGAGAAAGACCACGGTTCCCAGTCCTGCTGCCGTGTTGATCCACGCGACGTCCGAGGCGGAAGAGTCAAGGATCTGGAGCGCCACGATGGGAATCGCGAACAGGGTGAGCTGGCTTCCGAAGAACGATACGGCTTCGCTCCACCACAGTGTGCTGAAATCGCGATTCCAGAGCTTGGCGGAGCTGCGCTCTATTTGATCAGTCATGATAGGTCCCCTGTCCGTGTTTGAGACGCTACGGACACCGCGCTTGCGAAACAAACCAGTCGACCCGATTTTAGCCCCATTGTCAGCCCGACTGGTTGCCAAGATTTGGCAATCGGTTGTCAATCGAGTGCCAAGCTGGCTAGACTCGAGGCGAACGCATGCCCGTGAACTACCACTTGGCGCCATATGCCGCCGTGCGGGCGAACGGATCCAAAGGAGATTTCCGTGACTGAAACCAATGCCGTGTGGAGCCTGTCCGGTTTCGGCGACGAAGTGGATCCCGATCCCGCGGTCCAGGCCGCCGTACTGCAAGCCCTCGGTGCCAGCCATATCGAAGTGCGCAGCGCATGGGGCACCAACGTTTCGGAACTCGAGCCGGAAAGAATCGAGCGGCTCAAGGCCATCCTGGACGAGAAGGGCCTGAAGGTTTCCGCGGTCGCGAGCCCCATCGGCAAGATCGACGTCAGTGTTCCCGTGGACCATGAGCTCGCCCGGCTGCGGCAAATCATTTCGGTGGCCAAGGGCCTCGATGCCAAATACATCCGCATCTTCTCCTTCTACCGGGCCGAAGGGCAGAGCCACAAAGACATCCGCGACTCAGTCATGGAGCGCCTGACCGCACTCACGAACGAGGCTGCCGCGTCCGGCGTCGTGCTCCTGCACGAAAACGAAAAGGGCATCTACGGCGACAAGCCCGAGCGCGTCCTGGACATCATGGAGACCGTCGATTCCCCCTCGCTGCGCGTTGCCTGGGACAGCGCCAACTTTGTCCAGGTGGGCGTCAAGCCGTACACCGAGGGTTATGCCGTGCTGCGCCCCTACCTGGAGTACTTCCAGGTCAAGGATGCGGTCGCCGGTACAGGTGAAGTGGTGCCTGCCGGTGAAGGCGACGGCGAACTGGACGCCACCATCGCCGCGCTCAAGGCCGACGGCTTTGCCGGCTTCGCATCGCTGGAACCGCACCTCGCAAGCACCCACGAACTGGGCGGATTCTCCGGACCCGTCGCCTTCGGCGCTGCGGCGCGCGCCTTTGCGGCACTGGCAGCCAAGAACGGTGTTGCCCTCGCCTGAGGGCCTGTAGGTTCAAAGAAAAACATCTTTCGAGGAGAAGAATGCCTACAGCAGCAGTCATCGGTTGCGGCGATGTATCGAGCGTGCACTTCGGAGCGATCGCCAAGCTGGACGACGTTGAACTCGTGGCAGTCTGTGACACCGACGCCGGACGCCTCCAGGCGGCAACGGACGCCTACGGCGCGGCGGGGTACGCGGACTACCTGGAGATGCTCGATGCGGTGAGGCCCGACGTCGTGCACGTCTGCACCCCGCACCACCTGCACGCTTCGCTGGCCGCGGACTGCCTTGAGCGCGGCGTCAGTGTGATTGTCGAAAAGCCGCTCGCCCACACTCTTGAAGAGGGGCACCGGCTGGCCGAGGCGGCTGAACGGAGCACGGCGAAGATCGCCGTATGTTTCCAGAACCGCTACAACGCGACGTCGCAGGCCATGCTGAGACTGCTCGACGGCGGCAGGCTGGGTCAGGTTCTGGGCGCCTCGGCAACCGTGATGTGGCACCGGACGGCCGAGTACTACCGGGACCGGCCGTGGCGGGGGACCTGGGCTGAAGGAGGCGGCGGCCTCATGATGAACCAGGCCATCCACACGGTGGACCTGCTCCAGTGGCTGGTAGGTGACGTGACCAAGGTGGAAGGCCACGCCTCCACGCGCTCGCTCGGCGGCGTGATCGAAGTGGAGGACACGGCGGAATTTATCGCCGGGCACGCGAATGGTGCCACCAGCGTCTTCTATGCCACCCTGGCCAACGCAACCAACGCGCCGGTGACGCTCGACATCGTGACCGAAAACGCCACCCTCAGCCTCCGGGGCGACCTTGTTGTCAGCTACGCCGACGGCACCCAGGAAACTGTCCCGGAACGTGCCTTGGAATCGGGTGGGCGTGCGTACTGGGGCGTATCCCACGAACTCCTGATCAAGGACTTCTACGCCAAGCTCGGGGACCCTGCTCCGTTCTGGATCAGCCCCGCGGAGGCCGAAAAGTCGCTCAGGATCGTCAAAGAGATCTATGCCCAGAGCTACCCGGAGATCTCCGGGCAGGTGGGCTAACCACGCGGCCCACGAGGGCCCGGAACCAACGGAGGACAAAGTGGCCAAAATCGGCATACAGGCAATGATGCTGAAGGGCAGCTTTGCCGAAGCAGGGGCGTTTGAAACGCTCCGCAAGGTCAGCGCGATCGGGTACAACGCCGTCGAGATCTCCCAGATCCCGATGACCCCGGAAAACGTTGCCGAACTTGACCGTTCGCGCAGCGAACTGGGCATGGACATCGCGGCCCTTTCGGTCGCCATGGAGACGCCGAAGGGTATGCCCGGCGACTCCCTCAAGGACCATTTCGCCAAGATCGTTGACGACGCAAAGCGGCTGGACACCCACCTCCTGCGGATCGGCATGATGCCGTTCCCTGCCATGAAGTCGATCGACGCAGTGGTGGACTTCGCAAAGCAAGCCAACGAATACGCCGAAAACCTCCGGGAACACGGCATCGGCCTGTACTACCACAACCACCACATCGAGTTCGCGAAGTTCGACGGCAAGTACATGCTGGACATCATTGCCGAAAACTCTCCGGCCATGGGCATGGAGATCGACGTGCACTGGGTGCAGCGCGGCGGACTGGACCCGGTCCGCACCCTGGCCAAATACGCCGGACGCACTGCCATGGTGCACCTGAAGGACTACCGGATCGGCGAGCTGCCGGAGCAGGCCTTCGGGCTCCTGGAAACGGGGGATATCGCGGGCTTCATGGCCGAGTTCAAGAACGTGGTCCAGTTCGCCGAAGTGGGGGAGGGCAACCTTGACTTCCCGTCCATCATTCCCGCAGCCCAGGCTGCCGGCGCGAAGTATTTGCTCGTCGAGCAGGACGAGCTCTACGGCCGGACGGTGTGGGAAGCGCTGCAGACTTCCTACGACAACCTGGTGGCCATGGGCCACGCAGACCTCTTCTAATCGCACAACAACGGAGATCCACTCATGAGCAAGAAAGTACGCCTTGGCATCATCGGCCTGGGCCAGCAGGGCGGCACGTACGCCAAGTTCATCACTGAAGGAATGGTTCCAAACATGGTGATCGGCGCTATCTGCGACACCGATCCGGCAAAGAAGGAACTGGCGGCCTCCCGGTACCCTGATGCGCCTTTCTACGACGACTACATCGCCATGCTTGAAAGCGGCGACGTCGATGCGATCGTCACCTGCGTGCCCCACTACCTGCACCCGGAAATGGGCATCGAATCGCTCAAGCGCAATATCCACGCCCTCGTGGAGAAGCCCGCCGGTGTCTACACCAAGCAGGTCAAGGAGCTCAATGAGTTCGCGGCCTCCAAGCCCGGGCTTTCCTTCGGGATCATGTTCAACCAGCGCAACAACCCGCTGTACAAGAAGCTCAAGGAGATCGTCGACAACGGCGAGATCGGGGCCATCCGCCGCACCAACTGGATCATCACCAACTGGTGGCGTCCGCAGGGCTACTACAACTCCAGCCAATGGCGCGCCACGTGGGGCGGCGAAGGCGGCGGTGTCCTGGTCAACCAGGCGCCCCACCAGCTCGACCTGTGGCAATGGATCTGCGGCGTGCCGAAGTCCGTCTACTCGAAGGTGGCGTACGGATTCCGCCGGGACATCGCCGTCGAAGACGAGGTCACGGCCGTCGTCGACTACGGCAACGGCGCCACCGGCGTCTTCGTCACGGCCACGCACGACCTCGTGGGCACGGACCGCTTCGAGATTCTGGGCGACCAGGGCAAGATCGTGGTGGAAAACAGCAAGACCGCCACGGTCACCCGACTGGTCAAGCCCGAGCGCGAACTCAGCGACGGCATGGACATGGACGATGTCCGCAAGCTCTTCATGGGCGAATTGAAGGCCGAGGACTACTACACCACCGAGGTCATCGAATTCGAGTCGGCCTGGGGCGGACAGCACGCAGGCGTCCTGGAGAACTTCGCGGCCAACATCCTGGACGGCACCCCGCTTTTGGCACCCGGCTCGGACGGGATCAAAGGCGTCCGGCTGGCCAACGCCATCCACCTGTCGAGCTGGACCGGCAAGGAGGTCTCCCTCGACTTCGACGAGGAGGAGTACATGCGCGAGCTCAACAAGCGCATCAGCGAAGAAGGCAAGTTCGCCGAGCGCTCGTAATCAGCGGGGCACTCAAGCAGGGCGGTCGCCAGCCGAATGGTTTGGCAACCGTCCTGCTTTTTGTTGCCATGCCGCACTACGATGGAGCGGTGACTGAAGCGACGAATTCCGGAGCAGCAACTTTCCCCGCCAAACGTGGACGCGGGGAGAAGACCTCGACCACCATCTACGACATTGCGAGGCTTGCGGGAGTCAACCCATCCACGGTTTCGCGGGCGCTCAGTAAACCGGGCAGGGTCAGCGCCAAGACCCAGAAGATCATCGAGGATGCCGCCGAGCAGCTGAACTACCAGGTGAACCCCTTCGCCCGGGCTCTTCCCACCGGCCGTACCCAGACGATCGGACTAATCGTCGCGGATATCACCAACCCGACATTCTTCGACATTATCCGCGGTGCGGAAACCACGGGGTCCGCCCGGGACTACACCTTGGTGCTGGCCGAGTCAGCGGAGTCGGCTGAAACCGAGCTCATTGCCGCCCGCAGGATGTTGAGTACGGTGGACGGCCTCATCTTGGCGAGCCCGCGCATGGACGACGACAAGATCCGGGTCCTGGCTGCGGACAAGCCGGTGGCCGTGATCAATCGGGAAATAGAGGGAGTGCCATGCGTGGTCCCCGATGTCAACAAGGGAATCAGCCAGGCCGTGCGGAGCCTTGCCGCCAATGGCCACCAGCAGCTCGCTTATGTTGCGGGGCCGCCACAGTCCTGGATGTCGCGGCGCCGCTGGGAAGGCGTCCAAGCTGCCTGCGATTGGTACAAGTTGGGGGCGGTCCGCTTGGAATCGTCCAAGCCAACCGTCGACGGCGGCCGCCAGGTAGCGCGTGACGTGCTGGCGAGCGGCGCGACGGCGGTGATCACCTACAACGATCTCCTCGCCATAGGCCTCATGCAGGAGCTTCAGGCCGCCGGCATTCACGTTCCCGACCAGATCAGCATCGTGGGCTTCGACGATATCTTCGGGGCAGACTTCACCACGCCGCCGCTCACTACGGTGAGGTCGCCGTTGGGGGAGTGCGGTTCCCGCGCTGCCACCCTTCTGCTGGACATGTTGCTCGGGCATGATGGGCCCGCGGGAGCAGTCCGGGTAGACACGGAGCTTGTGGTTCGCGGCTCCAGCGGACGGCTGATGGCCTAGTTTCAAGCGACCGGGGCATGAGTTGCAACGAGATGGCAATAGTTGGCAACCGGTTGACAGATTGCCTCTTCGGGCCGAAAATTGATCTATGTCACAGTCGATCGCAGCCAATCCTGACCGGCTCCTGCCCGCGGATCCCGGGACGCGCCGCATCGCGCGCTCCCTGCTGGAGCGCGTCCGGGACCTGCCCATCATCTCTCCGCACGGCCACGTTGACGCCGCCGTCATCGAGCACAACACCCCGTTCCCTGATCCGGCCGCGCTTCTGGTCAGCCCGGACCACTACGTCACCCGGCTGATCCACGCCAGCGGAGTCCCCATGGACAAGCTGCTGCCGGGAGGCGCCAATCCCTCCGGGTCGCGGGAGATCTGGCGGACTTTCGTCCAGGCGTGGCCACTCTTCGAAGGCACCGCGTCCGGGTACTGGCTGCGCACCCAGTTCGACAGCGTATTCAAGCTCGGCGCAGACCTTGGCGAGATGACTGCCGACGCGAGCTACGACGCCATTGCCGCCAAGCTCGTCGAGCCCGATTTCCGTCCCCGCCAGCTTTTCAAGGACTTCAACATCGAGGTCCTCGCCACCACGGACGACCCCTTGGACAGCCTGGCCAGCCACAAGGCCATTGCCGGGGACCCCTCATTCAACGGCCGGGTGCTGCCGACCTTCCGTCCGGATGCCTACGTGAACATCGCGCACCCGGCGTGGAGTGCCAACGTCGAGCGGCTCATTGAAACCGCCGGCGATGGGGCTGCCGGCTACACCGGCTACATGAAGGCCCTGGAAAACCGCCGTCGTTATTTCGTGGACCATGGCGCGGTGTCCGCGGACCACGGCGTCCTCACCCCGGCAACGCTCAAGCTGGACCGGGGCGAAGCCGAGCGGATCTTCGAGCTTGCGCGTGCCGGCAAGGCCACGGCCGCGGACCGCAACACCTTCGAAGCCCACATGATGTACCAGATGGCCAGGATGTCCGTCGAAGACGGCCTGGTCATGACCATCCACCCGGGTTCCTTCCGCAACCACCACCAGCCCACCTTCGAGGCCTACGGCGCGGACACCGGGCACGACATCCCGTTCGCCACCAACTACACCGAAGCCATCCGGCCCCTGCTTCAGGACTTCGGCACGGCCAAGGACTTCCACTTGGTCTTGTTCACCCTGGACGAGACCGTGTTCTCGCGCGAACTGGCGCCGCTGGCAGGGTTTTACCCCTCTGTGTACCTCGGCGCGCCGTGGTGGTTCCTCGATGCACCGGATGCCATGCTCCGCTTCCGCTCGGCAGTTACCGAGACCACCGGCTTCTCCCGGTCCTCGGGCTTCATCGACGACACCCGCGCGTTCTGCTCCATCCCGGCCCGGCATGACGCTTCCCGCCGGATCGAAGCATCCTTCCTCGCCCGCCTCGTGGCCGAGCATCGTGTCAGCGAGGACCGCGCGCACGAAATCATCGTCGACGTCGTCGACTCCTCACCCCGGAGGGTCTTCAAGCTGTGACCAACGAACCCGAGCAAACCGCGGACCTTCCCCGCCTGAACCGTGCCATCAGGCCCATCGGCAAAGCCCCGGTGCGCATTGTGCACATGGGACTGGGTGCCTTCCACCGATCCCACCAGGCGTGGTACACCCAGCATGCAGGCGACGCGGCGGAGTGGGGCATCGCCTCCTTCACGGGCCGCCGCCCGGATGCCGCAGAAGTCCTGGCCGCCCAGGACGGCCTGTACACCGTGGTGGAGCGCTCGGACGCTGGTGATTCTTTCGAAGTCATCGGCAGCATCGTCGAGGCTGATGACGGCGCCGACGTCGGGCGATTTGTCGAGCTTGTCGCCGCACCGCTGACTTCGCTCATCACGCTCACGATCACTGAGGCCGCTTACCGGCTGGGCGCCGACGGCAAGCTGGATACCCAAGCGCCGGACGTCGTCGCTGACCTCGCTGTGCTCGCTGGCGGATCTTCTTCCGGCAGGCCGACGACGCCGCTGGGCCGCCTCGTGCTCGGCCTCGCCGCGCGCCGGGACGCCGACGCCGGTCCACTCGCCGTGGTGTGCTGCGACAACCTCTCCAACAACGGGACCGTCGCCAGGAGCGCCGTGGTGGGGATGGCCAAGGCGTTCGACGCCGGGCTCGCCGCGTGGATCGACGCCAACGTCAGTTTTGTCAGCACTTCCGTTGACCGCATCACGCCGCGGACGACGGACGCAGATATCGACGCCGTGGCCGCGGCCTGCGGATATCGCGACGAATCGCCCGTGCTCGCCGAGCCCTTCCGCAACTGGGTCCTCAGCGGGGACTTCCCCGCAGGACGCCCGCACTGGGAAGACGCGGGCGCCGTTTTCGTGGACGAGATCGAGCCGTACGAGAACCGCAAGCTGTGGCTCCTCAACGGCGCCCATTCGCTCCTTGCCTATGCCGGCCAGCTGCGCGGACACAAGACCGTCGCTGAAGCCCTCGCTGACGATTTCTGCCGACGGGCTGTGGAGGACTTCTGGGACGAGGCCGCTGCCAGCCTGCAGGGTGAAGATTTGCGCATTCCCGAGTACCGGGCCGCTCTCCTGGAACGCTTCGGCAATTCCCGGATCGCCCACCATCTGGCCCAGATAGCCATGGATGGCAGTGCCAAGCTGCGCATGCGGGCGCTGCCTGTGCTCCGCGCCGAGCGCGCCGCGGGACGCAGCGGTCAGGCTGCTGCGCGGATGATCGCGGCCTGGTCTGCCTACACCGCCACGGCGACAGGCCTCCAGGACCCGCTGGCTGAAGACATCGCCGCGGCGAACCTCCTCACGGGCCGTGCCCGCCTCGAGGCCCTGCTCGGCCTCGTGGATCCGGACTTGGTTGCCGACGCGGGGATCGTGGACCTCGTCGAGGGCTTGGCCGGGACGTTCGCGGCCGCCGGCAACTTCAGCTAATCCAACAGGCACTTTCGATGGCGCCCGTTGCCTTCCACGTGAAGGTGACGGGCGCCGTCGTGTGGGCCCGCATATCTGAGCGAGCGTTTGGCAAGCACGCGATATATGTGAGCGAGCGTTTGGCAGGACCGACGCTCGCTCACCTTTATGGCATTTTCCTTCAACGCTCGCTCACCTTTGAGGTATTTTCTTCCGACGCTCGCTCACCTTTATGGCACTTTTCGCCAGCGCTCGCTCACCTTTATGGCATTTTCCTTCAACGCTCGCTCACCTTTACGGCATTTTCCTTCAACGCTCGCTCACCTTTGACGAATCTGGCCTGAGGGGAAAGGTTTTATGGAAACATTTGGCAACCGCTTGCCGAATGATTGCCCGGGTCATTAGAATTACATCAAGCTTCAACTAATTTCAGGCCTGATTCGGCCGAAGCCTTTCCATCATCGCAAGCCGGAACATGGGGTACCGGCAAGGGTAAAGGAGCCCGCAATGAACAAGCTCAGCAAACTCAGCATCCTAGGCTACGGGGCTGGCGACGCCGCCAACAACCTTGCCTTCACTACTGCAACCATGTTCCTGCTCGTCTACTACACCGACGTCGCGGGCATATCTGCGGCGGCCGCCGGGACCCTGTTGCTCACTGTCAGGATCTTCGACGCTTTCGCCGATGTCTTTGCCGGACGGTTGGTTGACCGCGCCTACAGCAAGCGCTTCGGAAAATTCCGACCATTCATCATGTTCGGCTCCATTCCGTTGCTGCTCCTGAGTGTCGCGGCCTTCTCCATTCCGCAGATCGGCGAAACGGGGATGTTGCTCTACGCCTACGCGACATACGCGGCCTTGGGCCTGGCCTACTCGCTGGTCAACATCCCGTACGGTTCGCTGGCCGGCGCGATGACCCAAGAGCCGGGGGAGCGAGCAAAGCTGGGCTCTGCCCGCATGGTCGGCGCCCTGTTGGTAAGTTCCGCGTTGGGCATCTTCGTAGCTCCGCTGATCAAGCCCGGCGCCAACCTGCAGTCCACCTTCACCATCATCACCCTGGTCTTCGTCGTGATCGGCGCAGCGCTGTACTTCTTCACCTTCCTGACCGCCAAGGAACGTGTCCACCGGACGGTGCCCAAGGTGTCCTTCAAGCAAAGCATGGCAACGCTCAAGACCAACCGTCCCTTGCTCATGCTGTGCCTGAGCTCCTTCCTCTTCCTGACCGGCTACATGGCCCTGTCTTCCGTGCAGCTGTACTACTTGCGCGACGTCCTCGGCCGGCTGGATCTCTACGCAGTCCTCTCCATCGTTCAATTGGCGGTGACCTTTGCCCTCGTTCCGCTCATGCCGAGATTGGTCCGAAACTTCGGCAAGAAAACCATCTATGTGGCCGCCGGGTTCCTCTCCATCATCGGCGGCGCAATCGTCTTCTTCGCTCCGGCCTCCATGGTCTGGATCGGGTTCTCCGGTCTGCTCCTGAGCATGCTTGGCGTCATGGCCGTCAACATCGTGGTGTGGGCCCTGGAGGCAGACACCGTGGAATACGGCGAATGGAAGACCGGTGTCCGGACTGAAGGCATTACGTACGCGCTGTTCTCTTTCACCCGCAAGACGGGCCAGGCCGTCGGCGGTGCCCTTGCCGCATATGCACTCGCGGCCGGCGGCTACAAGTCCGGTCCTACGCACACCGCCGAATCCCTGCAGGTTATCCAGTTTGCCGCAGGTGCCCTGCCCGCCATCATGACCATCCTCGCAATCGTCGTCATGGCCAAGTACAAGCTGACCGATGCGTTCCATGCCCAGATCCTGGGCGAAATAAAGGCCCGTCGGGCCCTGGAAACATCCGGCGCGGAGCCGTCGGGTGGGGAACGTGCCGTCTCGACTCCCGCAGTGCGGACCGCGTCGGAAGCCGCCTTGGAAACCGCTGCAGAAACCGCCGGACCGGGAAACATCTCCACGAAATAATATTGCAACCGGTTGCCAATAATTGTCATCCATCCTAAGATCGTCTTTACCCGCCCTGTGGTGCACGTCGCATCCGGGCCAGGCCAGCCCTCGATCAGCAACCCTGAAAGGACCAGCTGTGAAAATCATTGCCGCTGAAGTCTTCGTGACCAGCCCCACCCGGAACTTCGTGACTTTGCGGATCACCACCGAGGACGGCGTGACCGGCATCGGCGACGCGACCCTGAACGGCCGTGAACTCGCCGTGGCCGCGTACTTGAAGGAGCACGTCGCGCAGCTGCTGATCGGCAAGGACCCGCACCGGATCGAGGACACTTGGCAGTTCCTGTACCGCTCGGCGTACTGGCGCCGCGGACCGGTGACCATGGCCGCGATCGCCGCCGTCGACATGGCCCTGTGGGACATCAAGGGCAAGGTGGCGGGGTTGCCGGTCTACCAGCTCCTGGGCGGGGCCTCCCGCAACGGGCTCCGCGCGTACGGCCACGCTTCAGGCGCGGACATTCCCTCCTTGTTCGACTCGGTCCGGGAGCACTTGGAGCTCGGTTACAAGTCGATCCGTATTCAGACCGCCATCCCGGGCATCAAGGCCGTCTACGGGGTGGCCGCGCAGGCGCAGGCCTCGGGCGAGCGCTACGACTACGAGCCTGCCGGCCGCGGTGCGTTCCCGCAGGAAGAGGACTGGGACACCCGGGCCTACCTGCGCCACCTGCCCACCGTCTTCGAGGCCGTGCGCAACGAATTCGGCCCGGAAATCCCGCTGCTGCACGATGGCCACCACCGCATGACTCCCATCCAGGCAGCCAAGCTCGGCAAGGCGCTGGAACCGTATGACCTGTTCTGGCTCGAAGACTGCACTCCGGCCGAAAACCAGGAAGGAGTGCGCCTGGTCCGCCAGCACACCACCACGCCGCTGGCCATCGGTGAAATCTTCAACACGGTCTATGACTTCCAGACCCTCATCAAGGAACAGCTCATCGACTATGTCCGTGCCGCGTCCACGCACTTCGGCGGGATCTCGCCGCTGAAGAAGGTCATGGACTTCGCCGCGCAGTACCAGATCAAGTCCGGCTTCCACGGCCCCACCGACATATCCCCTGTCGGTTTCGCCGCGCAGCTGCACGTGGGCCTGGCCATCCACAACTACGGCATCCAGGAGTACATGCAGCACTCGGACAAGACCAACACGGTCTTCGAACAGTCCATGACCTTCACCGACGGCTACCTGCACCCGGGCGACAGGCCGGGCCTCGGCGTCGAATTCAACGAAGAAGCCGCCAACTCCTTCCCGTATCAGCAGGCCTACCTGCCGTACAACCGCCTCGTCGACGGCACCGTCCATGACTGGTAGGAACATGGGCACGGCCGGCGATCTCGGCGCAGCCGCCGAAAAGCCGCGGCGCATTGTGGTGATGGGCGTCTCCGGTTGCGGCAAGACAACCATCGGGGATCTCGTGGCCAGGGCGCTGGGAGTTCCGTTCCTCGACGGCGATTCGCTCCACCCGGTGGAAAACGTCGCCAAAATGGCTGCCGGGACCCCGCTGACTGACGAAGACCGCTGGCCGTGGCTTGCGACGGTCGGCACGGAACTCGCCAACGCCGGGGACGGCGGGCTGGTCCTTGCTTGCTCCGCCCTCCGCCGCAGCTACCGTGACGCCATTCGTGAGAAAGCCCCGGACACCGTCTTTCTGCACCTGCACGGCAGCAAAGAGGTGCTGAGGGAAAGGACAGAAGGGCGTTCCGGCCACTTCATGCCGCCTGCCCTCCTTGATTCGCAGCTCGCCACCCTGGAACCGCTCGACGCCGACGAGGCCGGGTTCGTCGTGGACATCGCCGCCCCGGTAAGCGAGGTCGTCGCGGAAGCGCTGGCCGGGATTGCCGCCGTCGCAGGTTCCAAAGCTCCGGCCGGCAGCCGCCCCGCGGGTGCCGCGGGCACCCAAGCGCACCGGTTCGACGTCGACCTCCAGTCGGCGCCGTTCAACCTCGACGACGACGCCGTTGCGTGGGTGGACTCCACCATCCGCGGCATGAGCCTCGAGGAAAAAATCGGGCAGCTCTTCATCAACCACAACAACGATTACTTGCCCGAGTACCTCGACGGCGTGCTGGAGAACTATCACGTTGGCGGGATGCGGTACAGGCCGGGTCCGTCCGCGGCTGTCCAGCAACACATCCGTTACGCCCAGTCCAAAACGCGCATCCCGCTCCTGGTGGCCTCCAACCCGGAAATGGGAGGAGCCGGAAGCTGCGACGACGGAACTTTTGTGTCGACCCACCTGCAGGCAGGTTCGCACCCGGATAAGTCGATCGCCAGGAAAATGGGCCAGGTGGCGGGCGTTGAAACCGCGGCATTGGGCTGCAACTGGGCCTTCGCGCCGATCGTGGACATCCACTACAACTGGCGCAACACGGTTATTTCCACCCGGGCATTCGGCAACACACCGGAAATCGTGGTGGAGCGCGCCAAGGAGTACTTCGACGGCATCAGCGAATCCCCCACCGTCTGTGCCATCAAGCACTTCCCGGGGGACGGCGTGGACGAACGGGACCAGCACGTGGTCACTTCGTACAACACGCTCGGGTACGCGGAATGGAATTCCAGCTACGGACATGTGTACCGGGAAATGATCGGCCACGGGGTCCAATCCATCATGGTCGGACACATCGGAGCGCCTGAGCTCACACGGCATTTTCGTCCGGGGACGGAGGACAGGGACATCCTGCCCGCCACCCTCGCTCCGGAACTTCTCCAGGACCTGCTCCGGGGCGAGCTTGGCTTCAACGGACTGATACTTACGGATGCATCCCAAATGGTAGGCCTCACCCAGGCCAAGAAGCGCAAGGACCTCGTTCCGGCCACCATCGCCGCCGGCTGCGATATGTTCCTGTTCTTCCGCAACCCGGCGGAGGACTTCCAGTACATGATGGACGGATACAAATCCGGCGTGATCTCCGATCAGCGCCTGCACGACGCGCTGCGCCGGATTCTGGGATTGAAGGCCAGCCTCGGGCTGCACAAGAAACGGCCGGAAGAACTGACGCCGTCGCCTGAGGCACTGCGGCAGATCGGCAGCGAAGCGCACCTCGCCGTCGCCGCCGAAATCGCCGACAAGACCGTCACCCTGATCAAGGACACCGCCGGCAATCTGCCCATCACACCGGAAACCCATAAGCGCATTCGCCTCTACGGCATCTCCGGCGGTTCCGATTTCACCCGGGCGGACCCGCTGGCCTACCTGGATATGGTCAAGGAGGAACTTGAAACCGCCGGTTTCGAGGTCCACCTCTTCAAGACCGCGGAACAGCGCGAAGCTGCGGGGGAGTCGGGCGTGAACTTCATGAGCGTCATCTCGGACGAAGCCACCGGCGACTATGCGGAAAAGTATGATGCCGCGTTCGTCTTCGCTTGTGTGTTGGGCTTCGCCCAAGAGGCTGCGATCCGCATCAAGTGGTCCAGCCCCATGGCGGCGGAAATCCCTTGGTACGTCACGGAAGTCCCCACCGTGTTCGTCTCGCTGAACCAGCCGAACCACTTGATCGACGTGCCGATGGTCAAGACGGCCATCAACGCCCATGCAGGGACTCGCGAGGCTATTCGGGCCACCATCCAGAAAATCCAGGGCAAGTCCGGCTTCCACGGAACGTTCAATGAGAACGTGTTCTGCGATTCGTTCGACACCCGGCTTTAGGCTGCTTTTCCCCGGAATTTAGGGGATTTTAGAGTGGAATCCCTGCCGACTGAACAGCGTCAGTCCGCAGGGAGCCCGCAGGAATCCGCAGAGCTTCATCCAGCAGATCCTCGGCGGCAGCCCTGGTTCGGCCCTCCGCGGTCGGCCACAGATGTGAATACGTGTCCAGTGTTGTGGTCGCCTTGGCATGGCCCAGTGCCCTCTGGACGGTCACGACGTCGCTCCCTGCCGCGATGAGCCCGGACGCATAGAAGTGTCTCAAGTCGTGCAGCTTCACGTCGGGGAGTCCGGCCGCCTTGGCCGCCTTGCGCCACCAGCCGCCGACCGTGTTTTGTGCCGGCGGTAGGCCGTTTACAGGGCCGACGAACAACCAGTTCTTGGCGCCGTGTACCCCAATGTCCTGGACGTGGGAGGCGAGGATCTGCGTCAGTCCCGCCGGGATGAACACGGTCCGCTCGGACCCGTACTTCGGGGGAGAGATGGCAACCGTTCCCGGGAGCGACCGCTGGACCTGGCGCTGGATATTTAGCGTGCGTCGGAGAAAGTCCACGTCATCAAGTTGGATGCCGACGGCTTCCCCGAGCCGCAGCGCCGCAAATGCGCACAGAGCGATGAACGGCCGGAACCACTCCGGGCGGCATCCAATATCCGCCCGACCTCGGCGGGCGACGGAATTGTCATGGCGGCCTCGGCTTTCCTAACCCGAGGCAAAGTGATGCCATCCGCTGGATTAGCAGCAAGAAGCCGGTCCTTCGTAGCTCCACGGAGGATGGAGCGGCCGTTGCTATATCGAGTCTTGATCGTCCCGGCGGCCAGCCCGTCCACGCTCATCTTCTTCACCCACGCTTCAACATGGGAGCGTTTTAGGTTCCGGAACTCCACATGCCCGAACGTGCACGAGCGAACGGCCAGACTCATTGCCTTTAACGTGCCTGGTGCCCGCCGCTGTGCCCAGTCCGCGAAGAATGAGTTCAGCGTGACTTTCCCTGACTTTGGATCTACATACGAGCCTCATCGGCGCCGCGTGGTTTGCCTGGGTCGACGAGACCGTCGAAGAAATTGGGGACGATGACGGCCCTCGCCGGATTCTGGAAATCATGACGAACATCCCCGGGTTGGCGAGATTCGAGTGGACCGAAGCCTTCTGGGAGGACGCGGACATCGCTGTGGTTGTCGAAGGCGACCATCTTCACCTCGAATTTGTCGGGAGCGCTTTGGCAGATTGGACGCTGACTGCGACGTATCGTGGTCAGTCGATCGAAATATCCGCACAGCAGCAACACGACAAAGCAGACTTTGGGGTTATCACCTTTCCCGGTACAGCCCGACTATTCACGGATTCTTCGTTGGTGCGGAATCATCCAAGCTTTGCGGTCAACGCCTTGGTGATGAACGCTCCCAAACCTGATTAGTCGCTCCAAGCCGATTGCCATCAGAACTGACAGCTTCGTGAGCCATGCCGGAAACTTACCTCGTGCCTCGAGTGGTGAGCGAAAAGGTCAACCATGTCCGGAACAACGGCCCAGAGCTCATCGAGCCGGCAGCCTAGGACTGCCGCTCTTTGTCTCATTGCGGCGGCAGACTCCACTGTGCTCGTAGCTCGGCAGCGGCTCAGCTCGGCCCGAAGTCAATGGAGAGTGCATCGATGTCGTTCGGATGACGCGAGGCCAGTGGATCGCCTATGTAAACCACCACGCCCAGCCTTGGGTTGGGTGTTCTTGTTAGCAGCCGCGTTGAATGCCATGCTCTGGGCCAGCCCAACCATAGGTTATCGGCGCTTTCCGAACCTGAACGTTAGGCCGGGAAGAATTCGCAACGTTGCGCGACCCCGACTATTCAAAGTGAGCGGCCCGATCCTTTCGGACACCGAGGCTCCGCTCTTGGAGATGTTGACGTGCCCGTTCTGGCCGAGCTTGACGCGCTTGCGATAGATGAACCCCATGCCCGTATCCTCTGCCATCGACGCCGGTTAATGCAATGGGACTGCCCAGGGTTCGCGGGGGACTCGGGCGCCGGGTCATTCCTTACGGAACTTGCCTCGCGGGCCGCCCAAGTCCCAGTCGTCGGCGCCTTTAGCCCAGGTCCAAGTTTGAGCCATCGATTCAAAGGGTCGCTAGGGATAGCATCTTCGACTACTTCGCCGACGTGTTCTCCATTTTCTTTTGACGCCTGTAGAACTGGGTTGACGATAGCGGTTACGAACTCGCCGGGAAGGGGGAGTGGCACTCCTCTGCGTCACAATCCTACTGAACGTGTTGTCCGTCTTCCTGCGATAGATAAGTGCATAGAACAGCCCCCACCCGGTGAAGGGTGAGGGCTGGTCCCGGCCTTTGAACTACGAAGGAACGTTCGATGCGTCCCCGCTCGAAGGGGCGCCTTGGGCAACATGCTCCGTTTGTCGGTCTGGAGCGACGGAAACAAGGTAGTCGAGCCCCGATGCTGCGCGGCCGATACCCACGAGCAGAGCGATCAAGCCAATCAGCAGGACTATGACGCCGATGACAACTCCGGCCATGGCGCTACTTCCGGAGTAGTAGCTAAAACTTGCCGGGAGCGAGAAAGTCAACACGACGATGCCAATGAATTGGAATACGATGCCGAGAATGATTGGATATGCGGAAGCCTTGGGCTTGTTCAAAAGATGTCCCCAAATCGGTTGAAGTAAATAACGCTCCGATGTTAGTAGCTCATAGCCGAAGCAGCCCTGCCGACACGGGCCGGATCGCTCATCCTGTGGCCGAATTAATCACGAACCTGCCAGCCGATGGCATAACCAGGACGGCCGGAAGATTACCTTCGGACGACTGCCCGTTCTTCCCGAGGATGTGTGACGTCGACCCGCGCCGAGTTCGCGGGCGGAATGTCGATGGACGCCATCGCGAAGAGCTTGAATGAACGCAACGTTCCTACGGCTCACGGCGGCAAGGCTTGGTATGCGGGCACGGTGAAGCGCGTCATCGATTCCCAACGCATACTCGTTGACGCGTAACGAGCCGCGCTGCCACCCTACGAGGGGTAAGGTGGCAGCGGTCATGCGAGCTTGATCAGCGCCTTCCCGGCCCCGAGGTAGCCGCAAGCCTCAATAGCGCGTCTGTGCCGGGTGCCCGAGACGCAAAATGGTATGCCTCGACAGTTCGATTCGCGGGGGCGCGTCAGCCCGTGGGCTCCGACCGATGAACACCAGGCCTTCCAGCACCCCCCGTCGCACGTAGGCCGGATGCCCATGCTGGCGGTTGCGCCCTGGATGTCGGTCGTACCGGCATAGAATCCTTCGGTGGATGAAATTGTTGGATGACTTCAAAAGTTCGGCCCGTTGATCGGTGGCATCTTGGTTCCAGCCGGAGGACTTTGGCTGAAACTAAGGAACGGTCGCCAAGATCCGGCCAAGGTTAGATCAATGAAGCAGCACGCAAAGTTGCACGATTTGCTGCCAGCGTCAGCCCGAGGTCATGTCGAGGACCTCATTAGGTTTGAGGCGGAGACATATGCCAAGGCGATGATGCGGAAGGGCAAACGTAAGGTCAATGGCGGGAACGTCGCAGCCTTCGTTTTTGTTGCCTTGGTTACAGGCGGTGTCGTTTATGGGTTCATCGCACTTGCTCTAGTATGGCCCCTCTTCTTCATTGGCGCAGCGATCGCGGTAGGATTTGGCGGCCTGTTTTTGGTCGTCGGTGGAGGCCAATTATTTGACTACGAAGCTGATCCCGACGTTGCTGCGACCGCTGATCGGCGACAGGAAGAGATTTCGAGCACAACAGCCGACGGGACCGACCGCATTTCGTAGAGGCCTTGGCGTCTCTTTCATCTGCCTGTCTTCGCCAAGCGATCGTCCCACGCGTCAAGCACGGCGCTCCATTCCGTCGCATGCGACGGGTTGAACAATCGCCAAGCCTTGGCTTCGTCCGATGTTGACCACCAGCGAATGACCTCGCGATGCCCCGCGATGTCATCGCGATCGGGAGGGAAGCACGCATCGGCGTCCGGGCTCCAGGCGCTTATCAGGTCACCGAATGAAGCGTTCAGAACCGGGGCAACCTCAAATCCCGCCTGCGCGAGGCCCCAAGTGCGGTGGCGCCCGTTTATCCACCAGGTATCCGGGCCAGGGTGCAATTGGGGACCCTCGGAGACGCTGAACCAGGTCCCTACGATCCACTCGGCTTCGCCGTCCATCGGTAGATCGACGTCGATGCAGAGAGTGGGCATCAGCAGATCTCTGTGGCACTTTTGTACGCGTTCGAGCATCTCGATTACCGCTTCGCCTATCGGCTGCCACCCACCGTCTGGCGGCCCGCTGTGCCGAGCAGAGCCGTCTTGCACGTCAGGATCGGCAATCAGAGGATTGTCTTGGAGTGGAGCCCAACACCAGGCCGCAGGGCTGAAAATCTCGATACTTGTCACGCGGCCTCAGAACTGATTGAGGAATCTTCGGCTGGCGTCGAGCGCGGGGGCCCTAGTCTCACATTTGGATGCGAGGACACCTGCCGCTCGCTCAGGCGTTTCCGAGAGAGCAGGAAGGCGCTAGTCAACTGAGCGCCAGACTCAGCTTGCATCTTCGATGGGAGCGAATACCCAGCGTTCGACGAGAAGCTCGTAGCTGCCAACTTCCAGCGGTCGGCCATCATCGCGGGAGTTATGTTCGGTGGCCGCCTTCACGCCCGCAACAAGGTCGTCAGCGGCCGCCAATGCGCGGACATGGCGACGCAGGTCTTTCAAGCAGTCGAGCGCTTCGTCGGGATCAAGAGCATAAACGTCAAACCGGGCGCCCTCATGAGCGATCCAATTCCGCGCATCCCGACCGGCCTCAAGGACTGCCGCATCCTCCACAGCGAAGGCGTCTGGTGATTGCTTGTTGAGCTGGGTCAGTGCGCGGTTCAGATATACGAATCCCTGCCCGCGGAAGTCCTCCATGATTCCTTCAATGGCGGCGTCAAAGTCGCCTGCTTCGGCTTCCGCCAGATTCATCAGCCGCTTCGTGAGCTGGAGGCTCTTGAGTAGGTTTTTGCAGTTGTTTTCGAAGTTTTGAGCGATGTAGGTTGCGCGTCCAACCGTCAGGAGTGCCGGATCGGCCCAGTCTGACGTTGGTTTGGCTAACACACTCCACGACATGACCGGAACTTTATACCAACGGCAAGATGCCGTGAAGCGTCAGAGGACCGGAGTTTCCCTATCGCAGTCCTCCTGTCTTCGACATGCGTCACTTGTCAAAGGGAGAAGGTGCGGGACCCAGGGAGTCCAGCGACGCCGCTTTCAAATCAAAGTACAGATCCCGAAATTGGCTTTGAGTCGTCCATCTACGGGCCACAACTCGCTACTGCGTCCGCCGACAAGCCAAGCTTGAGCCTGATCTTCTGGGCTGCCACATGGGATGGGTCTGGAGCGCTGGGGTTATTCCAAGCGTTCCATTCTGCGAAGTAGCCTTGCTGGGTGGTCGACAAAGCAGCCGAGGCTGCGTGAGTGAGCTCGCCATAGAGGCCATCCAGGAACGCGTTCACGTCTGCGGCTACTACATCGGGCCATGCCCGCGGCGGGGCGCTAAGCTGCTGAATCGATGCTTTGATCGCGTCCCTGTAGAGTGCAGTGTCACGGTCCGCAGCAGCAAGAACAAAAGGATGAGCTTCGACCGACGCGTTCATTGAATCCGCTACCTTATTGGACTTGCACATGACGCTTAGATAGAACTGTCCTGCTTCCGCGACGCTCATCGCGGTAGGAGTCGGCGTAGGCGTCGGAGTCGGAATAGCAGTTCCCGCTGCGGCGCTGGCGCCCTGGCTCTGAGTATTGGCGGCGGGGTTCCCCGCACAAGCCGAGAGGCTGGCAAGTAGAACTATCGCAACAAGTACTGAAACAATTTTCACGTTATCCCCCATCGTTTTTCGCATCATTGTCAGGCTTTCCTACCCTGCATACTTGTCGAATTGTGTCGCATACTGCGGGCAATAGTCTTGAATACCGGCGCCAACCATTAGCGACAGATCGTCGCGCATCTTTGCGCTCTGCGCGGTCTGCAGGATCGGCGGCACTAGCTCCTCCACTGTGTGCCCTTGATCGAGGGCGGCACATGCGGTTGTGGCCACTCTGATCAAGTTGCTGTCCGGCGCTGCACCTAGCGTCGTCGTGTGCGAGCGTACGTAGCTTATGAAGACCGAATCGTTGCCCGACAGCGAGTCCGCGGCCGCCGAGGCTTGGGTTACCTGTGACGCTGGCGAACTCGACTGTGGCTTTGCGCCAAAGACTGACGCGGAACAGCTCGCGAAGCCGATACCACCAATGACGAACAACGCGACTACGCAGCCTATACCACCGAGCCTTGCACCTTTCGGCGAAAGTGTGGCCTTCGCCGTGGATACGATGGATTCCATCGACGGCGCGGACGTGCTCGCCATGCCGCGTGGATCGAAAGGGTAGGTCTTGCCGGTCCATTGACTGCCGTCCCAATATCGGGCTTGAGCCGCGTTAGACGGGTCTGGATACCAGCCGGCAGGATTGCTCATGAGATTCCCCCATTTTCTATTGTGAGTGAGTCGCTGGGCGGCTCGGGATCGATCGTAAGGCTTGGTTGCCCCCCGGGCGCTTAGGCGCCTCTGTGCCCTCCGTCACAGGCTCGGCCGGCGTGTCCTTCGGCGTGATGACGTCGTCGGGGGTGGCGGGGTCTCGGAGAGCGACAGGATGTCCTGTAGGGGCTGCTTAGTGAAGCGGATGCTGCGCTCACCGCAGTCGAGGGACGGCCACTTGCGCATCTAGGCGTTTTCCCGGACTTTGCGGATGTTGATTTGGAGAATGTCAGCGATTTCCTGGGCCGCGTAGATGCGGTCCTCCGGAACGTTTTGGGGGTAAGGAGTTCGAATCTCCTGACCTCCATATTGTCGATGCCTCGCAGTAGTATTCGGGCATGCCTGACCAGCCCGAATATCCCGCGCCGTTGAATTCAGTCGGTGCCCCGCCTCCGCGTCAAACGGAACCACTGTCAACCGTTTCAAGGGTGCCCGTTATCGCCAAGCTCGTTTGGCCGAAGTACCTTCAATATGTTCCGGCCATGGTCACCCGGACCTCGGAGGGCAAGGTCCTGGTGCAGTGGTGGCCGAATCCCTTTGGATCGGCCACCAGATTGACGTGGCTAAAGGACACGGACGTGAGGGCCGAACTGCGCTACGAACGTTGAGTCAGGCGGCCGGATTCGCGACGTCCACCAACTTGGTGTTGTCTTCAACGAGTTCCACGGGCCTCATCGTCCATGACGACGCCAAGCCATACGCATCGCCCAGTACGGCGTCCAGCAGGGCGTGGCCCCTGGTTTCCTTGGGGTCGATCCAATCGTCGATCATGTCTGCAGAGATCGGAACCGGGATCCGGTCATGCAGATTGTGCAATCTCTCATGAACGCCTTCCGGAGGGGAATCCATGGTCAGGATCGAGCAGGACAAACGCCAGGCTCCGGGTGCGGACTTGTCCTCGATGCTCTCGTCGCGCCATGGCGCAAACAATCCGGCGAAGGTAATCAGCTCATCCTGGGGTTCAACGATGTAGCGCTGCTTGGGATCCTTGCGGCCAGGCCCCGATTTTTTCCACTCGTAGTAGGCGGAAGCCGGAACGACGGCCCGCCATTTGGGTAGGGAAGCCCTGAACACCGGGACAGCCCCGGCGGTTTCCGAGCGCGCATTCCATGTGGGCACCTTCGAATCGAAAGACTTGGAGAAGGTTGGAACCAAGCCCCACCGCCCGGCCGCGAGCTCCCGTTCGACTGAACCGTTTCCAGCCCGTCCCCGCAGAAAGATCACGGGGTCGGTCGGGTTGATCTGGAGTGTTGGCGAAGGGTAGTCGGTATCACCGCGCAGCACGGCACCGAGCTTCCTCGAGAGATAGTCTGCTTCGAACCCGACACTGAACCGACCGCACATATCGATATTCTCGCCTAGCGCTTGGGACAACGCCAGCCGAACAAGCCCATACTGGAGCAAGATGCAAGAGCCCGCATCCTGACCACTCGGACATCTGGAGGGCCCCATGAGCAATCCGCGTGGCGAGGAAACGCCGCCGTCCAAGGGCCGTCCCGCCCGCTTGAGCGGACCCGTGCTGGCAGGTGTCCTCCCACATCAGCCTGGCGCGGTGGTTGAGAAAGCCGCGGAAGTTGCGCTGAGTGCGGGATTGGAATTGGTCCTGGCCTTCGCCGATGTCACCAGCTTCCCGTCGGCGGGGGACCGGGACGGGCACCTGGCGGCCCAACCGATCGACCCAGACGGAATTGACGACGACGCCGCGGCCATCTCGGAGTCGCTGCGATCCCGCATCGCGGATCAACTTGACGGAACGGGTGTGCGGTGGACCTTTGTGACGCTTGCCGGCGAGCCTGCCCGTTCACTGGGCCGTTATGCGGCGGGTATCAACGCTTCCATGATCGTCGTAGGAACCAAGGAACATCGCCTCGGCCCAAGGTTTGAAGGACTGCTCACCGGATCGGTAGCCTTGCATCTGGCACATCGCCAAAACTGCCCCGTGCTCATGGTTCCCTTGGGCCGTCACGACCCAAGCAGGGATCAATGAAGGAAAGCAGTACCGCACCGCCGGGAGCCAAATCCCAGACGGCACCACCGGACCGGCACCCGCACCGCCCGCTTCATCTGCACGGGCGGTTCGTTCTGCTCGTCGCCGCCGGCGGAATCCTGGGGGCTTTGAGCCGCTACGGGTTTGGCATGGCGCTTCCGGCGCCAAACGCATGGCCGCTGCCCACCCTGCTTATCAATCTGTCCGGCGCGCTCGCGCTTGGCTGGCTCCTCGAAGCACTCTCACGGAGCGGGCCCGACGCCGGCCTCCGCCGGATTGCCCGCTTGGGCATAGGAAGCGGCTTCCTCGGGGCCTACACCACCTACAGCACTCTGGCGCTGGACTCTGTTCGTCTCATCGGAGCTGGACGCGCGATGGATGCTATCTGGTACCTGGCGGCCAGCCTGCTAGGCGGTGCCGCGGCCACGATCCTGGGGATTTGGCTAGGGGCGCTCCGCCACAAGTCCGCCCAAAAGGGGCAGAAGGCCCGGCCATGACGCTCCTTCTCATAGCGCTCGCGGGGGGCGCAGGGGCAGCCGCCCGTTTCGTAGTCGATGGGGTGGTCCGGTCCTGGGCCCGGACGGCGCTGCCGCTGGGCACCATCTTCATCAACACCTCCGGGTCGCTTCTCATGGGGATCCTGGCGGGACTGGTCATGGCACATCAGGCTCCCGAATCCCTTCAGTTGATTCTCGGCACAGGATTCCTCGGCGGATACACGACCTTCAGCACGGCGAGCTTGGAGACCGTCAGGCTTGTCCAGAGCGGCCGGACCGGACTTGCCCTCCTCAACGGAGTGGGCACTATGGCGGCTTGCGTCGCAGCTGCGGCAGCCGGCGTCGGGCTGGTCCTGTTGTTCTGAGGCGCTGTCCGCAGCCAAATCCCAAAGGTAGGATCGGGCGCATGGCAAAGAAGACATTCAATGAGCTCCTGTCCGCCCAGGTAGGAAACGAGTTTGCCGCGTCCCAGCAGTACATCGCGGTGGCGGTGTACTTTGATGCCCAGGATCTACCGCAGCTGGCGGCACACTTCTACCGGCAGTCATTGGAAGAACGCAACCACGCCATGATGATGGTCCAGTACATGTTGGACCGCAATCAGCCGGTCGAGATTCCAGGAGTTCCGGCCGTCCGAAACGACTTTGCCGACGTGCGGGAACCGATTGCCTTGGCGCTGGCCCAGGAAAAGGAAGTCACCCGCAACATTGAGGAACTCTTCCGGGCAGCGAGGGAACAAAATGATCCCCTCGGCGAGCAATTCATGTTGTGGTTCCTGAAGGAGCAGGTCGAAGAAGTGGCCTCGATGACCACTTTGTTGAATGTTGCTGAGCGTGCGGAGAACCTCTTCGACCTTGAGAACTATGTCGCCCGGGAACAAGTCGGCGACAGCGGGAACGACACGGGCGCGCCGCCCACGGCAGGTGGGGCGATCTAGCTCCCGACCCGCCGCAGATGTGGCGCTCAGGCTTTGGGAGTGGTTTTTTCGCCTGCGAGGGACGCTGTGAGTCCGGCGAGAAGGATGCTGATGCCCTGGTCCAGTTCGGCCGCGCCGTCGTAGTCCGCGAGCACCGGGCCAAGGGCGCGGAGGCGGGGAAATTCCTTCGCAGGCAGGCGGTGCAGGCCAAGGCGGAGCAGTGCTTCGTTTTCGTCCGGATCCACCACGAATTCCTGCAGTTCATTGAGGATGTGGCCGTACAGGAACCCGTAGTAAGCCCGGTAGACGTGCAGCGCGTCGGCCGGGGCGAACCCGGCGTCGATCAGCAACGAGAGGATCTGTTCAAGCGGGCGCAGCGTGCCCAGCGGGCGCAGGCCCAAGGGCGTCGAGAGCGGGCGGGTCACGAGCAGTGGCACCACGTTCGGGTGCCGCAGGGCCAACAAGCGCAAGTCATGTGCTATCTGCCGCAGCTGTGCCTGCCAATCCGGGCGGTCCGGGAAGATGGAAAGCTCCTTCAGGACCAACTCCGTCACGCCGTCCAGGAGCGCGGCCCGATTGGCGGCGTACCGGTAGAGACTCATCGGATCCCGGCCCAGTTCCTGCCCAAGGCGCCGCATGGTGAGCGCGTCCAGTCCTTCCGCGTCCACCAATGCCAGGGCAGTGGAGAGCACGAGGTCGCGGCTGAGCCTGGGTTTCTCCCCGGGGGCCTTCTCGCCGGCAGTCGAAGAATTGATCGGAGTCTTTCGGGGCGGCACGGGATTCCATCCTGATCTGATCGCGTTTCGCGTGTTCTTGGGGAAGAAAAGAAGCTTGATTACTTTGTAGTCTACGCGTAAAGTCTACATCGTAGACAAGATTCCTACGCAGGTTTAACGAGGCGGACTTCAGCGCACGGCCACCGGCCGCCGCACCCCTTGGAAAGCCGTGACTGCGCACAACGCACAGACCGCCCGAGCCGCAGAGTTCCACAGAAACCGGGTGACCGCCCCGGTGCCGCGTGCACGCATTGGGGCTCAGCTGCTATAGCCACATGGCAGCACACACAATGCACCCGCAACAAAGGGCCCCCATGGCTAATGCAATTAAGATGCACTTCGACAAATTCCTTGAAGAAGCCACCATCCACACGAACGACCGGTCCGACTCGACTCTCGGACGGGACTGCTTTTACGGCCTGTACACCAGTTGGAGTTGGCTGCAGCAGTCCGTGCCGCAGCCGGAGAGCTCTTTTTGGGCGGCGATGAAGACCAAGGGCATTGATCCTGCAGGCAACGGATTGGCCATGACAGGCCCGGCCGCCGCCGACTACATTCTGGCAAGCTGCCCGGCCCTGGCCTGATCCGATGAGCACCATCTCAAGCACCTACCTCCCCCTGGACGCCCACCAGCCCCGGGGCAAGCAGCCCTGGTGCGTGACATGCGACACTGACGTGCACCTCGTTGTGGACTCCATCACCATGATGGACCGCCGCAGCGAAACCCTCGCCGCTGCCTTCAACTGCGCCAAATGCGGTGGCGCGCGCGTCCTGTCCACCACGGCGGCCTTCGTCGCCGCGGTCCTGGCCCGGTCGACAGCCAATACTGACGTCCTCCATCTGGGCGCCGAGTACATCCACTGCGGGGAACCCATGACCCCGAGCGATCCGGACCGGAGAAGCTTGCTCACGCCGGTCTCCACCCAGCCGCGGTCAACGGACCTGCTCGGGAACTACCTCCGCATCCGGGTACTGCGTTGCCGGTGCGGCTTCCAAATGGAAAAGCCGCGCTAGCTGACCCGCTTACCTTCATTAGTAAGTATACTTAGTAACGAATGCCTAGGCCGTCGGCCCGGGCACGCAAACAAACAAGGGAGACTCACATGTTGCTTTGGATAGCCATCATTATTGCCGTTCTCTGGCTTCTCGGCCTTATCGGCGGCATCGGCGGCGGGCTCATTCACCTGCTTTTGGTTGTCGCTGTCGTCGTTCTGATCTTCCACTTCATCCGCGGCAGGTCACGCGTGTAGGGTCCGACTGCAACGCCGCCCCCTCCTGGGCTGAGGTTCCGGAGGGGGCGGATTCCCGAGCCGACCTTTCGCCGGGAACCGGCGATCAGCTGCCCCCGGTCTCTATCTCTTCAAAAGGCTCCGAGGCTTCCACCCGGCCCAGGAGCGACAGGCGGCTCGCGATTCGGGCCAGATCAACCTTCCGGGCGCCGATCCGCCGGGCCGGGTCCGGGGCCAGGTCACCGGCAAGGTCCCAGTCCAAGGGCCCGTGGCCCACCAGGAACAGCGTGATGCCCTGGTCGTACAAGACATCCACCACGTCACTAACCGTTGCCAGGCCGGTGCGGACCCGGCAGCCGGCTCGATCGTTGGCGAGGGTACGCCGTCGATCACCCAGGTTCCGTAGTCCTCGGCCAAAGCCAAGTAGTCCGCGGTTGACATGAGGCCGCCGCACAGTTCCGCGAAACTGACCCAGAGCATGTCGTCAGCCATTTTGACGGTGAGCCGTTGCGTCGTGGGGGTGAGGATCCGTTCTTGTGACTTCACCGGCTGGAACAAACCGAAGGCCCCGAGTTGCGCCGGCGACCCGGGAGTGATGATCTTGCCCCTGCTGAAGCCCTCCTGTCCGGGAGCCACTAGAGCCAGCTCTTCCGCTTGAAGATGACGTACATGATGAAGCCCGCGGCAAGCATCATTCCCAGCGCCATGGGATAGCCGAATGGCCAATGGAGTTCAGGCATGACGTCGAAGTTCATGCCGTAGAGCCCGGTAACGAAGGCTGGTGCAAAGAAAATTGCGGCCCACGAGGAGATCTTCTTGGTCTGTTCGTTTTGTGCCGCGCTCGCCTCGTTTTGCCGGTTCGCGGTCAGGGTCCCGTCGAGGGTCAGGGCGTTTTGGAGCAGCTCGCGGAACCCATTGGCGCGGGAGATTACTTGTTCGACGTGGTCCTCCACGTCCCGGAGCATGCGCTGCAGCTCGATGTCGACTCCGTATTTCACGAACCCGCGCTTCAGCGAGGCCATCATGTCCGGGAGCGGGCTGATTGCGCGCTGGAACTGGATGACCTCGCGGGCAAGTTCATAAATGCGCCGCGAAACCAGGGGATCGCCGCCGAATAGCTGGTCCTCGATCTCGTCGATGTCGTTTTCCAGCCCCGAGATCACCGGGCCGTAGTCGTCCACCACCCGGTCCAACAATGCGTACAGGACGGCTTCGGGACCATGGCGCAGCAGTTCCGGTTGTTTTTCCAGATCGCGACGGACCTGGGCCACCCCGGGCGTTTCCGCGTGCCGGACCGTGACTACGAAGTTCTTCCCCGTGAAGATGTGAAGCTCACCGAACTCCACGCTCTCTGTAGCGTCTACGTATCGCGCAGGCCGGAGGACTGTGAAGAGGTTGTTGTCGTAGCGTTCCAGCTTGGGCCGCTGGTGGGCGTTGACGGCGTCCTCGACTGCGAGCAAGTGGAGGCCGAACTCGGCAGCAACTGCCGCCATTTCCGTCTCGTCCGGCCGGTACAGTCCAATCCACACCATCCCGCCGTGGGCGGCCAGCGTTTCGACGCTTTGCTCGAGGCTTCCAGGGGTGGCGGTCCGGATACCGTTCACATAGACGGCATTGTCAATGATGGTCACGAGGCTATTCTCCTCCCGTTACTGCAACGCTCCGATGATTGACCCGGCGACAGTCATGGCCACGATGTCATGCCCGGAGTCGATGAGGGTCACGGCGGACGGCCTGCCCGCGAAACCGTTGTGGATGACGTGGCCGCCGACGCGGAAGACAACCGCAATCACTAGCGCAAAGAAACCCGCGGCCACGCTGCCCTGCACGCCCAGCCTCCCGATGAGGACGGCCAGAAGGATGCTCGTGAGTGCTGCGGCCACCATCATGGGGACCCAGATTCCTGCGCCGCCGTCGATCTTCTTGAGGTCTTCCTCGGTCTTGCCAATGGCTTCCATCCATCGTCTGCCGAGGACGGCGGGCATGTACCAGACAAATCCGATCACCATGCTGGAAACGAACGCCAGGAGTATGGCCAGCCAGTTGAGGTGCTGAAGAGAAGAGAGCCAATCCATGCTGGAATCCTAGTCGGCTTCCCTGACCGGCGAATCAGTGGAAAGCTGCGTTTTGACCCGTTTCGTGGCGCCGGCGGTCTCGGCGGCGTCGGCGAGCCTGCCGATGAGCGGCTCTGTCCGGTAGGGGATATGGGTGTGCAGGGCAAGGACCGTCTCCGTGCGGATGACGCCTTTGGTTCTGAGGATGGAGCGAAGCGCGGTTTGCAGGTTGTGCGTGTCGGTGGCCACCACCCGGCATAAGAGATCTCCCCTCCCCGAAATTTCATGGACCTCAAGGACCTGGGGGATGCGGCGCAAGGCTCCGATCACGCCGTCGAGTTCGCGGTGGGTCACCTCCAACGTCACGAAGCCGACGACGTCGTAACCCACCTTTTCGAGGTCGACCTCGCGGCCGCCGTCGTTCAGAACGCCCGAGCGGACCAGTCGGCGCATCCTCGATTGGGCGGTGTTGCGCGCAATCCCCAGGGACTCGCTGAGTTCGCCGATCTGGACCCTGGGATCACGGATCAACTCGAGCAAGATCTTCAGGTCCGTCGGATCGAGGGTATTCAAATCATCACTCCGGCTCATTTGTGGTCATCAGTGGACCTCAATTTTGACTATTCTGATCAATTCTTTCATGGACATCTGATCTATCCAGCAGGCCTGCGGCATCCTATTGCCATCAATATTTTGGGCCGTCCAGTCCCGGCCCACAGGCCAGGTACCGTGATGGCCGCTGAGGCGAAGGCACGGAAATGACTGTCTTTAGCGAACTGCGCATGCGCCAGGCCACCGCCGGGCGCCGGGGCTGGGATGCTTCCACCACGGCGCGGCTGGTCCTGGCCGGCGCCGTCATGTTCACGCTGCTGGTCGGTGCCAACCTGGCGAGCCCGCTGTATCTGCTGCTTCAGGCAGAACTGGGAATCACTTCACTGGGCGTGACCATTGCTTTCGCAAGCTACGTCCTGGCACTCGTGGCTGTGCTGATGCTCGCCGGCCACTGGTCGGACCATATCGGCAGACGTGCGGCGCTGGTGCTGGCTGTCCTCGTTGGCTTGGCGGGCGGCTTGGTTTTCGCCAACGCTGACAACCTCTTGATGCTCTCGGCCGGCCGGATGCTCCAGGGCGTCGCCGTGGGCCTTGCTACCGGAGCGAGTTCGGCGGCGCTGCGTGAATTGCTTCCGTCCCGGCCCGAGTGGGCTTCCCGTTTCACTTTGCTGTCCTCCTCCGGAGGGGTGGCCGCCGGTCCCGCCATCGGTGGACTGCTTTCGCTGCTCCCGGGTGCCACCTCAACGCCGTTCTTCATTCACGCGGCCGTCCTGCTCCTATTGCTGGTCCCGCTGTGGCTTCTCAAAGCACGCCCGGCGATCCGGCCTGCCGAAGGCCCTCGCCCCTACACGGCGCTCGCCCCACGCAGGCCCTCCGTATCGCGGGAAGCCAGGGGAGCGTTTTGGCTCGCCTCAAGCGTGGGATTCCTCAGCTTTGCCGTGTTCGGATTCTGCCTTTCGCTCGCGCCCGGCTACTTCGCCGTCGTCGTGCACGCCGATTCCCGCCCCATGACCGGTCTGCTCGCCGGACTGACGCTCGGGGCGTCCGCGCTTAGCCAATTGCTGAGCGTCCGCG
Organism: Arthrobacter sp. NPDC080031; assembly: GCF_040702485.1. NCBI lineage: Bacteria > Bacillati > Actinomycetota > Actinomycetes > Micrococcales > Micrococcaceae > Arthrobacter > Arthrobacter sp. NPDC080031. The sequence continues at coordinate 40,265 of NZ_JBFBLA010000020.1, forward strand.
GCCGTTTCGCCGTGCCCGCCGGACTGGCGGTCCTGGGGGTTTCCATTGTGCTGGTCGGCGCGGCGGCGTCCCTGTCCAGTCCGGTGCTGCTGGTGGCATCGAGCCTGTCCGCAGGGGTAGGGCAGGGGATCGCCTTCCGGCTGGTGTTCAATGACGTTGCCGGCAAGGTTGAAGCGTCCCGGCACGCCCAGATCATCAGCACCGTCTACGTCATCACCTACCTTGGCAGCGCCGTGCCGGTCATCGGGTTGGGACTGGCTGCCTCGGTCATCGGGCTGGGCGCAGCTGCCAGCTATTTCACTGTGATGTGCGGGCTGGCCGCAACCGTGCTCGCCGTGGGATCCCTCCGCGGGGTGCTCCGCAAGGGCTGACCGGCGGCCCATGTGATGAGCCCGCGTTCGCAAAGATTCATTTGCAAAGAAACTCTTGCAAAGGTTTCTTTGCAAGAGTAGCGTTTCCGGCATGGACACGCTTCAAGAGCCGGAATTCCCCGTCCGCAAGGTCGATACGGCATCCCTCAAAGCGCTCGCGCACCCTCTGCGCGTCCAGATCCTCGAGATGCTGTCCCGTTACGGGCCGCAGACCGCCTGCAGCCTGGCCGAATTGCTCGATGAATCCAGCGGTGCCACGAGCTACCACCTGCGGCAACTTGCCAAGTTCGACTTCGTCCAGGAGGTCCAGGGCAAAGGGACGGCGCGGGAGCGGTGGTGGGAGCGGCCCAGGGGAGCAATCCAGATCACTTCGCCCGAGTTGGCACATTCACCGGCAACGCAGGAGGCATCGCGGCTGGTAACCCGCGAGTTCGAACGCAGCAGGCAGGCTGTCCTCGCCGACTTCATGGCACACGGCATGGACTCCTTGGACGAAGACTGGCTCGACGCAGCCATCGTCAACACGGCGAATGCCCGGATGTCGGCCGAGCAGCTGGGCCGCTATGCCCGCTCCATCGAAGCCTTCGCCCGCAATCTTCTGGAGGAGATCCGGAGCGAACCCGAGGCGGACGATGCCCGTCCCGTGCAGATCCATTTCAACGCCTTCCCGATCCTGGGCGTTCCGGCGTGGGCCGGAGACAAGAAATCCCGCGACGCCAAGTCGCACGCAGCAGCCACCGAAGGGAAAGAGTCATGAGCACTGCCACCGCACCATGCGGCACCTACCGCCGGCCCTCCATGCTGGAGTCGGCAGCCGCCGGAATCGGAACCAGCCTGGTTTCGTGGGCCGAGCGCAGGCGCTACACGCCTCCGGTCGACCCGGCCATGCAGCGGGGCGCCCTCACGCGCCGGCAGGAACTCGGTGACTTGCGCCAGGACGCCATTGGGGCCGCGCACTCGGGCTTCGAGCCGCGCCACTGAGCTGAGTCGAACCGCCCGCTAGTCAACCGCTATTCCGGCAGCGGCCCGTGGTTGCCCTGGATGTGGGCGAAGACCAAAGTGGTCTCGGTGTGGCCCACCACGGGGTCCGTAGCGAGGTTGTCCAGGACCCAGTCGCGGAGGTCGTCGGTGTTGGCTACGGCGATGTGCAGAAGGTAGTCCACGGAGCCCGAAGTGTGGAACGTGGAGATGACCGCAGGGAGGGCGGGAACCCGGGCGGTGAACCGGTCGATCTGGTCGCGGTCATGGGCGCGCAGGCGCACGGCGATCAGGGCCTGGACCGAGCGGCCGATTGCCGGGAGGCTGAGGACGGCTTCAAAACCCTCGATAATGCCGCGTTCGGAAAGTGACCGCGTCCGCATGAGCGCCGTTGACGGCGCAATTCCGACGAGTTCGGCCAGCTGCTTGTTGGAGATCCGGGCATCCTCGACCAAAGCCGCAAGGATGCGTTCGTCGATCGCATCCAAGGGCTCGCTGACGCCGACGGGCCGAACGTTCTTCGGGGTGGTGGTCACGGATCCTCCTGAAAGTGCTGTCTATTCATCATAGATGCCAGTTTCCACTCAATCCATTCATTTGCACTGTAAATCTCCGAATTATTGCCAGATACTGACCGAATTCAACGGTGAATAATTCAAGGAGAGCAGTGACAGCCATAGACACACTCGCAGTCCACGCCGGCCGGACAGGACTCACAGAGCAAGGCGTGCACGCCGTTCCCATCGACCTGTCAACCACTGCGCCGTTGCCTTCTGTTCACGACGGCGGCCTCGCCTACGAGCAGATGGCCACCGGGGGCGTGCGCCTCGACGGTCAGAGCACGGTGTACCAGCGTCTCTGGAATCCTACGGTAGCCAGGTTCGAAGACGGCGTAGCTGCGCTCGAAGGTGCAGCGCAAGCCGTCGGATTTGCCTCAGGGATGGCCGCCTTCAGCGCCGTGCTGCTCGCGTCCCAATCAGAAGGCAAGACGCACGTGGTGGCGGTGCGGCCACTCTACGGCGGCACGGACCACGTTCTGGCCAGCGGCCTGCTTGGCAACCAGGTCACCTTCGTCAAGGCCGACGGCGTCCGGGATGCCCTTCGTCCGGATACCGGCCTGGTGGTGGTGGAAACCCCCGCGAACCCGAGCCTTGACCTCGTGGACCTTGACCGCCTGGTGGCCGATGCCGGAAACGTTCCGGTTCTCGTGGACAACACTTTTGCCACGCCGATCCTCCAGCGGCCACTCAGGCACGGCGTTGCGATGGTTCTCCACAGCGCCACGAAATTCCTGGGCGGCCACGGCGACGCCATGGGCGGAGTGGTGGCAACAAGCGCGGAGTGGGCCACGCAGCTGCGCCGGGTCCGTGCCGTGACCGGAGGCATCCTAACTCCGTGGCCCGCATACCTGTTGCACCGGGGCCTGGCCACCCTCCCGATCCGGGTGCGGGCCCAACAGGACCACGCCCACAAGATCGCCGCAGCGCTCGTAGGCCACGAACTCGTCGCCAAGGTGTACTACCCGGGGCTTCCCGAGTGCGATCCCTTGCACTTGGTAGGTACACAGATGAGCGGTCCGGGCTCGTTGGTCTCTTTCGACCTTGAATCGGCCGAGCATGCGGAGCGCGTTCCCGGCGCGGTCCGCCTCATCACGCACGCAGTGTCTCTAGGCGGAATCGACACACTGATCCAACACCCGGCCGGATTGACCCACCGCCCGGTGGCCCCGGAGGCCAAGCCCCAGGCGCGCATGCTCAGGCTTTCCATCGGTTTGGAAGATCCGGCCGACATCATCGATGACCTGGTCCAGGCTATCGAGTCCACCGTTGATCTCAATTCCGGAACGTGAGTCTTGGTTACCTAAGGCAATCGGCTGGTTACCTTAGATCGTCCGACATACCATAAAGGTGCTGGGGTTGTCAATTTCCAATGGTGAATCGGATGACTCAAGGAGGCACTCGGAATGAGTGATGTCAGTCCACTAAGGAATGCAGTCCGCAAAGGAAGCGGCCTCAAGCAATTGGGTGGTACGTGGGGTGAACTCCTTGCCGAGTTCCTCGGCACATTCGTGCTGATCTCCTTCGGCGACGGGGTTGTGGCGATGGCGGTTGCCGCCTTGCCCGGCTCGGGACGGGCCGCGACGTCGACCACGATCTTCATGGCCGCCGGCGACTGGCTGTTGATCACGTGGGGATGGGCCATAGCGGTGATGCTGGCAATCTACGTCGGCGGAGGGGTCAGCGGGGCGCACATCAATCCGGCAGTGACACTGGCCTTCGCAGTCCGGCGGAAGTTTCCGTGGAAAAAGGTAGGCCCGTACATCCTTGCCCAGATTGTTGGCGCCTTCGCCGGCGCCGCGCTGGTGTACCTGCTCTATCACGATGCCATCGACGCCTATAACAAGGCTGTCGGCACCGGGCGCGCAGATCCCAAGGGGCTGGCGACATACTCCATTTTCGCCACCTTCCCGGCACCGTACTTCAACGGAAATCCCGTCGGTCCACTGGTCGACCAGATTGTCGGCACGGCTTTCCTCGTCTTGTTCGTCGTGGCCATCATCGACATGCGCAACACGGCCGTACAGGCGAACCTGGGCCCGTTCATGATCGGGCTCGCCGTGGCGGCGATCGGCATGTCCGTGGGCGCGAACGCCGGATACGCCATCAACCCAGCCCGTGACTTCGGACCGCGGTTGTTTGCCTGGCTCGCGGGATGGGGGCAAACGGCGCTGCCGGGAACCGTTGACGGAGCGTTCAGCTGGTATTTCTGGATCCCGATCGTCGGCCCCCTCGTCGGCGGAGTGATCGGTGTGCTGATCTACGACTGGTTCATCGGGGACGTGCTCCATGCGCGCACCCTGTTGGCGCAACCCACGCTTCCGGGACGGGCCGGCGCGGAGATCCCTCCGGCGTCCGAACCGAAACGGGCAGCCTAAAATAGCTCAATCCTGGCGCTGATCTGCCGTGCTGTGCGGCGAACGCACGGTCACACGGAGGAGCCGACGACGGCGACCTGGCGCGCCGGGGATCGGTGCACGACGGCGGTGATCACCGCCGTCGTGCACCCCAGCGCGATGACCGTCCAAGCGAGTGCGCCCCAGCCGAAAGCCTGGAAGGCGAGTCCGCCGGCCCAGCCAATAATGCTGGAACCCAGGTAGTAGGACAGGTTGTACAACGACGCTGCTTGCGCGCGGCCGACCGTCGCGATAGTTCCGGTCCAGCCGGCTCCGATGCTGTGCGCCGCGAAGAAGCCTCCCGTGAAGACAACCAAGCCTGCCAAAACCGCGGCGATGTTGTCCCACAGGGTGAGTCCAAGGCCGGCCGTCATGGTCGCGATTCCGGCGAGCATGACCGTGCGGCGGCCGAAGCGCATGGACAGTCCGGCTCCCCAGCGGGAACTCACGGTTCCGGACAAATACGCCAGGAAAATCAGGCTGACCACGGTGGCGGGCAGTCCGAAGGGCGCGGCATGGAGGCGGAATCCGAGGTAGTTGTAGACGGCCACGAAACCGCCCATCAACAGGAACGCTTGGACATAGAGGGCCAGCAGCCGAGGATTCGAAGAATGGCCCGCCAACGTCTTCACGGCCCCGCGGAAACCTCCAGCGGAACTCGGTGTGAAGCGCCGCGGCTTCGGGACCAGCAGCAGGAACAGGGCGGCCGATGCCGTCGCAAGGATGGAAACGGCGAAGGCCGCGGCCCGCCAACCCCACAATTCGCCGATGGGTCCCGCGAGCAGACGGCCGGCGAGTCCGCCGAGGGTCGTGCCCGCTACGTAGCTGCCGGCGGCCAGCGCGGCGTGCACTTTGTTGACTTCTTCATTCAAGTACGCGATGGCGATCGCCGGAATACCGCCCAGGGCCATGCCCTGCAGGGCCCTCAGGGCGAGAATGAGCGGAAAGGTGGGGGCCAGGGGGACGAGCAGGCCCAGGACCGTGGCTGCCGCGATTCCGATGGCCATCGCACGCACGCGGCCGATCTTGTCGGCGACGAAGGACCAAGGCAACACTGTTGCCGCCAGGCCTACCGTGGCCAGGGAAATGGTGAGCGCTGCCTCTGCCGCCGTGATGTGCAGCTCGTTCGCCATGAGTGGCAAGACGGCTTGGGTGGAGTACAGCTGCGCGAAGGTGGCCACTCCGGCGAGGGCCAGGCCGGCGAGGATCCGCCGGTAGGCAGTGGAGCCCTTCAGGTGGCCTTCCCGATCGGACTCTGCGGGGCTCGTGGATGCTGCGTTGGTACTCACCTTTCCACAGTAGGGCGATCCGAAGTGATGATTCCAATGCATGATTCACTTAAGATTGATAGCCAATATGGATGATATTGAAATGGTCAATCCGAGGATGGACAGGCATGGACGTCGAACACAAGCAACTGGTCCAGCTACTGCCGTTGCTGCCACTGCTGGCTGAGCTTGGCCGGACGCAACATGTCACCGAGACGGCCGAGCTGCTCGGAGTACCCCAATCGACCGTGAGCCGGGCGCTGGCCCGGGCAAGCGCCGTCGTCGGGACCGAACTCCTTATCCGTGAAGGCCGCGGAGTCCGCCTGACCCCGGCCGCCAAGACCCTGCTTCCCTACATCGAAGCGGCGCTCGCCGAGTTCCAGGCGGGACTGGACGTGGTCCGCCACGAATCCGATGTAGTCCGCGGCCGAATCGGGGTGACCTTCCAGCACACTTTCGGCGAGGCCACGTTGCCGCTGCTCATGAGCGCATTCCGGAGCCGGCACCCTTCCACGGCGTTCGAGCTCAGCCAGGGAGCACGAGCCGCCTGCCTCGATTCGCTCATCGCGGGCGAGGCCGACTTTGCCTTGACGGCACCCGTGGCGGCGCCGGGCAGGGGCCTCGCCTCGGCGTCGCTGTACCGCGAGCCGTTGCGGTTGGTGGTCCATCACCGCCATCCGTTGGCCCGGCGGGCCAGCGCGCGGCTCGCCGAGCTCAAGCATGAGCCGTTCGTTTCCATGGGGCCCGGCTTCGGCTTGCGTTCGCTGACCGACGCGATCTTCCGGCACGCGGGCTTCCGCCCCAGGGTCGCTTTCGAGAGCCAGGACTCGCACACCATCCGCGGGCTCGTGTCCGCTGGACTGGGCTACAGCATCCTGCCGCCGGGAGGACTAGGGCCCGGACCTCAAGGGGTCCTGGATTCCACGGACCTGGGGTGGGTGGAAGTGTCACTCGACTCGGAACTCGCATACCGGGAGATAGGGATTGCCTGGCGTGAACGGCGCAAGGAACCGGACCCCGTAAGGCTTTTCCGTGAACTGGTGCTTTCCGATGGGCCGGGGCTGCTCGCAGGACTTGTCAAAGCGCGATCCGGTACCCAATAGATCCACCCGCTGCGCCCGCGCTAGGCTTTTGGACGTGGAGACTGCAGAAAACACGACCCCCCGGCCCGACGACGGATTGGTATCGGGCGCCGCCGAGGGCACTGCCCGCGGACCCGTGCCGAGTCACGGCTCCGTCGCGGCAACGGTCATCGGGCTCGACATCGGTGGCACGAAGACCCGCGGTGTCCGCTTCGAGCACGGCAAGCCGGTCCGCGACGAAAGCACGGGGAGCTCCAACGTCCAGAACGTGAGCCGGGAGACGGCTGCGAAGAATCTTGGCGAGCTCTTCGCCATGATCGGTGGCGGCGACGTGGACCGCGTCCTCGCCGGCGCAGGGGGAATCGACACTGACGCCGATGCCCGCGCCCTGGCCGAGCTGATCGAACCCCATGTCCCGGGCGCACAGGTCACGGTAGTCCACGATTCCCGCCTGCTATTGGCGGCAGGCCGGGCCAGCACCGGAGTGGCCGTCATCGCCGGGACTGGATCCGCGGCCTGGGGAAAGAACGCCGAGGGGGAGGAAGCCCGGGCCGGCGGCTGGGGCTTCCTCCTGGGCGACGAGGGCAGCGGTTACTGGCTGGGCCGGGAGGCAGTGCGTCACAGCCTCCGGCGGATGAACAAAGGGCTGGAGCCGGATGGCCTCACTGTGGCCCTCCTGGAATCCTGCGGCGTGGATGACCCCAACAAACTCATCGCACTGTTCCATTCGGAGGACACCGACCGGCGGTACTGGGCCCAGCGCGCAAGCGCCGTAGTCGAGACCGCGCGTGAAGGGCTCGAGATCAGCCGCCAACTTCTGGACCAGGCAGGGCGGGATCTCGCGGAGCTGGCGGCGCAGGCAGTTCGCCAGCTTGGCCTCCCCGGACCGGTGATTCTGGGCGGCGGGCTCGGCATGAACGTCGAGCCCTTGCAGTCCGCTTTCAGGGCGGGACTGGCCGCGCACGGGATCACCGATGTACGGGTCCTGGATCAGGAACCGGTTTTCGGTGTGCTGCAGATTGTCGCGGAGTTGCCCTAAAGCCGACGCGCGAATGGACAGCGGACGCGGAAAAGGACTGGCGACGCGAGAACTCCGTTGTCGCCAGTCCTGAGGTGTGTCGCCAGGCTGTGGGGTCTACTCCGCAGCCCTGTTCCGGGACCTCGGCTTGAGCTGGACGCCCGGCATGGGTGGTGCGGGGATGCGCCCGGCTTCGGCTCCGGCATCGGGCCCGTGGCCATGGATCCAGCCGAACCGCGAAGCGCGGGCATCCTCGTCGCTCAGGAGCGCCTGGGCTTCCCAGTCTTCCCGGGCCTGCTCCACTTCCTCGTGCGTCCGGCCCACGAAGTTCCACCACATCAGGATGTCCTCTTCGAAGGGTTCCCCGCCGAGAAGCATGAAGCGTGTTCCTGGCGCCGCCTCAAGGCGGAGCGATTCCCGGCCCATGCCGAGGAAGGCCAAGGGACCGGGATCGACTTCCTGGCCGTCGATGACGGCGGAGCCGTCCAGGACCAGCACGGCATGCTCGAATTCGGGGTTCAGCGGCAGCTCGATCGGGCCCGAGGCTGAGATTTCTACGCCGACAATCGGGCTGTACATGACGGCGGGAGAGCTCTGCCCGGCGAATTCGCCCACGAGCACCGTGGCCCTGAAACCATCAGTGGCGACCACCGGAAGATCGACGATCTGCTGGAACGACGGCGCCCGGTGCCTTACGGCGTCGGGCAAAGCAACCCACAACTGCAGGCCCCGGGACAGCGGCAGGAGGGCGCCGCCGTCGGGCGAGTCCGGGTGAAGTCCTGCCGGCAGCACGCCGAACTCGGAATGCGAAATGCCGCGGCCGGCCGTCATGATGTTCAACTGTCCGGGACGGACCACGACGTCGCTGCCTACGCTGTCGCGGTGCCGCACCTCGCCTTGGAGGGGCCACGTGACCGTCTGCAGTCCCATGTGCGGGTGGGGAAGAACGCTCATCGCGACGCGGTCCGGGCCGAAACTATCGAGGAAGCACCAGGCTCCTACGGTCGGCATTCCGCGCTGGGGCAGGGTGCGGGAGACCGTCATGTTGCGGACACCGCCCAAGGGAACTTCGCGGGCCGGCCAAAGCTGTACAAAAGGACCCTGCCCGGGGTGTCCGGCGGGGCAGACTTCCTGGGACGGGGCCGTTTCCAAGTTGGTCACGATACAACTCCATGTGCTGAACAGTGTTCCTCCCAGCTTAGGCCTAGGCTGGCTCCATGAGCATGCAGTTCGACACCCGCCCGGCCGCGTACGGCGTGGTCATCGGCGACGGAGCAATCCTTTTGGCCTATTGGAAGCAAGACGGCAAAGAGGGCTGGACCCTTCCTGGCGGAGGCCTGGACCTGGGGGAGCATCCCGTGGACGGCTGCCGCCGCGAGATCCGGGAGGAAACCGGGTACGAGGCCGACATCGGAGCGATGCTCGGGATCGACGTCGGCCACTGGCCGGGTGAGGAGCGGCTGGACGGATCCGGCCGTGATTTCCAGGCACTCCGGCTGGTCTACGAGGCAAGCATCACGGGCGGCGAATTGACCCACGAGATAGACGGCAGCACTACCCACGCCGCCTGGGTGCCGCTGGGCAAGGTTCCCGGACTGAACAGGGTGTCCCTGGTCGATATAGGCCTCCGCCTGCACCGTGAGCGGCCCCTCAACGGAAAACTGCCGATGCCCTGAGGATTGCCGATTCATTACGGTCTTCGCGCCTGCGCTGACATCGTCGGTGGTGCTGGTTAGGCTGTAGAACATCAGTTCGCTGTTGATTGATTTCCCTCGTTGATATTTGCGGCCCGAAAAGTTAGGTAAGCCCCGGAATGGCTGAAGCCATGATTGAGTTCCAGAGCGTCACCAAGCAGTATCAGGGCGGACAACCCGCTGTTGATCGATTGAGCATGTCCATCGACAAGGGTGCCATCACTGTATTCGTCGGACCCTCGGGCTGCGGAAAGACCACGTCCCTGCGGATGATCAACCGCATGGTGGAGCCCACCTCGGGCACCATCACCGTGGCCGGCAAGGATGTTTCGAACGAGCCGGCCGCCCAGTTGCGCCGCTCCATGGGCTACGTCATGCAGTCTTCGGGACTCATGCCGCACCGTTCGGTGCTGGACAACATTGCCACCGTTCCGCGGCTCAACGGCGTATCCAAGGCGGCGGCCCGCAAACGCGCGGAAGAGCTGCTCGACGTCGTCGGGCTGGCGTCGGTGCTCGGCAAGCGGTACCCGTCCCAATTGTCCGGCGGCCAGCAGCAGCGCGTCGGGGTAGCCCGCGCGCTCGCAGCGGACCCGCCCGTGCTGCTCATGGATGAGCCCTTCAGCGCGGTGGACCCCGTGGTCCGCGACGAGCTCCAGCAGGAACTCCTCCGGCTCCAGCGCGAACTGGCCAAGACGATTGTCTTCGTCACCCATGACATCGATGAAGCCACCGTGCTCGGCGACAAGGTGGCCGTTTTCGCCGTCGGCGGCAAACTGGCGCAATACGCGGCACCTGAAGAGATCCTTCGGGCGCCCGCCAATGACTTCGTAGCCTCGTTCGTAGGCCGCGACAGGGGATTCAGGCACCTTTCCTTCAACGGCGCCGAGGATGTTCCGGTGCATCCGGTCAAGACGGTGGAGGCCCCGCAAGTTGCCGCGGGCAGCAGCGAATGGGCCTTGGTGCTCGACGGCGACTCCCGGCCCTTGGGATGGGCCTCGCCGCGCGACGGTGCCGGCCTGATTCCCGGAGGCTCCTTGTTCCGGCGCGGGGATACGCTCCGCAGGGCGCTGGACGCCGCTTTGTCCTCACCTTCGGGCCTTGGCGTGGTGGTGGACGACGCCGGCAGGCTCGCCGGTGTGCTCAAGGCCGATGAAGTGCTGGCGCTCATCGAGAAGACCCGGCACAACCGGGAGGACGCCCCCTGATGGAATGGTTCCTGGCGAACAGCGGGATGGTCTTCGAGCGGGCCGGCGAGCACCTTGTCCTGGCGTTGATTCCCATGGTTTTGGGACTGCTGATTGCGGTGCCCTTGGGGCAACTGGCCCGGCGCAACCGTACACTCAGGGCTGTGGTCACCACGGGAAGTTCCCTGCTGTACACCATTCCTTCCTTGGCGCTTTTCATCATTTTGCCGCCGGTCCTGGGTACGCGGATCCTGGATCCGCTCAATGTCGTGGTTGCCCTCACCCTGTATGCCGTCGCCTTGCTGGTGCGGGCTGCCATGGACGCCTTCGATTCCGTGGACGACGACCTCCGCATGGCGGCAGTGTCCATGGGGTTCAAACCGACCGCAAGGTTCCTGCAAATCGACCTTCCGCTTTCCCTGCCCGTGCTTTTTGCGGGCCTGCGCGTGGTGTCCGTCAGCAACATCTCCCTCGTGAGCGTCGCCGCGCTCCTGGGGGTCGGGAACTTGGGAATGCTGTTCACCGACGGGTTGCAGCGCTCGTTCGTCACTGAGGTGGTGGTCGGCATCATCGCTATCCTCCTCCTGGCCCTCATCATGGATACGTTCCTGGTCCTGCTCGAGAAGCTCCTGACGCCCTGGACCCGGGCCGGTGCGGCAACCGCCAAGCAAGACGCCAAAACAGCGCAGTTCATCGCCGATGCCCGGATCCATGCGGAGGCGGGCCGATGAGCAACATCTTCGTTGACACCCTCGCATGGCTCACGGATCCAGCTCATTGGTCAGGAAGCGGCGGAATCGCCACGAGGCTCCTGGAGCACCTGGAGTATTCCGGGCTGGTCCTGGTGATCGCCGCGGCCATCGCCGTGCCGGTGGGCCTCTTCATCGGCCACACGGGACACGGACGCGTCGTTGCCGTGGCGTTCGCCGGCGCCTTGCGGGCCCTCCCCACCCTCGGCCTGCTTGTGCTCTTTGCCCTGTTGGCTGGAAGCGGACTCATGCCTCCCGTCTGGGCCCTGGTCATCTTGACTGTGCCGCCTCTCCTGGCCGGGACCTACGCCGGGATTTCGAGCGTTGATCCAACGGTGGTTGACGGCGCCCGGGCCATGGGCATGACAGAACTCCAGATCTTGTTCCGCGTGGAGCTGCCCAACGGACTCCAGGTCATGTTCGGCGGCATCCGCACGGCGGTCCTCCAGGTCATCGCAACGGTTTCCGTGGTGGCGTACCTTCCGCTGGGAGGCCTGGGGCGTTATCTTTTTGACGGATTGGTCCTTCAGGACTTCCCCCGCATGCTCGGCGGGTCACTGCTCATCGCGGCGTTGGCAATCGCCGTCGACCTCATTCTGGCCATGGCGCAGAGGATCCTCCTCCCGCCCGGACTTTCCACCGATTCCAACGGCGGCCACAAGGCCGCCGGAGATCTCGCAGCCGCTGCACCAGCAGGGGCTGCCGTTCAAGGAGGTACCGCATGAAGCAACCCGTCCCCCTGACCCGCCGCGGGCTCGGCGGCCTAGCGGCCGGAGTCGGCATTGCGCTTGCCCTGAGCGCATGTGGCGGCAGCCCGCTGGCCACCCCGTCCACCAGTGCCCCCTCCGGGGCCGGCGGCTCGCTCACCGTGGGCTCGGCGGATTTCCCCGAGAGCCAGGTCATCGCCGAAATCTACGCCGGAGCACTGAACGCCGCCGGCGTCACCGCTACCACCAAGCCCAACATCGGATCCCGCGAGATCTATTTCAAGGCCGTGCAAGACGGTTCGATCGACCTCGCCCCCGACTATTCAGGGAACCTGCTGTCCTACCTGGATGCCAATGCCACGCAGGTCTCGGCTGACGACGTCTACAAGGCGCTGCCAGGAAAGCTTCCGCAGGGCCTTGGAGTGCTCGACCCCGCCAAGGCTGAAGACAAGGACGCCATGGTTGTCACGAAGGCCACGGCGGAGAAGTACCAGCTCAAGTCCATCGCGGACCTGGCCAAGGTCTGTGGGGACTTAACGATGGCGGCACCGGCAACCTTCGAGACCCGCGCCTATGGGTTTCCGGGACTCAAGGCCAACTACAACTGCGTGCTCAAGGGCCTGAAGCCGTTTAGCGACGGCGGCGGCAACCTCACGCTGCAGGCCCTGCTCTCCAACGACGTCCAGGTTGCCGACATCTACACCACCACGCCGTCCATCCAGGACAACGCCCTGGTGGTCCTGGATGATCCCAAGAACAACTTCAAGGCCCAGCAGGTCCTCCCGCTGTACAACATGGCCAAGATGACGGACAAGGCGAAGACAGCCCTCAACAACGTGTCCAAGATCCTCACCACGGACGACCTCATCAACCTCAACCGGGCAGTCAGCGGCAACCAAAAGCAGAACCCCAAGGACGCTGCGGCCGCTTGGCTCAAGGACAAGGGGATCGTGAAGTAAGTCCCCACCGCCTCCATCGCCTCGCTCCGCTCGTCCAGGGAACCCTCCCCGCCACCTCCCCAAAACTCGCAAGCTCGATTTGGGCCCCTCGGTGGCGTGGGCCCAGGCGGCGGAGGCCCCTGCAAAGGACGACGGCGGCGAGGAACCCTTTTTGGGGGCCTCGCCGCCGTCGTCGCGAATGTGAGTGATGTCTCAGCTGAAGTACATCCCCGGTATGGCATATTTGATGAATGGCAGAATTCAAGCAGTCCACCAAGCTTCATAATGTCCTTTACGACATCCGTGGACCGATTCTTCAGGCCGCCCAGCAGATGGAGGCAGAGGGTCACCGTATCCTCAAACTGAACATCGGAAACCCGGCACCGTTCGGATTTGAAGCGCCGGACGCGATTTTGGTGGACATGATCCGCCATCTGCCCCATGCCCAGGGATACAGCGATTCGCGCGGAATTTTCTCGGCCCGCACCGCCGTTTCGCAGTACTACCAGACCCGCGGCATCCAAAACATCCACGTAGACGACATCTACCTTGGCAACGGCGTCAGCGAACTCATCACCATGTCGCTCATGGCCTTGCTCGAAGTGGGAGATGAGATTCTCATCCCCACTCCCGACTACCCGCTTTGGACCGCCTCGGTGGCATTGGCCGGCGGACGTCCGGTCCACTATCTGTGCGACGAAGAATCGGGCTGGCAGCCTGACCTTGAGGACATGGAATCGAAGATCACGCCTCAAACCAAGGGCATCGTGGTCATCAACCCCAACAACCCCACGGGTGCCGTGTACCCGGAGGAGACCCTCAAGAAGATCGTGGCCCTCGCCGAAAAGCATGGCCTGGTGGTGTTCGCGGACGAGATCTACGAGAAGATCCTCTACGAAGACGCCGTCCACGTGAATCTTGCCGGACTCACCGGCGACGACGTGCTCTGCTTGACGTTCAGTGGATTGTCCAAGGCCTACCGGGTGTGTGGCTACCGCGCCGGCTGGATGGCCATCTCCGGACCCAAGAAGGACGCCGCAGACTATCTTGAGGGCATCAACCTGCTGGCCAACATGCGTCTGTGCGCCAACGTGCCGGCGCAGCATGCCATCCAGACCGCCCTCGGTGGCCACCAAAGCATCAACGATCTCATCCTGCCCGGGGGCAGGCTCCTTGAACAGCGGAACAAGGCCTACGATCTTCTCAACGCCATCCCCGGCGTAAGCACACAACAGGCCAGGGGCGCCCTCTATTTGTTCCCGAAGTTGGACCCCGAGGTTTATCACATCCGTGACGACGAGAAATTCGTGCTCGACCTTCTCAAGGAGCAAAAGATCCTCGTCTCACACGGGCGGGCATTCAACTGGGTGCGTCCTGACCACTTCCGCATGGTGACCCTGCCGAACGTCAAGGACATCGAGGAAGCGATCGGCCGCATGGCGGACTTCCTGGGGCGGTACCAAGGCAACTAGCCTGTAGTGCAAGCCGCAACGAATGCGGCCGGACCAGAGGGGACGTCGAAATGGCCGGGACCAAGGAGTTCACCAAGCAGGTATCCACGATCTTGAAGGCCGGACCGGGATTCTCGCTGGACGCAGTAGACCCCGAATCGACGCCCGGGTACAAGGGGAGGAAGTCCGACGGCGTCGCTTTGCTGACAGCGCAGGACGGTCGTTTGGACGTCCTGCAAGAGATGCTCTTTGCCGAGGGAAAATTCGGCAGCTCCAAACGGGTGCTGTTGATCCTGCAAGCCATGGACACCGCCGGCAAAGGCGGGATTGTTGAGCACGTCGTCGGATCGATGGATCCCCAAGGTGTCAAGGTTGCTCCGTTCAAGGCTCCGACTGATGAAGAGAAAACCCATGATTTCCTCTGGCGGATCGAGAGGGCCGTGCCCGCCGCCGGATTCGTCGGGGTGTTTGACCGATCCCATTACGAGGACGTGCTGATACACCGCGTGCACGGTTGGGCTAATGAAGCTGAACTGGAACGTCGCTATGAGGCCATCAACGAGTTCGAGGCACGCCTCGCCGAACAAGGCACTGCGATCGTCAAGGTCATGCTCAACATCAGTCGCGATGAACAAAAGGCACGCCTGCTGGCGCGATTGGATGACCCGTCCAAGCACTGGAAGTACAACACGAGCGATCTCAAGGAACGTGCCCTGTGGGATTCCTATATGGAGGCCTACCAGCTCGTCTTCGAGAAAACATCAACAGATGTAGCGCCCTGGTATGTGGTTCCAGCGAACAAGAAATGGTTTGCGAGGATCGCTGTCCAGGAGCTTCTACTCGAGGCCCTCGGGAAGCTGGACCTGAGCTGGCCGAAAGCAGACTTTGACGTGGCGGCGGAACGGGCGCTGGCCGTCCAATCCTAAGGAGCCTTCGCGTCGTCCTCGCCGGTGTTCCGGGCCGCGGCAAGCCTCCTGCGGGCACCCTCCAGCCACTCTTCGCAGCGCTTTGCCAAAGCCTCGCCGCGTTCCCAGAGGGCGAGTGATTCCTCAAGGCTCGCTCCGCCTGCTTCAAGGCGGCCAACCACAGCCATGAGCTGCTCACGGGCTTCCTCGTAGCTGAGGGCGTCCAGGTCCTCAGCGGATGCCTTGGCCACAGGGGAGGTGTCTTCTGTTGTCATTTCTTAGTCCTCATTGTGCTGGTGCTTGCTAGGTTGTCCGGCAGCGGCAGCGGCGGCTGCGGCGGCTCCGGTAGATACGGCGGGCGCGGTAGATACGGCTGCAAGGCGGCCTTCCGCCAGCCGGAGGCTCAGCTCCGTCCCGTCAGGGGCTTGGTCCGGGCTCCGGACGACTTCGTGGCCGACCCCGTCCGCTCCCGCAATCTGGACGACGGCGTAGCCGCGGTCCAGTGTTTTTTGCGGAGACAGTGCCCTTAGCTGTGCACGGAGGTGGTGCAACTGGTCAAGTGCGCGGATAACCGCGGAACTTACCGCGGTGTTGGCATGTTTCCGGAGCCGTTCGATGTCCTCTTCCCGTGCCGTGACCATTCCCTCGGGGGACGCCAGCACAGGGCGTGATCTCAGCGCGTGGAGCCGGTCCGTTTCGCGGTCCACGAGGCGTCCCACGCCGCGGCGTAGCTGCTCGCGGGCCTGACGCACCCTTGCCAGTTCCTCGACGACGTCAGGGACGATCCTCTTCGCGGCGTCGGTGGGCGTCGATGCCCGAAGGTCGGCGACATCGTCCAGGATGGGATGGTCGGCTTCATGGCCTATTGCGCTGACTACCGGGGTGGCCGCTGCCGATACCGCCCGGACCAGGCCTTCGTTGCTGAACGGAAGCAGATCTTCCAAGGCTCCGCCGCCGCGGGCGATCACGATCACATCCACGTGCGGATCGGCGTCGAGTTCCTTAAGCGCAGCCAGGATCTGGCCGACAGCGGTGACACCTTGGACTGCGACCTCCCGGACGGCGAATTCGACGGCGGGCCAGCGAAGGGCCGCGTTGCGCAGGACATCCTTCTTGGCGTCCGAATCGCGGCCGGTGATGAGCCCGATCCGGTGGGGGAGCAGGGGCAGCCGCTTCTTCCTCGAGTCTGAAAACAGCCCCTCGGCGCCAAGGGCCTGGCGCAAGCGCTCGATTCTCGCGAGGAGATCGCCGAGTCCGACGGGCCGGATGTCCTTGATCGACATGTTGAGCCGACCGGTCTTGAGCCAGAATTCCGGTTTGACCAAGGCCACGACGCGTGAGCCACGCTCCAGCGGCATCTTCTGGCGGTCCAGGACGTTCGACCACAGCGACGCGGGCAAGGAGATTTCGGCGTCGGTGTCCCGCAGCGTCACGAAAGCGCTGCCGCCGCGACGGTTGAGTTCGATGACCTGGCCCTCGATCCACGCAGCCGGCGCCCGTTCTATGTGGGTCTTGAGCTTGCGGGACAGCAGTTGCAGCGGCCACGGATTGTCGGGACTTGTCTCCGACGCCGTCGCGGGCAGGGTTGACTCTGCCTTCGTGGATTCTCCTCCGGAGGACTCCTCTTCCTGGGCTTCCGGGTTCGGGAATCCTGGAATCGGCAACGCCCCAGGCGCGCCGCCCGGTACAGCATCATGGGACACGCGGGTAGCCTCCTGCTGGTGGCTGGTGCATGGTTCAGTCCTCGCTGGTACTTTGCTAAGGGGTGCGGGAAGCACTGCTGGCGTCAGTGCTACTCAAATTTTGCTACCGAAAAGATTTGCTACTGAAAACACGGTGGCAGGCTTCCAACTCTATCCATACCTTGTAGCATGCATGACTGACATTTACTCGTCGTCGCTCCGCCTGGAATTGCTGTACTCCAAACTTGAGGAATCCATTGCGCACGTTCGTCTCTGCAATCGCAGTGATCTTTGCCCTTCTGCTCACAGGAATCGCCGTCCCTATGGCATGGACGGACGCCAACATCGTCAGGGAAGACGGATTCGTGGCGCTCACCTCTTCGATCGGGAAGGACCAAGCGTTCCAGTCGCGCCTGGCGGGCACCGCCGTCGCAAGCCTGGAATCCAAAATCAATCTACCGGCGCCGGTGGAGCAACTTGGCGCCGCTTTCCTCAAGGATGCGGCCACCGCAATGTCCACGTGGCCCGAATACCCGCAAGCGTGGAATGAAACCGTGCGCCGGAGCCACCAACTGAATTTCGCAAGGAACGCCGGTCCCGGGAACTCGACCGCAGGGACGTCCTTGGTGCTCGACGTCGGGCCCCTGGTCAAGCTCGCCGCTGACCGGCTCCACGCGGCAACCGGCCTCCCCATTGCGACGCCGGACTCCACCCTGGTCAACATCGGCGGCCCCGCCCAGCGCCAGCAGGTAGACGCCATCGCCGCGTACGCGCCGATGTGGTGGATTCCAGGACTTGGCGCCGTCCTGCTGTTTGTCCTGGGGCTGCTTGCCGCGAAACGCAGGGGCGTGCTTCTCTTCTTCACCGGACTGGGCCTGGCCGCAGTCGCAGCGCTGTGGCAAGTGGCCACGACGGTGCTGAAGGGCGCAGGCGATGCGGGCTTGGGCGGAACCGCCACAGGCGGTCTTTTCGCGCGGGAGCTGGTGGCGGCGTCAGTCGACAATTTCACCGGCTGGATCACGATCGCCTGGATTGCCGCGGGAGTGTTTGCGCTTCTTGGCCTGCTCGGTGCGATTTTCTCACGCAAAGCCAGGCCGAGCGTGCGGGCGAACGCTGCCGGTAGCATGGAGGGATGACCAGCTCAGCAGTTTCCATTCCGATGCCCTCTGTCCCGCGTAGGCGCCGGACGCCGGAAGAGGTGCTGGCCGCCGCGCCGGTCTCCGGCCCCAAGCGGGTCTTGCTCGCGGCTCCCCGCGGATATTGCGCAGGTGTCGACCGCGCAGTCATCGCAGTGGAGAAAGCACTGGAACACTATGGGCCGCCGGTATACGTCCGTAAGCAGATCGTGCATAACGTCCATGTCGTCTCCTCGCTGGAGGAGAAGGGTGCCATCTTCGTCGAAGAGACTGACGAGGTACCCGAAGGCGCCCTCGTGATCTTCTCCGCCCATGGAGTGTCCCCGGCGGTAGTGCAGTCGGCTGAAGACCGCGGCCTGCGCACCATCGATGCCACGTGCCCCCTCGTCACGAAGGTGCACCGCGAAGCCGTCCGCTTCGCCAAGGAAGACTACGACATTCTCCTCATCGGCCACGACGGTCACGAGGAAGTGGAAGGCACGGCGGGCGAAGCCCCGGACCACATCCAGATCATCAATGGCCCGCACGAAGTGGACAAGGTCACGGTGCGCAATCCGGAGAAGACCATCTGGCTTTCGCAGACCACCTTGAGCGTCGACGAGACCATGGAAACCGTCCGGATGCTCAAGGAGCGCTTCCCCACGTTGCAGGATCCGCCCAGCGACGACATTTGCTATGCCACCACCAACCGCCAGGTGGCCATCAAGAAGATTGCCCCGCAGGCGGACCTCGTGATCGTGGTGGGATCGGCGAATTCCTCGAACTCCGTGCGGCTCGTAGAAGTGGCGCTTGAGTATGGCGCCAAGGCCTCCTACCGGGTCGATTTCGCGAACGAGGTCGACGAGAGCTGGTTCGAAGGCGTCGCAACCGTGGGCGTCACATCCGGCGCTTCCGTTCCCGAGGTCCTGGTCCAGGATGTTCTTCGTTTGCTCGCCGACTACGGCTACGGTTCGGTTGAAGAAGTAGTGACGGCGGAGGAAGACCTGCTGTTCTCCCTGCCGAAGGAACTGCGCGCCACCCTCAAAGAGGCCGGAGACGTCACACGCGCCTTGGGCGGACGCGGGAACCGCCCAACCTCGTAGTTGGGTCCGGCTCCGGCACGCTTTGCCGGGCCCGGACCACTACTCGGCCGGTCCTATGCCGCGGATTCTCCTTCGATCAGTTCGGGTGCGGCAAGGGTCCGCGGCACAGCTTCCACTGCGGACGGTGACACCAGGCCGTCGGTGTCCATGGAGTTGAGTTTCCGTGCCGTCGGCAGGACACGTGCTTCGAGCGTTCCGACGAGTGCGTTGTAGCGGTCCACCGAGGTCTTCAAGGACGAACCCAGCTTGCCCACGTTGTCACCGAGGGTCCCCATACGTTCGTACAACTGCCGGGCGAGCTCGAAGAGTTCCCGCGCGTTGTCCGTCAAGACGTCCTGGCGCCAAGTGAAGGCGACGGACTTAAGTACCGCCAGCAACGTGCCCGGGGACGCGAGCACCACGTTCCGGGACAAGGCGTGATCCAAGAGTGCAGGGTCCGCTTCGAGTGCGGCGGCCAGGATGGATTCCGCTGGCAGGAAGCAGATCACCAGCTCGGGGGAGTTGCCGGGGATGTCCCAGTACTTCTTGGACCCCAGGGCATCCACGTGCGACTTGAGGGCCTTCGCATGTGCGAGCAGCAAGGCATCCGCGCCATTGCCTGCCGGGAGCGCGCCGCTCCCAGCCGCGTGCCCGGTGTTGCCTTGTTCCTGGGCGGCTAGGTAGGACGCCAACGGAACCTTTGCGTCCACCACCAGCTGCTTTCCACCCGGCAACTGGACCACAAGATCCGGCCGGATGGCGTTGTCGACGGACGCGGAATGCACCTGCTCGTGAAAATCGACGTGACGCAGCATGCCGGCGGCTTCCACTACCCGGCGCAGCTGGACTTCACCCCACTGGCCCCTGGCGCTGTTGGACCGAAGGGCGGAGGCCAGGGCGTGGGTGGAGCGCAGCAGCTGCTCATCGGACAAGCGGGCTTCCTGGAGCTGCTGGGCAAGCTGGCCGTACTGCTCCAAACGATCCCGCTCCAGAAGCGAGACCTGCTGCTGGACGGCCGTCAGCTTCTCGGCAACCGGGGCAAGGGCGCGCAACACACTGCCATCCTGGTTCCTTGACTCGTTCAGTTCACGGTTCTGGGACAACAGAAGCCGCCGTTCGGCGTCGGCGGCGGCAAACTGGGCGTTCACCGCGGCAAGCCGGGCCGAGACGCCGTCGAAATCTTCTTCAAGCGCGGCATTGCGGCGCCGAAACAGGAGGAAGCCGGCCACCACGCCTGCGGCGGCCCCTAGAAGAAGCATGAACAAAGCGAGTATTACTGCGAAACCATCCATGTCTCCAACCTTGGCACAGGGGTAGGACAATACAGCGAAGCCAGGTCACGGCACCCGGGCGTGGGGTCCGGGGTTCTTGCGGCAAAGCGGAGAAGGGCACTCAACGGGTAGAATCAATGCTCGTGGCTCTTACTATTGGCATCGTCGGACTGCCCAACGTCGGCAAATCAACTCTTTTCAACGCACTGACCCGCAACCAGGTGCTGGCCGCGAACTACCCGTTCGCCACCATCGAGCCAAACGTCGGCGTCGTCAACCTGCCGGACCCGCGACTGCAGAAGTTGGCCGAGGTCTTCGGATCGCAGCGCCTCCTGCCCGCCGTCGTCTCGTTCGTTGACATCGCAGGAATCGTCAAGGGCGCCTCAGAAGGCGAAGGCCTGGGCAACAAGTTCCTCGCGAACATCCGCGAGGCAGAAGCCATCGCCCAAGTCATCCGCGTCTTCGATGACCCCGACGTTGTCCACGTTGACGGCAAAGTCGATCCGCGCTCGGACATTGAGACGATCAACACCGAACTGATCCTGGCCGATCTCCAGACGATCGAAAAGGCCATTCCCCGGATCGAAAAAGAAGTCAAGATCAAGAAGCGGGAAGCCGCGGAACTCGCAGCAATCCTGGCTGCCCAGGCCGTGCTGGAACGCGGCGACACGATCTTCTCCTCGGTCAAGAGCGACAAGCTCGAGATGGAACACCTCAAGGAACTCAGCCTCCTCACGGCCAAGCCCTTCATCTACGTCTTCAACTCGGACGAAGAAATCCTGGGCAACCCCGAAAAGCAGGAGGAACTGCGTGCCATGGTGGCCCCGGCCGACTGCATTTTCCTTGACGCCAAGCTGGAATCGGATCTCGTCGAACTCGACGAGGAAGAAGCCCGCGAAATGCTCGAGATGAACGGCCAGGACGAATCCGGCCTCGACCAGCTGGCACGCGTCGGATTCCACACGCTCGGACTGCAGACCTACCTCACGGCCGGTCCAAAGGAAGCCCGTGCCTGGACCATCCACCGAGGCGACACCGCGCCCCAGGCTGCAGGAGTCATCCACACGGATTTCCAGCGCGGATTCATCAAGGCCGAAGTGGTCTCCTTCGATGACCTCATCGACGCCGGATCCATGGCCGAGGCCAAGTCCCGCGGCAAGGTCCGTATTGAAGGCAAGGAATACGTCATGGCCGACGGCGACGTGGTGGAGTTCCGCTTCAACGTCTAGGCTCTGCGGGCCAGGGCAGGAAGTAGCCACAAGGCTTGTGTCTGGCTCTGTACTTTCTGGTCAGGGAGTCAACATAACCGAGGGCAGTCCCGTTCGCTCAACTACGGCCGCGACGCCCGGCACGTTCGGCGAATGCGTCCAAGGCTGCCAGCATGTCAGGCGCCCGCCAGAACCGGCCTTTCTTGTACTTACCGACGCCGACGACGATCCCGGCTTCCTCCAGGGCGTCCAGGGCGCGCTTCTGACGCATGTAGTCGAGGCCGAGCTTTGACTGCAGAACCGCTGCGTTGACAACTGGCTGGCTGGCAAGAAGATCCAGGACCGGCCATACGGCCGAGTCACGGCGTGCTGTGATCCTGTCAGCCCAGCCCCCGGTGATGGCGACAACGTCGTTGGCGAGGGTCGTGCCGTTCTCAATGGCCCGGAACGCGGCTTCGGAGGTCACTGTGATAATCAACTCCGGGTCCCCGGCCCGGAAGGCACTGAGAGCGGCGTGATAGCCGCCGACGTTGGAGAGCAGCCCGGCGGAGACGGGGACGGTCACGTTGGAGGCCACGCCCCGGTGCTTGAGCATGGCGTGCAGCAAGGCTCGTCCGGTGCGGCCGTTGCCGTCGGTGAACGGGTGGATGGTCTCGAACTGGGCGTGCGCGATGGCGCCCTGGACGATCGCAGGGAGGTCCTGGCGCCGGGCGTAGGACATGACGTCCGTCATGAGGGCCGGAACGCGGCTGGCGTGCGGCGGCACAAATTCGGCGCCGATTGGACTGTACTGGCTGGTGCCAATCCAGACCTGTTGGTCGCGCCAGTGTCCGGCGACGTCGGCGTCGGACGTGCCGTCCATCAGTGCCCGGTGCATGTCCAGGACGCTCGCGGGCGTCAGGTGGTCGGCGGCGGCCAGCGCCGTCTCCATGGCGCGGACATTGCGGACGACCAATGTGGCGTTGGCCTTATCGTCCGCACCGAGCTCGGCCTCACCCAGGCTGCGGGCGCTGGCGGTCAGGTTTTCGATCTGGGAGGAGGCGACGGACTCACTGCGCAGCATCAGAGACACGAACGGGCGCAGGTGCTTGCCGTAGCGTTCGTCGAACCGGCTGATCTCCTGGGTCGCTTCCTCGGCCAGGGCTGCGACCCCTGGAGAGGGCAGGTAAGCCGATTTTGCGATAGTCGACGGGATGAACGCCTCATAGGGCTGCCCGGCCATCCCGGACAGATAGTTGCTGGTACGGAAGGCGTCCTGGGTCCCGGTCCATTCGTAGGTTTCATACTCGCCCGCCGGCCAGACGGGTGCACCGCCCAGGGTGACGTGTCCGTAGGTGCCGTCGGTGTGACTCGGCTGCTCCATGATCACCTAACTGTAAGAATATCCAGTGGATTCTTACATTTATACTCCTAAACGTAAGAATCCGCTGCGGATTCTCTCATTTAGACATGCCGGAAGTATCGCCGCCAGGGCCGCTTCGGCGTTCGTGAGTATCTTCCTGTCAAGCCGCGCGTGTTGCAGCCAGGATCACTCCGGCTGTGTCGCCTTGGTCCATGAGGGGTCTCGACGTGATGCGTCATTCACGGGGCCGAAGCGGCGGCCCGCTGCCCGCTTCGGGCCAGGTAGCGGTCGCGCATGACCGGGCTGGCCGCCGGCCCGGCCGTAAACGCGTGCGCCTGATCGTCAACGCGGCGGCCGCTGGCCCGGTCCACCAAAACAGGTTCGACTTCCTCGCCGGTTTGGATATCGACAAGAATCATCGCGCGTTCGGAAGGCTCAAGGCGGGAGTTGGACCACGCGGCCATCGCAACCAAAACCGGCCGGAGGGAGCGTCCCATTTCGGTCAGCACATACTCGTGCCGGGGCGGATTCGACTGGTACTGCCGCTTCTCAAGCAGTCCCTGCCCAACAAGCGCACGCAGTCGGCTGGTGAGCATGCTCGAGGACAAGCCGATGTTCTCCTGGAACTGGTCAAAGCGGCTGTAGCCGTCGAAGCAGTCATGCAGAATCAGCATCGTCCACCACTCGCCCACGTAGCCCAGCGCTGTCGAGAGCGGGCACTCCCGGTCTTCGAGCCGAATTTTGCCAGCCATTGCGGCCACCTCCTCAGTTACTGCTAGAGTAGCATCCAGTAACTTCTAAATTAGAAGTTACTGGAACCGGGCCTCCGGTTTGGAGCCACGCTCGTCGGCTTCCTCGTCTCCGGTGCTGCCTCCTCGATCGTCGGCGCCGACTACGTCATCGACGGCGGCACCGTCCCCACCATCTAGATCACAGCCATCCAAGTCGCCAGAACCAGGAAGAAGCAACCATGACGGAGAACATCCAGCCGACGGATCTGCCCCTCCCTATCACCACATATCTGGACCGTTCGCAAGGCAACCAGCGAAGGACGGCCATCGAGGCGTTCACCCCCGATGCCGTCGTCGTCGACGACGGACACCTCTACCGTGGCACTTCCGAAATTGCGGGATGGCTCGATCGCGTCGCATCCGAGTACGAATACACCACCACGTTCCTCCGGGCTGAACGCGACGAGCACGCCACGCTCGTCGTTAACCGCCTCGAGGGAACATTCCCCGGAGGAATCGTCGACCTCAAGTACCGCTTCGTACTCAACGGCCAGAACACTGCCATCCGTGAGCTGACCATCGCACCGTAGGCCGCCGGTTTCTCTGGCCAGGCTCCGACTGCTGGGTGGTTATCCGTACGCCACAGGGGCACGGAGCTGATCAGCAAAAGACCGGCGACCTTGCGACGAAGGGACTTTAAGATGCCCTGTCCCTTGGAGCCTGTGGATGCTGCTGAGCTTCTGTTGTTATCCATCGAAATGAATCCACGTTCGCCTTCCACCCACATCAGACCGGCCCCGGCAAGAAGTAGAAGGTCCTGGCGTGTCCCGAGGAGTTAAGTCGTGCTTAGAACAGCGGCCAGGGCACGGCCGACATCGCACCGCTCGGAGCCGGAAACCGCCCTGTCAACCGCAAACGGGCGCAGCGTTCGGCGAGCGATGCGATTTCTTCTGAGCTGAGCAATTCCGCCAGGTTTCGGCCCAGCTCACCGTGGAGTCCTTCGCTGACTCGATCGACGCCGTCGCGTTCCTCGGGGGTCAGAGGGTCTCCCAGCCATCCCCACAGCACCGTGCGCAGCTTGTGGTCGCGGTGGAAGGTGAGCCCGTGGTCCACGCCGTGCCGGTGTCCGTCCGTCATGGCAAGAATGTGGTCGCCTTTGCGGTCGGCGTTGTTGACGACCGTGTCGAACACGGCCATGCGCCTGAGCGCCGGCGAATCTTCGTGAACGAGGGTGACCATCCGTCCGCTCTCATCTTGTCCCTCGAGAACTTGTTTCCAGCCCGTCTTCGGCACGTGGTCTGTCGCGACCAGGTCCACGGCGTTTTGGGCGGGGTCTTGCTCCTGCCAGAGCTGCACCATACCTTTGCCCATCGGACCGTCGCGCAGCCAGGTTTGCGGCACGATGTCCCAGCCGAAGACCTGCGAGACAAGGTAGGCGGCCACCTCCCGGTATGCCAGGGTGCCGTGGGGAAAGTCCCATAGCGGCGTTTCGCCTGCTATCGGCTTATAGACGACCATCACGTCGCCGATGCGGCCAAGAAATGTAGCGTTTGAAGCCGTTGTGATGCGGCCGGTGAGCGTCAGCTCGGCGGTCACCAGGTCCGGCGTCGGCATCAGGCCTCGGGAAAGGTGCAGATGTGCCCGTCGGCGTCTATGGGGTAACCGCACAGCGGGCACGTCGGACGCCCGGCGCCCACGATCTCACGGGTGCGCTTGGCGAATGCGCGGGCGGTGCCGACCGGCATTCGCACCAGCAGCATTTCGGGCGCCTTAGCGCCGTCCTCATCAAGCGATGCGTCGTTGTCATCGACATCGGTGATGGGGTAGGCCTCTAGTACGAGCTGTGCCGTGGTTGGGTCCCAAGCCAAGGTCATGGCGCCGGTGCGAAACTGCTCCTGAACGGCATCGAGTTGGTCATTGTCGACAAGTTCAACGGGAGTACCCGTGGGGACACTGAAGGGGTTGCCTTCGACGGCGATGAGCTGGTCGAGAATTTCGTCGATCTTCTCCGCGAGCAGGGCCGACTGCTCTTTCTCCATGGCAATGCTCACGATCTGCGTCCCTGCGCGTACCTGCAGGTAGAACGTTCGCGCCCCCGGAAGGCCGATGGTGCCGACGACGACCCGGTCAGGCCAGGCAAACTCGTGAACACGTGTAGGCATGTCAGTATTCTAAGCGCATGAGGCTTATGGCGCCTTTTGCCCCGCACCGCCGCCCACCGGCGCATCGCCAGAATGGATGCCGTCCGACAGCCATGACAGATCACCCGCGTCGGTGTTGGTCGCGTGGACGCTGGGCCGAGGAGCGCCGTAGCGCACGATCGATACGGAGCCGGGACCCACGGTAATACGCTGGAACAGGTCAAGGTGCATGCCGAGTGCGTCGGCAAGGATTGACTTGATGATGTCACCGTGGCTCACCGCCACCCACACGGCTCCTGGTCCGTACTCGGCTTCGAAGGCTGCATCGTGGCGTCGAATCGCTGCCACCGACCGAGCCTGCATGGCAGCCATCGATTCACCGCCGGGAAAGACGACGGCGGACGGTTGGGACTGCACGATCGGCCACAGTTCCTCGGACGCGAGATCACTGAGCGTGCGGCCCTGCCACTGGCCGTAATCGCACTCGATGAGATCGGGCTCGACCGGCGCGTACGGCGTGCCGCCCTGGCGATCGAGGATGAGCTGTGCGGTCTGCTGACAACGCTCAAGAGGGCTCGACACCACCGCGACCAAGGGCACGGCCGCGAGCCGGTCTCCGGTCAGGGCCGCCTGGTCGTGCCCGATCCGGTCCAGGCCGACGCCGACGGCCCGACCAGCCAGCAGCCCAGTGGCATTGGCTGTGGTGCGGCCGTGCCGCACGAGAATAACTGTCGCCATGCACCCAGCCTAACCACCCGCCCGATCGCGGGGCGCACCGTGCCGGGTCCCGTTCCACTTAAATGTGAGCAAGTAGTCGAGCGTATAGTCGCTTAGCCCCGACGGGCGACATCCTGGCTCAGAATGTTGGGCCAGGTTTCGACGTCTCCGGGGGTGCGGGCGACCGTCAGCGTTGCTTGGGGGAGCAGTGCGGCAAGGGATTCCGCGGTAGACAGGGGGTGGCCCGGATCATCGACCCACGCCAAGATTGTCGTCGGGATGTCGATTCGCGCGACGGCTTCGCGAGCAGGCAGGTCGCTGAGTGCCGCGCCGCGAAACAACGACGGCAAGAGGGCACCGGCGACGTCGGGCACCGTCTCCGGCGCACCGACCGTGGCCGGCGGAGGTGTTGCTCCGCGAGTGGTGGCGAGGAATGCCTCGACACCTACAGACTCGATCAGCGCTGCTGCAACTCGATAGTTCGCAGCCTGCGCAGCCCGGGTTTCCCACGCCGTGGGTGGCACCATCAGCGTGAACCCGGTAAAGCGGTCTGGCTCGCGGGAAGCGGCATGCAGGAGTGTGCCGGTACCCATGGAGGGGCCGACTCCGTGGACAGGTTCGCCTGGGAACCAGTGGTCGAGCACTCGCAGGAGGTCATCGGCGAGGTTTTGCCATTGATATTCCTCGGGAACCTTCCGCCCGGTCGACCGGCCATGGCCGCGTGCGTCGTACCGCAGCAGCCGCGTTCCACTAAGCCCTCGACCGAGGTCGAGGTTCAGTACCCGATCGTGCGCGCGGCTTGAGGTAAGGCCATGTAGTTGGACAACCGGGTGTCCGCCTTCGTCGCTCAAAGCAACCGCAAGCTCGGCTCCGGGAACCTCGAAAGTGGGCATCAGGCTCCTCGTTTCGTAACTGACCGCGTCACGTCGAGCGGCCCCGTTGAACATTCAGGCTATCCGGGGCGATAGGATACTGCCATGCGGCTGACCAACGTCACGCACCTGCGCCTACCGTTCGGACGACTTTGGGGCTACGACGTCAGTGTGTCTGCGCTCGGCCGGCGTCTTCCAGTGTCATTTGACCAGCGGCTCCATGTGGGGGCAGGCGACCGCCCCGGCTCCTGGATGGCATTGTCTTTTCGGCTGCCTTCACCAACTCGTCGTGAGTCAATCGCCGATGCCTGGCTCGCTGTCCTCGCCCGTCATGGCACACTGCGAACGGCATTCGTCCCCGGTGCGGATGGTGATCCGGAGCTTCACGAAATTGAAATCGGTCCGGGAACCTGGGTGGAGCATCAGGTATCTCCCGGTCAGGCAGTCAATGACGCGGTGCGGGACATTCTCGATGCCACATGTTCGCCATACCAACAGCCCTCCCACCGGCTGTGCGTGTTGGAGACTGCTGCCGGACTCACGGTCGTGATTGCGGCCGACCACGCCCACGTCGATATGTGGTCCATGCTGGTGATCGCGCGGGACCTGCTGTCGGCGCTGGATGCCGGGCGGGCCGGCCGTGACCTGTTGCCCGGAGCCGCGCCGGCATTCGTTGAACACACCCAAGCACTGTTGGATCGGAATGCGGCGCCGGACCATGTGCGTCACCGATGGGAAGAGATCATAGGTGAAAGCGGCGGCGTCATGCCGCAATTCCCACTGCCCCTGGGTGCGCCCGATCCGCAGCGCGAGCGGGTAGAAGTTCGCGATGTGTTCGATCTCGATGACGGTGCCGCATTTGCTGCCCAGGCCCGCAACGACGGTGTCTCGACGCTCGCGCTCGCTGTTGTTGCGATGACAGCCGTGACCCGCGAGTTGGCGGGAAGCCCGCTCCGGGCCGTTTTTCCCGTGCACAGCCGCTTCGACGACAACTGGCATGACTCAGTGGGCTGGTTCATTACTAACTCGGTACTTGAGTCGGCAGTCGCCGAGCCCCGCGCCGCGGCGGCCGCGGTAAAAGAGGCTGTGCAGCTTGGCTCGTGGCCGCTCGCGGATGTCCTGGCCCCATGGGGCGGCATGCCCGTAGCTCCTGGTATGTTCGCGATCTCCTGGCTGGACCTGCGCAGGCTGCCGGTGCGAATCGACTCCGTCGGACTCGACGCCCAATATGTGAGCGCGACAATCGACACCGACGGCGTCATGCTTTGGTTCATCCTGGACGAATCGGGTCTGCATTTGAGATGCCGCTATCCCGACACGATGGAGGCTCGAGCCAGTGTCGGCGGGTGGCTTGATCTGCTGGTCGCTCGTTTGCAGGCATATGCGCGATCCTCGGTTCAAGGACTGTTGCGGGTGGCGGGCCGGACCTTCAGGCTTGAACGGGCGAGCCACGATGACGTTGCGGCCATCGCGGCGCTGTTGTCTGATGATCAGTTCGGTCCCGATCGGGAGTGCGTCGAGCTCGAACGATACGAGGCGGCCTACAACCTGGTTGTTCGCGACAGTTCCAACTATCTGGGGGTTGTCCGCAATGATGCCGATCGCATCGTTGCCACAATGCAATTGACCGTCATTCCAGGTCTTTCCCGGGGTGGTTCTTCCCGACTACAGATCGAGGGACTGCGAGTTGCGGCCACGGAACGCTCACAGGGCTTGGGCACCGCGATGCTTGAGTGGGCACATAATTTCGGGCGTGCGCGAGGGGCGCAACTGGCACAGGTCACCACCGACGAAGCACGGGAACGGGCTCGGGCTTTCTACTCCCGACTCGGATATCGGTCTGCCCACGTAGGACTGAAACGGCGGATATAGGCCCCTTCTCCGCACATCGATGGTGATTTTCGAATGGCCGCAGTTCCAGCCCGGCGATTGACGGCAGCCCGATTTAGGCATTCCAGTGGTAATGGCCGTTTTTGTCGGCGCCTTTGCCCCCGCAGACGTAGGTCCGGCCATTTGCGGCAACACCTTGCATGCCGACGTCGGCATTCGGGCAAAAGGCTCCAGGGATGATTCCTTGGACCGTGTTTGGTGCTGCCGGTTGCGGAGCAGCCGGGACAGGGTTTGCGGGGGCGGCCGGTGCAGGTGCGGCTGGTACAACCGGCGCCGGCGCCTGGACTGCCGGTGCGACGGGCGCCGGTGGGACGGGCGCCGGGGCAACGGCTGCGGGTTCCGCCGAGGGCGGAGCAACGGGAGCCGTCGTGGGGGCCTGAGCAGAAGGCGACGACGAGGTAAATGTCGGACGGGCGCTGAAGCTTGGCGACGCGGTGGCCGTAATCACGGCTGTTTCGCTTGGCAGGTTGCGCACTTCTGAAGCCGGCGCGCCGCATGCGGCCAGCGCCAAGCTGACGGCTGCCCCGATAAGGGCACGCTGAATGAAACGGGTTGAGACCATGATTCCCCCAAATAGACCAGTGAATTGATGAAAGACTAGGCCTGCACGCGGGGGAAAGCGAGACTAACCCGGCTAGTCGGATTTCGGATACCAGACTACGGTCGCCGACTCGCCGTCGTCGGACTCACCAGCGGGTTCGTCGGCTAGAGGCTCGCCGTGTGCCAAACCAGACCATTGGTACTCACCGCCCGGGTGAATCTCCGGGAAGTCCGATACCTCGCCCTCGCTGCGTTCCTTATCACGAGGACCGCCCTCATAAGTGAATTTCTCGCCCATATACCTCAACGTAGACCCCAAAACGAGGCCTGGACACCCCCTGCGCCCTGCCGGCGGCTCATGCGGTCGCATACCAGCGGTCCGCGCGTGGAGTGTTCAGTGATGGGGAATTAACCGACTTAGGGCCCGGTTCGCCTTTGAATCGGGGCTTATGTCATATTGACGGGGATTACGGAACCACTAGGACGTCCTTCAATGATTGCATCTCGATAACAAACTTTACCGGCGGGAAACTTTGCACCCAAACATCCGTTCCGGGCGCTAGGCTACTGCTCATGTGAGACGAGCCACAAGCCTGCTGAGGGGGTTGTGGCAGTCTGCCGGAGTCAACAGCGCCGGCTTTTTCCACTCAAAAAAATAGGAGGCGGAATGCGTTTCGGACGTACTTCCAAAGCAGTGGGTATTGCGGCAATCGCCGCGATCGCACTGAGCGCCTGTGCCGGCAATTCCGGTGGCAATACCCCATCCACC
This sequence comes from Arthrobacter sp. NPDC080031, assembly GCF_040702485.1. Taxonomy (NCBI): domain Bacteria; kingdom Bacillati; phylum Actinomycetota; class Actinomycetes; order Micrococcales; family Micrococcaceae; genus Arthrobacter; species Arthrobacter sp. NPDC080031. The sequence continues at coordinate 70,923 of NZ_JBFBLA010000020.1, forward strand.
GGAGCAGCCAAGACGGGTGGCACGGCCACTGTGGTCGAGGTCAACGCTTTCAACACGTTCAACCCCAACACAGCCGACGGCAATACTGACATCAACTCCAAGGTCAGCTACGCGACGCACTCGGGCTTCTACTACATCGACAACAAGCTGAACGTCGTCCACAATGACAAGTTCGGCAAAATGGAGAAGGTCTCGGACAACCCGCTGACCGTCAAGTACACCATCAACGATGGTGTGAAGTGGTCTGACGGCACCCCGGTCTCCGCCGCTGACCTCCTCCTGCAGTGGGCGGCCTTCTCCGGTTACTACGACGACGCCGATCCAAAAGCCAAGACCGGCACGTCGTACTTCTCCTACGCGGGGGACAACACGGGCCTCAGCCTGACTGACTTCCCGGAGATCAGCAACAATAACAAGACCCTCACGCTCAAGTACTCCAAGCCGTTCGCTGACTGGGAGATCGTGCTGGGTGGTCCCGGCATTGACGTTCCGGCCCACGTCCTTGCCCAGAAGGCCGGCCTGAAGGACACCCAGGCTTTGATCGACTTCTTCAAAAGCAAGCCGCGCGGAGATTCCAAGGCGCCACTTCCCGCGGATCCGAAGCTGAAGGCAATGTCGGACATGTGGAACACCGGCTTCGATACGAAGACGCTTCCCGCCGACCCGACCCTGTTCCTCTCGAACGGTCCTTACATCGTGAAGAGCATGAACCAGGACCAGTCCCTCACCATGGTCCGCAACAAGGACTACAACTGGGGACCGACTCCTAACCTTGACGAAATCACCGTCCGGTACATCGGCTCGGCGCCGGCCCAGGTCCAGGCCCTCAAGAACGGCGAGGCGGACATCATTGCCCCGCAGGCTTCGGCGGACACCCTCGACCAGTTGAAGGCGCTCTCCAGCCAGGGCGTTACCGTCGACCAGGGCAACCAGCTGGCCTTCGACCACTTGGACCTGAACTTCTCAGGCCCGCTCGCCGACCAGAACGTGCGCACAGCCTTCATGAAGACTGTGCCCCGCAAGGACATCGTCAGCAAGATCATTGGCAAGCTTGACCCGAACGCCAAGCCGCTTGACTCGCAGATCTTCGTCCCGCAGCAGGCTGCTTACGCGGATTCCGTCAAGAACAACGGCTCCTCGGCCTATCAGGACGTTGACATTGACGGCGCCAAGAAGCTCCTCAACGGTGCGACTCCGGAAATCCGCATCATGTACAACAAGGACAACCCCAACCGTGTTGACGCCTTCTCGCTGATCCGCGAGTCCGCTACCAAGGCTGGCTTCAAGATCGTCGACGGCGGCCTGGGCAAGTCTGACTGGGGCAAGGCTTTGGGCAAGGGCGGTTACGATGCCACCATCTTCGGCTGGATCAACCCGGGCGTCGGTGTTTCCGGTGTTCCGCAGATCTTCAAGACCAACGGTGGCAACAACTTCAACCAGTTCAGCAACACCGATGCGGACAAGTTGATGGAAGAGCTCGTGGTCACCACTGACCGCAGCAAGCAGGACGACCTCCAGAAGCAGATCGACAAGAAGATCTGGGACAGCGCTTACGGTGTGCCGCTCTTCCAGTCCGTGAACGTGGACGCTTACAGCGACCGCATCACCGGCGTGAAGCTCATGCCGAACCAGACTGGTGTTTGGTGGAACTTCTGGGAGTGGGCTCAGAAGTAGGAGCCAACTCAGCTAGCAATAGCATCAACCGAGGCGCCGGGACCGACGTATCATGGTCCCGGCGCCTTCGGGTTGGTAAACCGGCATATTGTCTGCTTCCCAACGACCTCAAGCGGGGAAGGGGCACGATTCTGCTATAGGCGCCGGCGACCCCGGGCCTGGATTTCGAGGTTCTTCACGATGGTGACCTATATTGTCCGGCGGCTGGTAACCGCCGCGCTCATACTTCTTGGAGCATCGTTCCTGGTGTATCTCCTGACAGCGTTGTCCGGAGATCCTCTGGAGGAGCTCCGCACCAGCAGCGCACCCAACCGGCAAGCGTTGATGGACGCGAGAATCAACTTGCTTGATCTCGACACACCAGCGCCGCTTCGCTATTTCAAGTGGTTGGGAGGGGCTGCCCAATGTCTCGTTCCGTTCAGCAATGCCTGTAATCTCGGCAAGAACATCTCGGGGCAGCCAATCACTGAGGCCCTGGGCTTCGCCTTGGTTCAAACCCTGACGCTTGTCACCGGTGCGACCATCCTTGCGATCCTGATCGGTATTTCGCTCGGTATCGTCACCGCGCTCCGTCAGTACAGCGCCTTGGACTACGGCGTGACTTTCATGGCATTCCTGTTCTTCTCGCTGCCGATCTTCTGGGTGGCCGTCCTCCTCAAGGAATTCGGCGCCATCGGCTTCAATGACTTCCTTCGAAATCCGGAAATACCACCGCTTGTAGCCCTTGGAATAGGCGCCGTTCTCGGCGTCATCACCGCCGTCGCGGTGGGCGGTGAAACGAAACGCCGGCTGATCATCGGCGGCTCGGTCTTCGCGGCCGTTTCGCTGATTCTCTTCTACTTCTCGCTGACACAGTGGTTCCGCAATCCGGGCTTGGGCCCGGTCATCATCGCCATTCTTGGAGTGGGAATTGCCTTCGGAGTCACGGTATTGGTTTCAGGGCTCAAGAACCGCAAGGCCCTGCAATCGAGCCTGATCGTTGTGGGCATCGGCGTGATCGCCTACTTCGCTGTCCAGCCGTTGCTCAATGACGCGACCGGGCTCATGATTTTCCTCCTTGCCATCGCCACCATCCTTGTTGGCGTGGCCGTCGGGTACTTCATGGGCGGTTTCGACCGTGGACAGTCAATGCGTGCCGCCGCTATCACCGCGTTCCTGGTCGGAGCCCTCGTGGTCATGGACCGCTTCATGCAGGCATGGCCGTCGTACTTCAACAACAGCCGGGTTCGTGGGCGTCCCATTGCCACCATCGGGGCGGGAACCCCGAACATCCAAGGTGACTTCTGGATCATGTCCACCGATACGCTCACCCACCTCGTATTGCCCACGATCGCCCTGATCCTTGTTTCATTGGCCAGCTACACTCGGTTCACCCGGTCGTCGATGCTCGAAATCATGAACATGGACTACATCCGGACGGCACGAGCCAAGGGCTTGAGCGAACGTTCGGTGATCATGGGCCACGCCTTCAGGAACGCGCTCATTCCTATCGCGACAATCGTCGCCTTTGACATCGGTGCATTGATTGGTGGAGCCGTCATCACCGAAACCGTCTTTTCCGTTCGCGGCATGGGTTTCTTGTTCATTGACGGATTGCTGCATACGGACCCGAACCCGGTGATGGGTGTGTTCCTGTGTGTAGCTATCACCGCCATGGTCTTCAACCTGATAGCGGACCTCGCGTACTCCGCACTCGACCCTCGTGTAAGGATCAAAGCATGAGCCAGCCAACCCAAGAGGACGAACTCCTCGCGCAACAGGCGCTCTCAGAAGCTGCAGCCACCCAAGCAGGCAGCGAAGTCACCAGCGGCCTGAGCCAGGGCCAGATTGTGCGCAAAAGGTTTTTCGGCCACACCGGCGCCCTCATAGGACTCGCGGTGTTCGCGCTCATCTTCCTGCTCGCTTTCTCTTCGGTGGGCGCCTTCGGGATTCCCGGGTGGTGGAAGTACAACCACGTGGACGTCTCACCGCTCGTGAACGACGGCGCCCCGACCTCGTCATTGTGGCCAATTGCCTGGGGCGAGCATCCGTTCGGCCAGGACCGGATTGGACGCGACCTGTTTGCCATGACCATGCGCGGCGCCCAACAGTCCATCACGGTCATGGTCCTGATCGGTGCCATTGCTGGTGCGATCGGCGCAATAGTCGGCGGACTTGCCGGCTATTTCCGCGGCTGGGTCGAAGCCGTTCTCATGCGCCTCACCGACGTCATCATCATCATTCCGTTGCTTCTCCTCGCCGCGGTCGTAGGCCAGATTGCCAATCGCAGGGATGAGGGCAGCTGGCTGAACGGATTCGCCGCCAACAACGGCGTCGTGATTCTGGGTATCTTCCTCGGTTTCGTCAGCTGGGTTGGCCTCGCCCGTCTTGTCCGTGGCGAGTTCCTGACCCTGCGCGAGCGGGAGTTCGTCGACGCAGCCAGGATCTCCGGGGCGTCCAACGCAAGGATCATCTTCAAGCACATCCTGCCCAACGCCGTCGGCGTGCTGATCGTCAACGTGACGCTGACCATGTCCGCCGCGATCCTGCTGGAGACCGCCCTCAGCTACCTGGGCCTCGGCGTGAAGGCTCCCGACACCTCGCTGGGCCTGTTGGTTGCGCAGAACCAGGAAGCCTTCGCTACACGGCCGTGGCTGTTCTGGTTCCCCGGCCTGTTCATCATCCTCATCTGCCTGAGCATCAACTTCATCGGCGACGGCCTGCGGGACGCGTTCGATCCGCGGCAGAAAAAGTTCAAAGCCAAGACCGCCGTCGAAACAGCGCGCCACTCCAGCACGACGGCGCCGGTTGCCGATGCCTCGAAAGGCAGCTGAGTGCTACCCGTGCAGGGAAACCTCCTAAAGGAAGACCGCCCAGTAGCTGGCCGCGGCCAGGGCCACGGTGGCCGCTATCCGGAGCCATCCGACGGCGACCGTCACCAAAGCGTCCTCAGCCCGGCCGGGTTCTACGCGTCCGGCTTCAACGAGGTCCTGCCAGCGGGTGCGGACGAGGACTGCTGCGGCGCCCGAATCGGTGTTCTTGAGGTCTCCGGGGCGAACCGAGCTGCCGGGGCCGTAGGTGGTGCCCGGGAGTCCCTTGAGGTGCTCGGGGCGGGCATTGCGCCCGCCCCAGATTCCCGGCGCGGGAGCAGCCCAGGCAGGGTACCTCTTGTGAGGCGTCACGAGGGTGAGGGCGAAGCGGGTATCAACCTGCACCAGGGCGTCCCACGGAACATCGATGGTCCGGTAAGGATTCTCCAGCGCGACGCCGGAATCCCTGACCACCACTACCGGGCGCCAGAAAAGCAACCAGCCAAGGAACGCTATGAAGAGCAGGGGAGTGGTGCCCGGAAGGGCGCGCGGACCGGCTGCCACGAGCGTAACGACAATCCCGAAAACGGCAACTGCCCAGCAGATCCAAGCAAACATCTTGCTGCTGCGGGCCTTGAAGATTTCGACATTTCCGGCATACGGCGCTCTGCTCATGCCCCTAATAATTCAGGATTCCGGGCTACTTCACTAATCACCCCTTGGAGGGTGGCCCGGGTGGAAGGGAAGACCCAACATGACTGACAACGCCAGCCCCGAACCGGAGGCTACCCACCTCGAGACCGAGTCGGACAAGAGCGCGCGCGGGACCATGGTCCTGGAAGTACGCGATCTCAGCGTCGACTTCGGTGTCGAAAAGAAGTGGGTCCCTGCCGCCATCGGACTGAACTACGAGGTCAGGGCCGGCGAGGTCCTCGCGATCGTCGGAGAGTCTGGTTCCGGCAAGAGCGCAAGTTCCATGGCCCTGCTCGGCCTGCTGCCCAGCAACAGCCGCGTTCGGGGGAGTGTCAAGCTCTCGGGCAAAGAGCTACTGGGCGACAAGTCAGGCAATATCCGGGAAGTCCGGGGCAAGGACGTCGCTGTCATCTTCCAGGAGCCCATGACCGCACTCAACCCGGTGTACACAGTGGGTGCGCAGATAGTGGAGACGATCCGGCTGCACAACTCGATCTCCCCTGACGAAGCCCGGCAGCGGGCGGTGCGCATGCTTGAGCTGGTGGAGCTGCCGGACCCGGAGAAGGCCTTCAAGTCCTATCCCCACCAACTCTCCGGCGGCCAGCGGCAGCGAGCCATGATCGCGCAGTCATTGTCCTGTGATCCCAAACTCCTGATCGCAGACGAACCCACCACTGCCTTGGACGTGACTGTCCAGGCCGAAATCCTGGATTTGATGCGCAACCTGCGCAACAAGCTGGACAGCGCCATCGTCCTGATCACCCACGACATGGGCGTGGTGGCCGACCTCGCCGATCGTATTGCGGTGATGCGCAAGGGCGTCATCGTGGAGAGTGGTACTGCGCAACAGATCTTCTCCAACCCGCAGCACGAATACACCCAAGCCCTGCTAGCCGCTGTTCCCCACCTGGGACAAGGGGCGGACAGCTCCGACGTCGACGTCACCGCGGCATTGGCCGCCGCGACCCACGCCGAGCTGGAATCGGTCGATCACGATGAGCTGGTCCGACGGGAACTCGAGAACCAGACTGCTTTGAAGGCAGCGGCCGAAGAAGCTGCCAAGCCCAAAGGCGAGGCCGTGCTTGAGCTGATCGACGTGGCTATCGAGTACCCCAAACAGGGCCGGGTTCCCGCCTTCCGCGCTGTCGAGGGCGCCAACCTCGTGATCTACCCCGGTCAAGTGGTAGGCCTTGTCGGGGAGTCCGGATCGGGCAAAACGACCATTGGACGCGCCGCCGTCGGACTCTTGCCCGTAGCCGCAGGCAGCATGCGTGTGGTGGGGCAGGACATTTCCGGCGCAAAACGGAATGGGAAACAACTGCACGAAGTGCGGCGGGACATCGGCATGGTGTTCCAGGATCCTTCGTCGTCGCTGAACCCTCGGCTGCCCATCGGCGAAAGCATCGGCGAACCGATGTACCTCGCCGGGGTCGCGAAGGGCGTCGATCTGCAGAAACGGATTGAGACCCTCCTGGACCAGGTGGAACTGCCGCGCGGCTACCGCAACCGGTACCCGCATGAATTGTCAGGCGGCCAGAAGCAGCGCGTCGGCATTGCCCGGGCGCTATCCCTCCAGCCCAAGCTCATGGTCGCGGATGAGCCCACGTCGGCGCTGGACGTTTCGGTACAGGCAAAGGTCCTGGAGCTCTTCCAGAACCTCCAGCGGGAGCTGGGATTCGCGTGCCTGTTCGTCACGCACGACCTCGCCGTGGTGGATGTGCTCGCGGACCGGATCTGCGTGATGCAGCGCGGCCGGATCGTGGAGCAAGGGACCCGGGAGCAGATCCTTCGCAATCCGCAGGAGCCCTACACGCAGAGGCTGCTGGCCGCGGTGCCGCTTCCGGACCCCGAGAAGCAGCGCGAGCGTCGGGAACTGCGCGCCCAGCTCATGGCCGCCGGCATCGAGTAGCAACCCGGGAGCTGTTCCCGGCGGCTCGTACTCGCTGTCGCAACCGCAAAGGAGTCCCCGTGGCCATGGGCCGCAGGGACTCCTTTTCGTTTTTTGTGAGGCACGGAGTGTGTCCGTTGCAACTCTTTGGGGTGCCCGAAAAAGCCCTGCATTCCGCGGAAAAACAAGGTTCAGGCATGTCGAGTGTAGCAACGGAACACCCATTACGTGAAATGACTGCTTCATTTACTTGAAATGACTGCTTCATTACTAAAACTGTCAAGAGCACACTTCGTTGTTCATGCCAATGGGATTCCATATTTCGGACAAGGTGTGGTTAGGATTACACATCCATGTAGGCCGCGTCACAGGATAATTCTGTGCCTGGCCCCGGGGGCAGCCATGAGTTGCCCCGACCCATCCCCCTGAATCCATAGGAGGCGGAATGCGTTTTTCGCGCACTTCCAAAGCTCTTGGCTTGCTGGCAGTCGCCGCACTTGCCCTCACCGGATGCGGCAGCGCTGGCTCCGGAAGCAGTGGCCAGACCGCTGCCGGCGATCCGAACAAAATCATCACCGCGTACAGCAATGAACCCCAGCACCCCCTGATCCCTTCCAACACCAACGAGGTGTACGGCGGCCGCGTTGTCGACCTCCTGTTCGAAGGCCTGACCAGCTACGACGCCAATGGCAAGTCCGTGAACGCACTCGCGGAATCCATTGACACGAGCGACGGCCAGAACTACACCATCAAGGTCAAGAAGGGCGCCAAGTTCACCAACGGCGAGGCAGTCACCGCCAAGAGCTTCGTTGATGCTTGGAACTTCGCCGCCCTGAGCACCAACGCCCAGGCCAGCAGCAGCTTCTTCGAATCCATTGAAGGCTACGACGCAGTCAGCGCCGTCACGAAGACCAAGGGCGCGGACGGCAAGTCAAAGTCGACTCCCGCACCGACCGCCCAGACGATGTCCGGCCTGGTGCTGAAGGACGATTCGACCATCACGGTCAAGCTGGCCCAGCCGGAAGCCGACTGGCCGCAGCGCCTCGGCTACTCCGCCTTCATGCCGCTCCCGGCCGACGCCCTCAAGGACCCGAAGGCCTTCGGCGAAAACCCCATCGGCAACGGCCCGTACAAGATGGCCGCCAAGGGTGCCTGGCAGCACGACAGCCAGATCGCCCTCGTCAAGAACCCGGACTACCAGGGCACCCGCATGGCCAAGAACGGCGGCGTGACCTTCAAGTTCTACACCGACCCGGCTCCGGCTTACACGGACGTCCAGGCCAACAACCTTGACGTTACCGACGTCCTGCCGACGAACGCCCTGAAGACCTACACCACGGACTTCCCGGACCACAGCCTGAACAAGGCATACGCCGGCAACGCAACCTTGAACATCCCGAACTACCTGCCGGAGTTCCAGGGACCGGCAGGCCAGCTGCGTCGCCAGGCCATCTCGATGGCGATCAACCGCGATGAGATCACCAAGGTCGTTTTCAACGGCACCCGTATTCCGGCAAAGGACTTCACGTCTCCGTCGATCGACGGCTACAACGCCAACGTGACCGGCTCCGACGTTCTGAAGTTCGACGCCGCGAAGGCAAAGGACCTCTGGGCAAAGGCAAACGCCATGAGCCCGTGGCCCGCGGACAAGGTCCTTCAGCTCGCGTACAACACCGATGGTGGCAACAAGGAATGGATTGACGCCGTTGCCAACAACCTGAAGAACAACCTCGGCATCAAGGCAGAAGGCCAGCCGTTCGCCAAGTTCGCCGAGATCCTGAACCTCCGCACGGCCAAGACCCTCCCGGGCTTCACCCGAGCCGGTTGGCAGGCAGACTACCCGTCGCTGTTCAACTTCCTCGGCCCGCTGCTGAAGACCGGTGCCAGCGCCAACTACGAGGGTTACAGCAACCCTGAGTTCGACAAGCTGCTGACCGAGGGCCTGGCATCCAAGTCCACGGACGACGCCAACAAGAAGTTCACCCAGGCACAGGAAATCCTCTTCAAGGACCTCCCGAACCTGCCCCTGTGGTACCAGGCACGCCAGGCTGTATGGAGCCAGAACGTCAGCAACGTCGACTCCGGCTGGAACGGCGTCCTGCTGTACTACAACATCACTGCAAAGTAGTCCTACTGGACTTGTTCCAAGCTCGTTAGCGTATGGGGGTCCGGCCACAAACCGGGCCCCCATGCCTTGATTCGGCACGAAAGCTGTCCCTAATGAATCCCCACATTTTCAAGAGCGCCCAGGAACCGTTGCTGTGACCCAGTACATCCTCCGGCGTTTGCTGCAGGTCATTCCCGTATTCCTGGGAACCACCCTGCTCGTGTACTTCATGGTCTTTGCCCTCCCGGGCGACCCTATCCGCGCCCTGTTCGGCGACCGGCCGCCCAGCGAGTCCGTCATTGCCGCGCTGCGCCAGCAATACAACCTCGACCAGCCGTTCTGGGTCCAGTACGGCCTGTTCCTCAAGAACCTCTTCACGTTCAACCTCGGGGTGGACTTCACCGGCCAGCCAATCGCCGCCACCCTTGGCCGCGTCTTCCCGGTCACCGCCATGCTCGCCGTCGAGGCCCTTGCCATCCAGGCTGTCTTCGGTGTGGCCTTCGGCCTGATTGCCGGCCTGCGCAAGGGCAAGATCTTCGACTCCACCGTGCTGGTGGCCTCCCTCGTGGTCATCGCCGTCCCGACGTTCGTCCTGGGCTTCGTGCTTCAGCTCGTCGTCGGCGTGCAGCTCGGCTGGGCCAAGCCGACCGTTGGATCCAACGCGGATTGGGGGACCCTGATCCTTCCGGCCACCGTCCTTGGCCTCGTGTCCTTTGCCTACGTGTTGCGCCTCACCCGGGCCTCGGTCATTGAAAACATGAACGCCGACTACGTCCGCACCGCAACCGCGAAAGGCCTCTCCCGCCCCCGCGTGGTGCTGGCCCACATCCTGCGGAACTCAATGATTCCCGTGGTCACGTACCTGGGCGCGAACCTGGGTGGCTTGATGGGCGGCGCGATCGTCACCGAAGGCATTTTCAACGTGCCCGGCGTCGGCCAGAAGCTCTACCAGGCCGTGATCCGCAGCGAAGGCCCCACCGTCGTCGCCATTGTGAGCGTGCTGGTACTGGTCTTCGTTGCCGCCAACCTGTTGGTGGACCTCCTTTACGCCTGGCTTGACCCGAGGATTCGCTATGAAAAGTAACCGTCAGATCGAGCACTACGTTGCCCCTATCGACGAGACGCCGCTGCTGGCGACCGATACCCTCAAGGTCGACGCAGCACCCCTGAGCCTGTGGGCGGATGCCTGGCGGAAGCTCCGCCGTCGGCCGCTCTTCATCATCTCGGCGCTCATGATTCTGCTGCTCCTGGTCGTCGCGTTCTTCCCGGGCCTGTTCACCCAGACGGCCCCGAACGACAACTGCCAGCTGGGCGACTCCCTCGCGGGTCCTTCGGCCGGCCACCCCCTGGGATTCACCTTCCAGGGCTGCGACATCTACTCCCGCGTCATCCACGGCACGCAGGCATCCCTGACCGTCGGCGTCGTCTCCGTCATCTTCGTCCTCATCATCGGAGTTACGCTCGGCGCGCTGGCAGGCTTCTTCGGCGGCTGGGTTGACACCATCATTGCCCGCATCGGAGACATCTTCTTTGCGTTGCCTTTGGTCCTCGGTGCGCTGGTAGTTACCCAGCTCCCCTTCTTCCGCGAGAACAAGAGCGTCTTCACGGTGGTCATGGTCATCGTGATGCTCGGCTGGCCCCAAATGGCCCGTATCACCCGCGGTGCCGTGATCGAGGTCCGCAACGCGGATTTCGTGACTGCCGCACGCTCGCTCGGTGTCTCCAGGATCGGCACGCTGGTCCGGCACGTCGTTCCGAACGCGCTCGCGCCCATCATCGTCCTGGCCACCATGGAGCTTGGCGTCTTCATCGTGACGGAGGCAACGCTGTCCTTCCTCGGCATCGGGCTGCCCGGCAGCATCATGTCCTGGGGCAACGACATTTCCGCGGCGAAGGACACGTTGCGCACCAATCCCGAGGTGCTGATGTTCCCCGCAACCGCACTGTCCATCACGGTCCTGAGCTTCATCATGCTTGGCGACGCGCTGCGTGACGCCCTTGATCCCAAGAGCCGCAAGCGATGAAGGAGGCAATCATGACAACGTCCAACATCACCATCGACGAAGCCGGAACCGAAGAGCGTCCGCTCCTGGAGATCCGGGACCTCGCCATCTCCTTCCAGACGGCGGGCGGCGAATTCCAGGCCGTCAAGAACGCGCACCTGACCATCATGCCCGGCGAGACTGTCGCCATCGTGGGGGAGTCCGGTTCGGGAAAGTCGACGACGGCGCTTGCCGCTATTGGCCTCCTGCCGGAGAACGGCCGGGTTTCCGGCGGGCAGATCCTCCTGGACGGGGAGGACATCTCGCACGCTTCGGAGAAGCGGATGATCGAGCTGCGCGGCAACACGATCGGCATGGTTCCGCAGGATCCGATGTCCAATCTCAACCCGGTCTGGAAGATCGGCTACCAGGTCCGCGAGACACTGCGCGCCAACGGCAAGCCCAGCGGTCCTGCCGACGTCGCCCGCGTCCTGGGGGAGGCCGGTTTGCCGGACTCCGCGCGGCGCGCGAAGCAGTACCCGCACGAGTTCTCTGGCGGCATGCGCCAGAGGGCCCTGATCGCCATCGGCCTGTCCTGCCAGCCGCGGCTCCTGATCGCGGATGAGCCGACGTCGGCCCTGGACGTCACGGTACAGCGCCAGATCCTGGACCACCTCGAAACCATGACGGCCGAGCTCGGTACGGCGGTCTTGCTCATCACCCACGATCTTGGCCTGGCTGCCGAGCGTGCGGACAAAGTGGTGGTCATGTACCGCGGCAACGTTGTGGAGGCCGGTCCTTCGCTCGAATTGCTCCGTAACCCGCAGCACCCCTACACCCAGCGCTTGGTGGCCTCGGCGCCGTCGCTGGCTTCCCGGAGGATCCAGGCCGCCAAGGCCGAAGGAATCCAGACGGAAGAACTCCTGGCACCCACCGAAGCTGTGGTCGAAAAGGCGTTGTCAGATGACGTACTGAAGGTCGAAAGCCTCAGCAAGGTCTTCAAGCTGCGCTCCGGAGTGGGCAAGGCAACGGACTTCAAAGCGGTGGACAACGTCTCGTTCAACGTCAAACGCGGGACGACGACGGCGATCGTGGGGGAGTCGGGTTCCGGCAAGTCCACGGTGGCCCAGATGGTCCTCAACCTGCTCGCACCGACGTCGGGGCGGATCGTATTCGACGGCGTGGACACCTCCACGCTGAACAGCCGGGAGATCTTCAAGTTCCGGCGCCGCGTCCAGCCGATCTTCCAGGACCCTTACGGTTCCCTCGACCCGATGTACAACATCTTCAGGACCATCGAGGAACCGCTCCGGACCCACAAGATCGGTGACAAGGCCAGCCGCGAGAAGAAGGTCCGGGAGCTCCTGGACCAGGTGGCGCTGCCGCAGTCCACTATGCAGCGGTACCCGAACGAGCTCTCAGGCGGGCAAAGGCAGCGCGTCGCGATCGCGCGTGCCTTGGCGCTCGACCCCGAAGTGATCATCTGTGACGAGGCGGTCTCCGCCCTGGACGTTTTGGTGCAGGCCCAGGTACTGAACCTCCTGGCCGAGCTGCAGTCCAATCTCGGACTGACGTACCTCTTCATCACGCACGACCTCGCGGTCGTGCGGCAGATCGCCGACCATGTCTGCGTGATGCAGAAGGGCAAGCTCGTGGAGACGGGCAGCACTGACGACGTCTTCGATTCGCCGCAGCAGGACTACACCAAGGCGCTGCTTCACGCGATCCCGGGTGCCAGCCTGATGCTGCCGCCCGTGGTGGCCTGACGGGCCTGGCGCCCGTCGGCTGAGTGCCACCGAGGCGGGAAGAAGAGCCGGTACCACTTCCGTGGGGGGAAGTGGTCCCGGCTCTTTTGCTGTTTCCGGCTTGTCCCGGAACCCGCCGCCGATTGTGATGAAGGGCACAATTCAGCAGCCTTGGGGGTGATTTTTAGGCCAATAAATACCACAGCGCTTAGACTCTATGAAGGTGCCCTGTGTCAAAGGGTCTAATCCGTCGTGCGTTCCGGTTGGAAATGTCGCGATACAACAGCTGACTTCACCACTGAATCGAGCCATTACGCATGTCTGAAACCACCACCAACACCGCCGCGGCCACTGCATCGCGCAGTGATCTGCGCAACGTCGCGATTGTGGCCCACGTTGACCACGGCAAGACCACCCTGGTCGACGCCATGCTCAAGCAGACCAACTCCTTCGCCGAGCACAACCACCTGGAAGACCGCGTCATGGACTCCGGTGACCTGGAGCGCGAAAAGGGCATCACCATCCTCGCCAAGAACACCACGGTTGCCTACAACGGCCCGTCGTCCAATGGCGAGACCATAACCATCAACGTGATCGACACCCCCGGCCACGCCGACTTCGGTGGCGAGGTGGAGCGCGGCCTGTCCATGGTTGACGGCGTGGTCCTCCTGGTCGACGCTTCCGAAGGTCCGCTGCCGCAGACCCGCTTCGTGCTCCGCAAGGCCCTTGCCGCGCACCTGCCCGTCATCCTGCTGGTCAACAAGACCGACCGCCCCGACGCCCGTATCGAAGAGGTTGTCCACGAGTCCATGGACCTGCTCCTTGGCCTGGCCTCCGACCTCGCGGACGAAGTTCCGGACCTGGACCTGGACAAGATCCTGGAAGTACCCGTGGTCTACGCCGCAGCCAAGGTCGGCCGCGCCTCCCTCGACCAGCCGGCTGATGGCTCGGCACCGGAAAACGAAGACCTCGAACCTCTCTTCAAGACGATCATCGAGCACATCCCGGCGCCGACCTACAACCCGGACGGTGTCCTGCAGGCGCACGTCACCAACCTGGATGCTTCCCCGTTCCTCGGCCGCCTCGCACTCCTGCGTATCTACAACGGCACCCTCCGCAAGGGCCAGACGGTCGCTTGGGCGCGCGCCAACGGCGAGCTGAAGAACGTCAAGATCACCGAGCTCCTGGCCACCAAGGCCCTCGACCGCGTTCCGACCGACTCGGCCGGCCCCGGCGAGATCGTGGCTGTTGCCGGTATCGAGGAAATCACCATCGGTGAGACCCTGACCGACGCCGAGAACCCGCAGCCGCTGCCGCTCATCACGGTGGATGACCCCGCGATCTCCATGACCATCGGTATCAACACCTCCCCGCTGGCCGGCAAGGTCAAGGGCGCCAAGGTTACCGCCCGCCAGGTGAAGGATCGCCTGGACAAGGAACTGATCGGTAACGTCTCCATCAGGGTTCTGCCCACCGAGCGTCCGGATGCCTGGGAAGTCCAGGGCCGTGGCGAGCTCGCGCTGGCCATCCTCGTGGAGCAGATGCGACGTGAAGGCTTCGAACTGACTGTCGGCAAGCCGCAGGTTGTTACCCGGACCATCGACGGCAAGATCCACGAGCCGATGGAACACATGACCATCGACGTTCCCGAAGAGTACCTCGGTGCGGTCACGCAGCTCATGGCCGCGCGCAAGGGCCGCATGACCAACATGGCCAACCACGGTACGGGCTGGTGCCGCATGGAATTCATCGTTCCGGCACGTGGCCTCATCGGTTTCCGCACCAAGTTCCTCACGGACACCCGTGGCGCCGGCATCGCTTCCTCGATCTCCGAGGGCTACGAGCCGTGGGCCGGCCCCATCGAATACCGCACCAACGGTTCGATGGTTGCCGACCGCGCCGGCGTTGTCACACCCTTCGCCATGATCAACCTGCAGGAACGCGGCTCCTTCTTCGTGAAGCCCACGTCCGAGGTCTACGAAGGCATGATCGTCGGCGAGAACTCCCGCGCCGACGACATGGATGTCAACATCACGAAGGAAAAGAAGCTCACCAACATGCGTGCAGCTTCCTCCGACACCTTCGAGAACCTGACCCCGCCGCGCGACCTCACCCTCGAAGAGTCCCTCGAATTCGCCCGCGAAGACGAGTGCGTTGAGGTGACCCCGGAGTCCATCCGCATCCGCAAGGTGATCCTGGACGCCAACGAGCGTGCCAAGGCCACCCGCGCCCGCGCCAAGGTCTGATCCTGCACTGACTGCGTACTGAACGGACTGACGCATTGAATAAGGGAGCCACCGGAACGGCACGCGGCATTGCCGCGGCTGTTCCGGTGGCTCTTTTTGCTGCCCTTGCGGGCACCGCACTGCACCGGCAGACGCTCCTCCTGCCCGGCGTCGACCTCTATTGGGGCACCGCAGCGGCATTGCTCCTGCTCGCATCGCTCCAACTTCTGCTGGGTGCGTGGTCGCGGTCTTTGCTCCCGACGGCGGTAGTGGGCATTGTTTGTTATGCCACCATCGGCGTGCTGTCGATGGGTGGAACGGGCAAGCAGCTGATCGTCGCGGATGTGCCCGGAAATGTGTGGGTCTACGGGAGTGCGGGCATTACTTTTGTGATGCTCTTGTGGTGCCGGCGCTACACGCGTCCATCCCGCGGTTAGCTTAGTCGGCGCTCGGATCCCGGTGGTGGGCGATCAAGAGCGAGGTGGCCTCGCCGTCGTCGTCTGCCGGAAGGCGCATGTATTCCTCGACGACCGCCCGCAGCTTGCCCATCATTTCCTGCTGCCGTGCGGCGTTGAACTTCACGCCAAGCCGCCAGACGTCGATGTCCTCTGGTGCGAGCCCGCGGGTTTCCTGGACGAATGTTTCGATCAGGACCGGGGAAATGTCGTTCACGGGAGTGCTCCACGAGGTGCGCGTTGCGATGTACGGCACCTCCTTGGCACCCCTCTTTCCCTTCCGGCCTTCCTGCGGCACGAGAAAACCGGTGCGCACCAGGGTCCGGACATGGTGCAGGCTCGAGGCCGGATTGATGTCCAACAGCCCCGCAATCTCTTTGTTGGTGCGCGCGTGGTGCAGGCAGAGCCGGAGAATCCTCAGGCGCAGGGGCGAGCTCAAGGCGCGGCCCTTGGCCACCAAGTCGCTGTCCTCCCGCTCGTGTTCCGTCATGGTGGCCAGTGTAGCCATCCCAGAGTGATTGACATATACCAATCACTGCAGGAAACTGGGCGGGTGAATGCCGGGACCACTGACAATGCTCTGCAAGCGGACACAGCCCCGCGCGCTTCCTCGCTGTGGCGGGACCGGAACTTCGTGACCTTCTGGTCGGGCCAGGCCGTCAGCCAACTCGGGGCGCAACTGGGGCAACTGGCGTTTCCCGTCCTCGCAGTGACTCTGCTCGGCGCCAGTGAGTTCGAAGTCGGGGCACTCAATGCCGCCGGCCTTGCGGCCTTCCTGCTGATCGGTTTGCCCGCGGGAGCCTGGGTGGACCGCTGGCTCAAGCGTCGCACCATGATTGTGGCGGACCTGGTCCGGACCGCGGCGATGGCGACTGTGCCAATCCTCTGGTGGGCCGGCATCCTGCAGATCTGGCACCTGTACGCCGTGGCCGCCGTCGTCGGGGCCGCAACGGTCTTTTTCGACGTTTCCTATCAGAGCTATGTTCCTGTTCTCGTGGATGCGGCCAAAGTGCCGGAGGCCAACTCGAACCTGGAAGCCACCTCACAAATCGCGCGGATCGGGGGTCCTGCCGCAGGCGGTGGGTTGCTGACTATTGTGTCCGCGCCGGTGCTGTTCGTCGGGGAGTCGATCGGATATCTGCTGTCGGCCATTTTCCTGCTCAGGACGCGAGATGCGGAACGGCCCGCACCGGCGAAAGATCGGCAGCCACTGGCAAGCGAAATCAAGGAAGGCCTGGTCTTTGTGGTCAGGCACCCGTTGATCAGCAGGATTGTGGCGTGCACGGGCGGGGTCAACTTCTTCACCACGATCGCGTTCACCTTGATGCCGGTTCTGGTCCTTCGTGAGCTGGAACTCGGTCCGGAGGGCATGGGCCTCATCATGGCGGTCGGGGCGGTCGGCGGACTGATCGGAGCTGTTGCCGCGCCCCGGCTCGCGGCCTGGATCGGCGAGGGGACCGTCATTCCCGTGGCGTCGATGATCAGTTCGGCTTTCCTGCTCCTGGTTCCGCTGTGCGTGCTTGCCCCCGAGCGATGGATGTTCCTGGTGATGCTCATCGTCTCCGAGTTCGGGTTCGCTTTCGGAGTCCTGGTGTACAACATCATGCAGTTGAGCATGAGGCAGCGGGTATGTCCTCCCCGGCTTCTTGGGCGCATGAATGCCTCCATTCGCTTCGTGGTGTGGGGAGTCATGCCGATCGCAGCCCTTGCCTCAGGCCTCCTGGCCGAGAACCTTGGCCTCGTCCCGACACTCTGGATCGGCTTGGGCGGAAGCGTTGTTTTTGTTGCGCCTGTGCTGTTCTCCCCGCTTTGGGGAATGCGCAGGCTGCCGGACGGGGTGCACGGCGCCTGACCCTCCTTCGGACATGCCCCTCCTTCGCCCGCAGCACTGGACATAATGGCAACATGCGCATTCCTTGGTCCCAATGCGGCGCATGCTCTGCGGTGATGAAGGCGCATGTCCAATGCTTGACCGCGGGAGCGGACAGGATGTTTTCCACATAGTGAATGTTGGCGCTTCCGCACCTACCGCTTCGACCGGAACGATGGGGCGCATGGTGAACATCATTGACGTCATTTCAGCGTACGACGGCGTGGCGCGGGCTAAGCATCTCGCTGCGGCCGGGGTGTCGCATTTCCAGCTGAAATCCGCATTGGCGAGCGGTCGGATTCTCCGCGTGGCGCGAGGGGTCTACGCGGTGCCGGGTGCCGATCCGGGCTTGCTCGCCATTAGGTCCCTTCCCGCGGAACCGGCCTGCATTTCAGCGGCCGGGCTGTCCGGGTTGTGGGTCATGGATGCCCCTCAATTTCCCCACGTGGCAGTCCCTCACAGCCGAAAGTACGAGGGTTTTGTCTGCCATAGATCCGCGGCCCCGCCCGCGCTAATGGATTCAGTCGTCCAGGCCCTGCGTTGCCTGCCGGATCTGGACGGCCTGGTCATTGTCGAATCGGCCGTGGCTCTTGGCAGGTTGCCGCTCACGGCTATCAGGATGAGGCTGAGTGGGCGGAACGATGCACGGGAGCGGAGGCTCGTGTCACGGATCGTTCCCCAGTCACAGTCGATCATCGAGTGCATCGCCAGGTACCACCTGCGCGAAGCGGGTTTCCACGTCGAGTCTCAAGTGAACATCCCGGGCATGGGGCATCTGGACCTGATGGTGGACGGAAGATTGGGGATTGAAACCGACGGAGCAGGTTTCCACATGGACAAGCCGAGCTTCGAGGAGGACCGCCGGCGGTGGAATGTCACCACCAGGTTGGGCGTCCCCACCTTGGTTGTGAGCTATTCGATGGTGAAACACCGGCCTCGGGAATTTGTGGCGATGGTCCGGGACGCGCTGAGGTCTCTCGACCGGGCCGCGTGACCTCCGTATAGGCCAACATTCAGCCGTCTTCAAAGGGACATGCCCATCGCTGCTCATCAGGAACGGACATGTCCCTTGCCCCGGCTCGCGCTGCCACGGGACATGCTCTGCCCCGAGAGCCAAGAATGGGCATATTGGCGCTATGTCCAGTGGTTCGGGCAGGCAGGGGGCATGTCCAGTGGTTCGGGCAGGCAGGGGGCATGTCCAGTGGGTGGGTGGGGTGCGGGCAGGGGGTGGAGCGCGGGATTACTCGCTGGCTGAGCGCGTACCCCGGCGTGGCGGCGGAGGGGGGACCTCCTTTGCCGCCACTACAAGGGCCAGCGGGATCTCGACGTCGGACTGGCGGGTACGGATGGTGCACGCACCCTCGGTGACGGAGAGCAGGTAGCCGAGGGCGTCCGTGAAGCCGCTGTCCAGCCTGTATCGGACAACTACCCGTGTTCCGGATACGGTATTGAGCAGGAAATCCTGGGGCCGGGTCAGATTCACCAGTTCATAGTAAGACGCCCGGCTAGGTTGCTGGGTTCCGGCTGGGGGATAATAGGCTCAGAATTCGATGTACCGGCCACAGGGCCGGTGGTACTACCCGGAATAGTCCGGGACAACTGTGGAGAGGCAAGGGACGTGACCTACGTAATCGCGCAGCCGTGTGTGGACGTCAAGGACAAGGCGTGTATTGAAGAATGCCCTGTTGACTGCATCTACGAAGGCGAACGTTCCCTCTATATCCACCCGGATGAGTGCGTAGACTGTGGAGCTTGCGAACCCGTGTGCCCGGTGGAAGCGATCTACTACGAGGACGACACCCCGGAGGAATGGGCCGACTACTACAAGGCCAACGTCGAGTTCTTCGATGACCTTGGTTCCCCTGGCGGAGCTGCCAAGATCGGCAACACCGGCAAGGACCACCCCTTCATCGCCGCGCTGCCTCCACAGAACCAAGACCACTAAGAACGGTTGCTTCCTTTGATTTCTGCGGCACCCGCTTTCGGCCTCAACCTGCCCGACTACCCTTGGGAAGCGATGGCGCCGTACGTGGCCAAGGCTTCGGAACACCCGCGCGGGGCAGTCAATCTCTCGATCGGCACCCCTGTGGATCCCACTCCGCAGCTCGTCCGCGAGGCACTTGCGGGGGCAGCTGACGCCCATGGTTACCCAACGGTTCACGGCACGGAGGCGCTTCGCGAGGCCGTGTCCCACTGGTTTGCCAGCCGTCGCGGGGTCCCTGGGATCGATCCGCGGGACGTCCTGCCGACCATCGGCTCCAAGGAACTGGTGGCCTGGCTGCCGTTCCTGCTGGGACTGAGCGCAGGCGATGTCGTGGTCCGCCCCACTGTGGCTTACCCGACCTATGACATCGGCGCCATGCTCGCAGGGGCTACTGCGATCGCCGCGGATAGCCTGGACGAACTGGACCCGGCCACCCGCTCCAGGGTCCGGCTCATCTGGATTAATTCCCCGGGCAATCCCACGGGCAATGTCCGCGACGTCGAATCCCTCAGGCAGATCGTGGCCCAGGCACGCGAGATCGGCGCTGTCGTGGCGTCGGACGAATGCTATGCCGAGCTCGGCTGGGGCGAATGGGATGCCCAGCGTGGCGGCGAGGCAGTGCCGAGTGTCCTTGACCCACGCGTCACCGGAGGGTCCACGGACGGTCTGTTGTGCGTCTACTCCCTCAGCAAGCAGTCGAACCTGGCCGGCTACCGTGCCGCTTTCGTGGCCGGCGACTCGTCGATCGTGGCGAATCTGGTCAACAGCCGCAAGCACGCCGGCATGATCGTGCCGTACCCGGTCCAGGAAGCGATGCGCATCGCGCTCGGCGATGCCGGCCACGTGCTCGCCCAAAAGGATCTCTACCGCGGTCGCCGCGAACGCCTCCTTCCGGCGCTGCAGAACTTCGGCCTGGAGATCCACGAGTCCAAGGCCGGCCTGTACTTGTGGTCCACCGCAGGGGAGGCGACGTGGGACACAGTTCAGCGATTCGCTGACCTGGGGATCGTCGTCGGGCCCGGAGTGTTCTATGGGGACGCCGGCAACGGTTTCATCCGGGTGGCGCTGACGGGCACGGATGAACGCATCGATGCGGCCGTCGAACGATTGAACACCGCTCGGTAACAATGCTGTGACTTGCCGCACACGGCGCGTCATTCCGCCGGTAATCGTAGCTTGTGGATTAGTTTGTCCCGCCTACTGGCGGTAGCTTTTAACTGACTATCAATGGTGGCTTTCTCCACGAAGGCAGTCCGGCCGATGGCGCCTGCACCTGCAGGCCCCCGGTTGGAGTCACCAGATGTTGGTTGGATCAAGCTTTCGACCGAGGCCCAGAGCCTCATGAAGGGGACTCCATGACTGAGACCACCAGCGCTACCCTGCGCCATGCCGGCGGAGAGCTCGAGCTCCCGCGGATCAAGGTTGTAGAAGGGAACGAAGGATACGACGTTTCCAAGCTGCTGAAGCAGACGGGCGCCGTCGCCTATGACCCCGGCTTCATGAACACCGCCGCCACCACGTCGGCAATCACCTACATCGATGGCGACGCCGGCATCCTGCGGTACCGCGGCTACCCGATCGAGCAGCTTGCCCAGCACTCAAGCTTCCTGGAAGTTTCGTACCTGCTGATCTACGGCAACCTTCCCACTCCCACGGAGCTGGAGGAGTTCGACCAGAAGATCCGCCGCCACACCCTGCTGCACGAAGAACTCAAGGGCTTCTTCGGCGGATTCCCGCGGGACGCGCACCCGATGCCGGTGCTTTCCTCGGCTGTCTCCGCGCTGTCCACGTTCTACCAGGACTCCTTGGACCCGTTCAACCCTGAGCACGTGGAAGTTTCCACTATCCGCCTCATGGCGAAGCTTCCGGTCATCGCGGCCTACGCCCACAAGAAGTCCATCGGCCAGCCCATGCTGTACCCGGACAACTCCATGAACCTGGTGGAGAACTTCCTGCGCTTGAGCTTCGGCCTACCGGCGGAGCAGTACGAGCTGGACCCCGTCGTCGTCAAGGCGCTGGACCTCCTGCTCATCCTGCACGCCGACCACGAGCAGAACTGCTCGACGTCGACCGTCCGCCTTGTGGGCTCCTCGAACGCGAACCTGTTCGCATCCGTTTCCGCGGGCATCAACGCCCTCTTCGGTCCGGCCCACGGCGGGGCCAACGAAGCGGTGCTGAAGATGCTGCGCCAGATCCAGGCCGACGGCATCAAGCCCGAGGAATACATGGAGAAGGTCAAGAACAAGGAGGACGGCGTCCGCCTCATGGGCTTCGGGCACCGGGTCTACAAGAACTACGACCCCCGCGCGAAGATCATCAAGGCGACGGCGCACGAGATTCTCGGCAAGCTCGGCGGCAACGACGAACTCCTGGACATCGCGATGCGCCTCGAAGAGAAGGCCCTGGCCGATGACTACTTCATCCAGCGCAAGCTCTACCCGAACGTCGACTTCTACACCGGCCTGATCTACAAGGCCATGGGCTTCCCCGAGAAGATGTTCACCGTGCTGTTCGCGATCGGCCGGCTCCCCGGCTGGATCGCCCAGTGGCGCGAAATGATCAACGATCCCCAGACGAAGATCGGCCGTCCGCGGCAGCTTTACACAGGAGAGCCGGAGCGCGACTACCCGGCGGTCTAGTCCCCACCGGCTCCCAGGCCTCGCAAGCTCGGCCCGGGTCCCTCGCCGGTGTGGGCCCAGCCAACGCGGGGTCACTTACGGTCCGTCCCAAGGGACATTATGGGCCGTAAGTGACCCCGCGTTGCTTTAAGAGCTGTAGCCGAGGGGGTTGTTCTTCTGCCAGCGCCAGTGGTCTTCGCACATTTGGTCCACGGTTTTCGTGGTGGACCAGCTCAGATCCGCCAGGGCTGAGGAGGCATCGGCCCAGAACGCGGGCAGGTCTCCGGCCCGGCGTCCAGTGATCTCGTACGGAAGCGTGTGGCCCACGGCCTTCTCGAAGGCGTGGAGCATCTCCAGCACGGACGTGCCCTTCCCGGAGCCAAGGTTCCAGCGGTGCACGCCGGGGCGTTCTGCAACGTAGTCCAGTGCGGCGACGTGGCCATCGGCGAGGTCGACGACGTGGATGTAGTCCCGCAGGCAGGTGCCGTCCGGGGTGTCGTAGTCTCCGCCGAAGACCATGAGCTTTTCGCGGCGGCCGACGGCAACCTGGGCGATGTACGGAACCAGGTTGTTCGGGATGCCCTGCGGGTCCTCGCCGATCCTGCCCGAGGGGTGTGCGCCCACCGGGTTGAAGTAGCGCAACAAGGCGACGTGCCAGCGCTCGTCCGCGGCCCCGAGGTCCGTGAGGATGTCCTCGATCTGCTCCTTGGTGCGGCCGTAGGGGTTGTTTGCCCCGATCTCCATCTTCTCGACGTAGGGGATGGGGTTGTGCTCGCCGTACACCGTTGCCGAGGAACTGAACACGATCGAGCGGACCCCGTGCTTGTCCATGGCGCGCAGCAGGTTCAACGTGCCCACGATGTTGTTGTAGTAGTAATTCAGCGGTTCCTGCACGGATTCGCCGACCGCCTTGAGCCCGGCGAAGTGGATGACGGCGTCGATGCTGTGCTCGTCGAACACCGCCTCAAGGGCGGCCTCGTCCACCAGATCCACCTTATGGAACGCCGCTGTCTTTCCCGCCAGTTCACCGACACGGCGCAGGGATTCTTCGCTTGAGTTCACGAGATTGTCCACCACGACTACTTCGTGTCCGGTTTCCAACAGGGACAGAACGGTGTGCGATCCGATGTAGCCGGTGCCACCCGTGACAAGAATTCTCATGCAAGCAACGCTAGCTGAACTTGGCGCGGCTCGCTCAGTGTTGCGTAGGCCACACTCCCGTGGTTCCCGTGCGCCGGACGGCACGGTTCAAGCACGTTCGTGCTAAGAAGATTTGTGCCCAAGATTGTTGATGCCGAAGCCCGGCGCCTGGAAGTAGTCGAAGCCGTCTTCAGGATCATCGCCACGGATGGCCTTGAGCGTGCATCCTTGCGGGAGGTGGCCGACGAAGCGGGGCTCGCCGTTGGCTCCGTCCGGCACTACTTTGCCAGCAGCGATGAACTGCTGGTCCATTCCTTTGGCGTGGTTGTCGACAGGATTGCCGGGCGGCTTGAGGATGCGTTCGCCGTCGTCGACTCCTTGGAGCCGGGCTCGACGGAACACGACGCGGCGGTGTTAACCCTGCTGGGTCAATTCCTTCCGCTCGACGAGGAACTGGCCGTCGACGCCTGCGTGTGGATGGCGTTCCGGCACGCTGCCCGCATCCGGCCTGTACTCGAAAAAGAAGCCGCTCGCAGCCACCGAGCCGTGGCCGCCGTCGTCGGCCGCTTGGTAATGCGGCTGATGCCCGACGGCGGATCCGTCCAGGAGCATCTGGTGACCGAGGCCGAGCGACTCCTGGCCACCCTCGACGGACTGTGCATGCACGCGCTGCTGCAGCCTGAGTGGATGACAGCCGAGGTCTGCCGCGACGTTCTGACCGCTCATCTGGACACCCTTGTTGCACCCCCCTCAACCGTTAACGTCAAGGCTCATCGGGAATAGACTGGAACTCTGAGCGGGCACCTGCCAAGGGAGGCAATCGGATGCATGACACAGGCGGTCAGGGGTGGCGGATCACAATGGACACCTCCGGACCGATGCTCATTGCCTTGTATCTGAGAGACGTTGCTGGATTGGACGGAGCTGGTACGCCGACGTTATCCCACGCCACACCCAAAGTCAGACACGCGGACCACACACACCTCACCGCCGAGGTCGGCGGGGTACCGGCCCTCAAGACGGAATGGGAAGCCTGGTGGGAGCAGCTGCTGAGGGCATATCCGGATGCCGCTCCGGAGCTTTCACCCCCGGGATTCAACGCCTTCGGCAACTCGCCTGCCCTGCGGCGGGTACTGCAGGCCCACTTCGGGGCCGCGCTCACGTGGGCCCGTGAACGCCTTGAAGATTACGAAAAGCTCGAAGCGGAACGCGTGGCCAGCGGTGCCATGTTGCTTCTTGGCGACATGGTCGAGGACCGCTTGCTGGAAGTCGGACGGAGCTCCCGGGACTTCGAGCTGACGATCATCGAGCTACCGCTCAGCGAGCCAAGGGCCTGGTACTTGGAGCCGGACAAGATGATCATGAGCCATCAGTTGTTGTCCCAGCCGGAGATATTCCGCAGCTACGTTCAGCCGGTGGTTGAACTACTGGTCTGACGCCCGAGGACCTCGGTCTGACGCCCGAGGCCTGACGGCCCCGGTCTCGGGCCCCTAGGCTTTACGTCTTCGGAGCCGAAACCGTGATGGTCACGGTTCCCGCTGCCGCAGCTGAATCCTGCCAGCCCTTGTGGTCCTGCCGGTTCCAGGTGGCGCCGGCCACGTCAACCTGCGTCACCGAAAGGTCCTTGGCATTAGCCACAGCCCATTGGGCCACCGCCCACGCCTGGGGGCCGCTAATGTTCAGCTGGACCGTGCGGCCCTGTGCCGCGGCCGGCAGGGAGCCGAACGCCGTCGTCATGGCCGCCACAACGGCGCTCGGGTCACCGGCAGTGTCCGCGGCGCGGAGCGTGCAGTCGAGGGCCCTTTCGGAATGTCCCGTCAGTGCCGACGCGTACGCCCGGCCAATCGCTTCCTGCTGCGCGTAGGCCTGGGGGTACGCCGAATGCTGGACCGCTTGCGCCGCATCAGTGATCGCCATGGTTTCGTAGCCCGGCACTTTCACCAAGTGGTCATAGAAGGCATTTGTCGCGTAGACAGGGTCCATGACCTCGGCCTCCGTGCCCCACCCCTGGGAAGGGCGCTGCTGGAACAGTCCCTTCGAATCGGGGCCCACCTCGTCACCGTGGCCGATGTTTCGAAGCTTGGATTCCTGCATGGCGGTGGCCACAGCGATCGTGGCCGCGCGCGCGGGCAGCCCGCGCTGCACCGCAATGGCGGTGATGAGGGCTGCATTGGCGGCTTGGTCGGTCGCCAGCTCGTATGAGTCCGAGCCGACGACGGCGACGCAGCGCTCCGTAACCAAGGTTTCGGAGCGCTGCAGCACAGTCACCACGGCGAAGATGGCACCAGCCACCAAGGCAAGAGCCAGCAACAAGATGATGGTGCGTCGGAGACGGCGCATCCAGGTATCAGCTAGTTGGCGTGAAGGGCTTCGTTGAGTTCCACCGTCTGGCCCTTGCGGGGGAGGACCTCGACTTCACCAGTGGTGGAGTTGCGGCGGAACAGTAGGTTCGGCACGCCGGAGAGCTCAACAGCCTTGATGATGCTGCTGGTGTCCTCGCCGTTGTCGTCCTTCGGGCCCGGGATGCGCACGCGGGTTCCAGCCGTGACATAGAGGCCCGCTTCAACCACGGAGTCGTCGCCGATGCTAATGCCGACGCCCGAGTTGGCGCCCAGGAGCACGCGCTCACCCAGGGCGATCTTTTCCTTGCCGCCGCCGGAGAGGGTGCCCATGATGGATGCGCCGCCACCGACGTCCGTGCCGTCACCGGCAACAACGCCTGCCGAGATGCGGCCTTCCACCATGGACGTGCCGAGTGTGCCGGCGTTGAAGTTCACGAAGCCCTCGTGCATGACGGTGGTGCCTTCTGAGAGGTAGGCGCCCAGGCGGACCCGGTCGGCGTCGGCGATCCTGACGCCGGTGGGAATGACGTAGTCCACCATGCGGGGGAACTTGTCCACGCCGTAGACCGTCACGGTGCCGCGCTTGCGCAGGCGGGCACGGGTCACTTCGAATCCGTCCACTGCGGCCGGACCGAAGTTCGTCCACACAACGTTGGGGAGCTTGCCGAAGATGCCGTCCAGGTTGATGCTGTTGGGCTTGACCAAGCGGTGCGAAAGCAAGTGGAGGCGCAGGTAGGCGTCAACGGTGTCCGCGGGGGCCTCGTCGAGGTTGATCTGGGCGAAGACCACCTTCTGTTCGGTCCGGCGGTCGGCGTCGTGGCTTTCGGCCGCGAGTGCGGTCAGGGTGTCGTCGGCGTGCTCCACGTCCCGCAGGGATCCGGCCGCTTCGCCCAGTGCCGGCGCCGGAAACCATACGTCCAGCACTGTCGCTTCTCCGGCGTCGGAGGTGACGATGGTGGCCAGGCCAAAGCCATAGGCGGAGCGATCGTTGTCAGAAGCGCTATCGAGAGCGGCAGAGGCAGCGGTTTCAGTCATGGCGCAAGTCTATCGAGAGCCGCTGCTTCCCTCGAAACCGTGTGTGGACCGGAGGGGTCGCAATTCGCTCGGGATACAGTGGAGAAGTGACTGTTGAAACTACCCCGATCCTTCTTGACATCAGGCAAGACGTTGCGCTGCTGACCGCCGCGCTGATGGACATCAACAGCGTGTCCGGCAACGAAGCCGCACTTGCAGACGCCGTTGAATCCGCCCTCCGCACGATCCCGGGCCTGCAGCTTGTGCGCGACGGCGACGCCATCATTGCCCGGACCGAACTGGGACGACCGGAGCGGGTGATCCTGGCCGGCCACCTCGATACCGTGCCGTTGCCCAGTGTGGAAGGTTCACTCGGCACCGTGCCCGCCACGTGGGAGTCCGGCGTCCCCGGGACGGGAAACTTGTATGGACGCGGAGCCACTGACATGAAGGGCGGGGTCGCGGTGCAGCTTGCGCTCGCGGCAACCATGTTCGACGGCGGCGCGGAGCCAGGCAAAGACGTCACCTTCGTCTTCTACGACCATGAGGAAGTTGAAGCGGTCAAGAGCGGCCTCGGCCGGTTGGTCCGGAACCACGGCCATCTCCTGGAGGGGGACTTCGCGATCCTGCTCGAACCCACGGACGGCACGGTGGAAGGCGGTTGCAACGGCACCAGCCGCTTCGAAGCGACCACCGTCGGGGAAGCGGCGCACTCCGCCCGGGCATGGATGGGCAGCAACGCAATCCACGCAGCCGCGCCCATCCTGAGCCGCCTGGCAGCCTATGAACCGCGTACAGTCAACGTGGACGGGCTGGATTACCGGGAAAGCCTGAATGCCGTGAAGATCAACGGCGGCACCGCGGGCAACGTGATCCCGGACCGCTGCGTCGTCGAGATCAACTACCGTTTCGCGCCGGACAAGACTCCGGACCAGGCCGAAGCCCATGTCCGCGAACTGCTGGAGGGCTTCGACGTCGTCCGCACCGATGCTGCCGCTGGAGCCCGGCCCGGCCTCAACCACCCGGCCGCGGCGTCCTTCGTTGCCGCCGTCGGTGCCGAGCCCAAACCCAAATACGGTTGGACCGACGTCGCGCGCTTCAGCGAGCTGGGCGTGCCGGCGGTCAACTTCGGGCCGGGGGATCCGCTTCTGGCGCACAAAGACAACGAACACGTCGACGCGGACGCCATCCGTGAGTGCCTCCGTGCGCTGCGGTCGTGGCTGGCTGACTAGGTATTGAGGCTTCCCTCTACCTTCAATTCGTGGGTGTGGCCCGTGGGCTTGGTTCCGGAACCAAGAGGTCCGCTTTCAGCAGAGGTGTGCCCCGGTCGTTCAGCGTCTCGAAGATCAGCTGTG